>CANDYP010000011.1 GCA_947425005.1 Rickettsiales bacterium | reverse complement strand
ATCGATGACGATCCGGCGGCTGCGATGCGTTACACCGAATCCCGTTTGGAAAAAATTTCCCACACCATGCTGGATGATCTCGACAAAGACACTGTCGACTTCGTTCCCAACTACGACGGCCACGAAAAAGAGCCAAAAGTTTTGCCGGCACGTTTCCCCAATTTGTTGGTTAATGGTTCTGGTGGTATTGCTGTCGGAATGGCCACAAATATTCCACCGCACAACTTGGGCGAAGTGATTAACGCTTGTCTGGCCTACATCGACAACAACGAAATCACCATTGAAGACATTATTAAAATCGTTCCGGGACCAGATTTTCCGACTGGTGGCATCATCTTGGGTCGCGCCGGATACGACTCTGCAGCCCGCATGGGACGCGGCTCTGTCGTGATGCGCGGTCGCCACAAAATCGAGAAAAAAACCGGCGGCAAAGTTGCCATCGTCATCGAAGAAATTCCTTACCAAGTTAACAAAGCCAAGCTCGTAGAAAAAATCGCCGACTTGGTGAAAGAGAAAAAAATCGAAGGCATCACTGACTTACGCGACGAATCAGATCGCGAAGGAATCCGCGTCGTCATTGAGCTGCGCCGCGATGCCATGGAAGAGGTAATTATCAATCAGCTTTACAGCTTCACCGAATTGCAAAGCAATTTCAGCGTCAACATGTTGGCACTGAATCATGGCAGACCGCAACTGATGGGCATTCTCGACGTAATTAAACTTTTCGCCGCTTTCCGCGAAGAAGTAACCACCCGCAGAACAAATTTCCTGCTCAACAAAGCGCGTGATAAAACTCACATCTTAATCGGCTTGGCTGTAGCGGTGACCAACATTGACGAAATTGTTGAGCTCATCAAAAAATCACAAGATGCTGCCGAAGCCAAAGAAAAATTATTGGCAAAAAGCTGGCCGGCACACACCGTGGAAGCAATCATCAAGCTAGTTCAGGACAAGGGCAACATCATTAAAGACGGACAATTTTATTTCACCGAAGTGCAGGCTAAGGCAATTTTGGAAATGAGATTGGCACGTTTGACTGGGCTTGAAATGGGCAAGATCAACGAAGAGCTGCGCATCTTGGCCGCTGAAATTTTGACTTACCTCGAGCTTTTAGCTGACCGTCAAAAAATGTTAGAATTAGTCAAAAAAGAATTGATCGAAGTGAAAGATCAATTCGCCACACCACGTCGCTCAACCATTGAAGACAGTGAGTTCGAAGTCGATATCGAAGATCTAATTCCAAAAGAAGACATGGTCGTAGTGGGCACCATGAATGGCTACATCAAGCGCGTTTCGCTGAATGCTTACCGCACGCAAAAGCGCGGTGGCAAAGGCCGCAGCGCCATGGATGTTCGCGACGAAGATATTGCGACCGACATTTTCGTCACCAACACTCACACGCCAATCTTGTTCTTCTCCAACAAAGGAAAAGTTTACCGCTTAAAAACTTACAAGCTGCCTCTTGGCAACCCGCAAGCGCGCGGACGTGCTTTGGTCAACTTGTTGCCTTTGGAAGCTGACGAAAAAATCAGCACGATTTTGGCACTACCAGAAGATGAAGCTAAGTGGAATGACTTGAGCATCGCCTTCGCCACTTCGCACGGCGACATCCGCAGAAACTCAATGGATCAATTCGTTGACATTCGCTCTTCAGGCAAAATCGCCATGAAGTTGGAAGCTGGCCAAGCCTTGATCGGCGTCTCTTTGTGCACCGAGAAAGACGACATTCTTCTTTCGACCAAAGACGGGAAATGTATCCGCTTCCCGGTGGAAAAGCTGCGTTTATTCCAAAGCAGAAATTCTACCGGCGTGCGCGGTATCAAGCTTGAGAAGGGTAATGAAGTGATTGCCATGTCGATCTTGCAACATGCTGGCGAGGATTCTGAAATCAAAGAAAAATATTTGAAGATTGATCTCGATCAGCGTCTGGCCTTGCGCGACGCTTTGTTGTTCAATAAAAATTTGAAGGAAAATCCGTCAGAAGATTTATTAGTACAGCCGCTGGCAATACCACAAATTAAGGGCGCAGAATTGCCACAAGCCAAGATCGAAGAAATGGCCGCTGCCGAAGAATTTATTTTGACGATGACTGAAAATGGCTTTGGCAAAAGGTCTTCCGCTTACGAATATCGCATCACCAACCGTGGCGGCTCCGGCATCACCAACATCGTCACTTCGAAACGTAACGGTAACGTCGTCGCCAGCTTCCCAATCGAGGCCAAAGATCAAGTAATGATCATCACCGACAAAGGAACTTTGATCAGAACCGAAGTAGGATCCGTGCGAATCTCGGGCCGTAATACTCAAGGCGTAACCCTCATTAAAACCAAAGACGAAGCCGTAGTATCCGTCGCCCGAATCGCCCACACCGGCAATAAAGATGTGGATGATGCGGAGACTGGGGAAGAAACTGGAGAGAATCAGGAGGTTTTGGATAGCGCGACACAAGAATAAGTTTTGCAAGCCATTTTAAAAACATCACAAAATCACCCGAATATGAACACAGAACTAAGTAGCCAACTAGCCTTGTTTAAAGGTAAAAAAATCCGTAAACTGATTTATCAGAATGAGTGGTGGTTTTCCGTAGTTGATGTTGTTGAAGCATTGACTGACAGCATTAATCCGCGTGATTACTGGTTTAAAATTAAGACCAGAGTTGAAGATGAAGAGAAATTTCAACTGTCGACAATTTGTCTACAGTTGAAATTGGAAGCACCTGACAAAAAAATGCGAGAAACAGACTGCGCCAACACCGAAGGCATCTTTCGCATCATTCAATCAATTCCGTCGCCAAAAGCTGAGCCATTCAAACGCTGGTTGGCCAAGGTTGGTTACGAGCGCGTGCAAGAAATCGAAAATCCGGAACTTGCCACTAAGCGCACTCGAATGCTCTACAAGCTCAAAGGCTATTCCGAAGATTGGATTGAAAAAAGAATGCGCGGCATTGCGATTCGTGAAGAATTGACGGATGAGTGGGGGAAGAGAGGCGCCGAGAAAATCGTGATTTCGAAATTCTTACCGCAGAAATTTCAAAGGCGACATTCGGATTAACGCCTTCTGAATACAAAGATCACAAAGGTTTAAAGCGCCAAAATTTACGCGACCACATGGACGACTTTGAACTAATTTTCACCATGCTCGGCGAGCGCTCCACCACCGAAATCCACCGCAACGAAAATTCGTGCGGCGTCAAAAAGTTAAAAGAAGATTCTAAAATCGGCGGCAAAATCGCCGGTAATGCTCGTAAAGAGTTGGAGAAAAAATTGGGCAGATCAATTGTTTCGAAGAAAAATTTTCTGCCAAAAAACAAAAAGTCAAAACTTGAAAATGACCTACACGATCCAAGGAAAAAATAATGTTTACGAACTGGTAGTTGGCTGCGAAATCCACGCGCAAGTGGCTTCGAATTCGAAATTATTTTCGCGTGCGGCGACGGAATTTGGTGCACCCCAAAATTCACAAGTATCGTTTGTAGATGCAGCAATGCCAGGAATGTTGCCCGTCATCAATGAGGAATGCATCAAGCAGGCAGTGAAGACCGGGCTTGGCATTAATGCGCAAATTAATTTGCGTTCAGCTTTCGACCGCAAAAATTATTTTTATCCGGATTTGCCGCAGGGCTACCAAATCTCGCAATTCTTTTTTCCGATTGTGGGCGAAGGCTCCGTAGAAATTGCGCTCGAAGATGGCAGTAAAAAAACCATTCGCATTGAACGCATTCACCTCGAGCAAGATGCCGGCAAATCAATTCACGACCAACACCCTTCCCTTTCTTTAATTGACCTCAATCGCTCCGGCATTGCGCTGATGGAAATCGTTTCCAAGCCCGACATGAGCTCGCCTTTCGAAGCGGCAGAATATGTGAAGACAATCCGCGGAATTGTGCGCGCCCTCGGCACTTCTGACGGCGACATGGAGAAGGGAAATTTACGCTGCGACGCTAACGTTTCAGTGCGTAAACTCGGCGAGACAAAATTGGGCACACGTTGCGAAATCAAAAATTTGAACTCAATGCGCAACATCTCGCGCGCCATTGAATTCGAGGCCGCGCGCCAAGTCGAGATTTTGGAAAATGGCGGTGTGATTGATCAAGAGACTCGCCTTTTCGACGCCATTAACGGCGACACCAGAACCATGCGCAGCAAAGAAGATGCCATGGATTACCGCTATTTTCCCGACCCAGACCTGCCGCCATTAGTGCTTACGCAAGAGTTCGTTGATGAGATCAGAAAATCTTTACCGGAACTGCCCCAAGCAAAAAAAGAACGTTACGTTCGCGAGTTTAGCATTCCGGAATACGATGCTGGCGTGATTACTAATGACGGCGAAATCACCAAATATTTTGAAGCTTTAATTCAAAAACACGAACCAAAGCTATGCGTCACTTGGCTTACAGTTGAGCTATTCGGACGCATGAACAAATTGGGAATAAGTTTTGAAAATCTGAAAGTTAGCGTCGAAAATTTAGTCGGACTTTTAGACTTGATGAAGAGCGGCGAGATCTCCGGCAAAATCGCCAAAGATGTTTTGGACGGGATGATTGAAACCGGTGAATCTGCTTTGAAAATCGTTGAGGAGAAAGGCTTCAAACAAGTATCTGACTCAGGAGCGCTCGAGAAAATTATCGACGAAGTCTTGGCCAATAATCAGCCCTCAGTTGAGGAATATCGCTCCGGCAAGGATCGTCTTTTTGGATTTTTTGTGGGTCAGGTAATGAAGGAATCGAAGGGTCAAGCCAACCCCGGAATGGTAAATGATTTGCTGAAAAAGAAATTGGCTGCGTAATTCTTACTCCCTATTTTTACTTTTAGTTGTTTCGTCCAACCCCCTCCCCCCACTAGCTTTGGGACTCTTACCAGGAATTAACCTTCCAGCAAAATGCCTAACTATCACAGCTGCCGCCACCAATAATAGTGCAAGCTGGGCAAAGCCTAATCTGTTTAGTTCGGCGATTTGGTTTTGGTTGTTAGAGATTGAAATTCTTTGATCTACTGGCGGAAAGACATTTTGTGCGCCACTATTTTCTGGAATAAACAATCCAACATCTTTAGGCGAAACAACTTTCTTCTTTGCATCACCGCGCAAAGCGTGGCTTTGCATTTTAGAAAGTCGGCATTTCTCACTTTCTTCCAGTAACGATTTTTCCGACGTTCCGAATCTGTGATTAATGCCAGCAACTCCTAGCGCTGTTTTTCCATATCTCTCAATATCCAAGTCGGTTCTTGGATCCTCAATAAGGAGTTTCACAACAGATGTTCGATCATTATCCGCGGCAAGGATGAGGGCTGTGGAGTTGTCACGTAACCTCATATTTGGATCCAAATTTTTCACTGTAAGCAATTCTCTAACCACTTCTACATAACCGCTCTGTGCTGCAGACATTAATGGAGTCACGCCCTCATTCATACCAACCCCAACAACATTAACATCAACCTTACCTTCATTGGCCTTAGCAACAAATAACTTTACCATTTCAATGTCATTACTTGCTGCAGCCACATGCAATGGTGGAAATGGACTACCCCTATACCGACCGTTCACTGCATACCAACCCCTATACTTTTGCGGCTCAATTCTATCATCCTCAAGTAAAAATTTTGCTGTCAAAGTGTCGTGATTTTGAACCGCTATTTCTAATGCTGTTTTCTCGTAACGTGTTCCATCTTGATCATAGGAAATAAAAGAATTCACGTCGAATTCTTTGTCTGCGATAAGGAGCGCTTTCACAACGTTACTATGTCTATCGTGAACCGCCTGCTCCAATAATTTTTGACTAAATTCTTGGCCAAAATTTCGTTCAATTTTCTCGTGTTTAAGCAACAACTCCACCATCTCAACATCACCATTTTTTACTGCAGCTTTTAAAGCCGTATCACCATTTTTATCAGCCAAGTTCAGATCCGCTCTACTATCGGCCAAGATCTCAGTAATTTTTTGATCACCTTTTTTGACGGCGCGGATAAAAGATGTTTGGCCATGCTCATCTGCGATATCAAGATTTATCCCCTTCGCAATCGCGCAACGCAAGGTTTCAACGTCTCCCTTGTCGACAAGCTCAAATAATAATTTCTGAGGATTTTCCGCAATCCGCCAATCCAGAATTTTATCTTCGATCAGATCGGATACTTGCGTAAGATTTTTTTCTTTGGCGATTTTTAATGCTGCAGCGACTCCTTTGCTGTTATGGCTCAGATCAAGCTTATCACTCTCTAGCAAAACTTTAATGACTTCAGTTTGACCGTTACGAGCCGCGAGTATCAGTGCCATTTCACCTTTTGTGGCAAATTTTTTACCAACTTCTTCATCGGCAAGAATGGCTTTAACCGCATCTACGTGTCCGTGATAAGCAGAATACATCAATATCGTCCAATCGCTTTTATCATGCCGAACATCTATGACGCCAGACTTCAACAAATATCCCCAATCGCTAATAACCTTCATTGGATCTGGACTTTTTATCAGCTCTAATTCGAAGGCCTCGTTTAAATATTTTTTCAAATCCTCGTTGCTCATTTTTGCCAACTTCTCTTCAGCGGCAGGATCGCGAGTCATTCCATTAGCATCCTCAAATTCATTGGCTCTTCTGAGAGAATTCGCGAAGTAAGAACGAAGATGCTTGAGCGGATCACCTGAATTTTCTGACACAAATTCAGTGTAAGGAACATGTTCAAAGATAGCGAAACTGCTGCTTCCTCTTAGATTATTAGATTTTCTGCTGATCACTCTTAGCTCTTCCGAAGAAGCAAGGATCGAGTTGGTGATTGGTCCAGACTCGTGATTTACCACTGACAACAACCGACTCTTACCTTCTTTGGTCGTGGAGATATGTTCATCTCCATGCAAAAATAAATTCTGTCCAGGCCGCAATGAATGAGCCAATCCAGAATAATATTTATTAGAAATATCAACGCGTTCCAACTGCTCAAAATGCGAGCCAACATAACATGAAGCGAGATGAATCTCTTTTACAGAATCAGAGTTGTGATGATTAATCATCTCAACTAACTCAGGAATCGTAACTGATCTATCTGCAACCGCGATAGTTGGAGAAAGCTCCCCCATGCTTCCATGAGCATTAATAAAAACTTCATCGAACTGCCCGCGATACTGCTCTAACTGCCTCTTTAAATCATTAATGCTCTTGGGATTTGTAATCAAAATAACATCATCATTCGCAGCAAGATCTGATATTGAATCCGCATAACCGGATTCTACAAAATTTATGATTACTAAAGTTTTCATGATTTGCTTTTTGAATTAGGACTTACGCAAAGCGAGTATTGCTTTGAAATTCTGGGGTTTAAATCTCTAGCTGCTCTCTGCGAGCTCTTTCTTTGGACATCTCTTCAATTATTACCTTCTTCCTTTCCGCCTGAATATCTTTTTCAATTTCTTGCAAGATTTCGAGTAACTGCGGAACCCAAACTTGCGGCTCGGCCAACGCCCCAGCTTCATTTCTATTTGCTGCCAGCACCTCTTCGACCGCCGTCAGCGTAGCCTCATCGGCCGATAGGATTTTTGTAATTTCTGGGAAATTTTTTAAATTCAATGAGGCGATTACCGCATCGCCGCGATGCTTGAAAATGAAATGCCTTTCGTTGTCTTCCATCATTTTCACGATCTCCAACTCTTCGTCACTCAGCTCTAAAATAGTTTTGTAAGACTCATCCGGATTGCCGTTAGCTGTGTAAATTTCGCCAGCAATTGATCTTTTAATTTCAAAAATTGTGTCACTTGCCGCCAAGGCTTCCGCATCCGAACAAGTGAAAATTACCACGCAATTTTTCTGCCGGACTCTTTCTAAAAAGCCGTTGATTTGCGGAAGATAAATTACGTTGTCGATTAAATTCCAGGCCTCTTTGAGCACGATTATTGCTGGAGATCCATCCAAACTTTCTTCAATTTTATGCAGCAAATAAAGCACCAAAGGAATCAGAGCCGGCTTTTGATTAATTAGCGCCGTGAAGTCGAAAGCGACAATTGGATCGGACCAATTGATTTCAGCTTCAGCGCCAAAAATGTGCGACAACTTACCGCTGCTCCAGATCTTTAATTTCTCGTAAATATTGCGAGTTTCCGGTGCGTTAAAAACCTCAACAGCGGCGGCAAAATTAGTGACATTTGCAGCGAAAATTTTGTCGACAGTTTGTGGAATTAAATCGAGCTCAACTTGCGGAACGACATCTTTTGAAAAAATCACCAGACTTTGAAACCAGCCACTCAAGAAGGCTTTGTTATTTTCATTTTTGACCAAAGACAGCGGATTTAATTGTAAAAATTCTGAACTTTTAACATCTGCCGATGAGCTGTAATACTGCCCGGAAAGCGCTTTGATAAAGCCTTTGGCACTGGAATTTAAATCGAAGTAAAACAGCTTGTTGTTAAATTTTCTTGATTGAGCAACTAGGAAATTTGTGAGGATGGTTTTGCTGGTATGTTTTGGTCCAAAAATAAGAGTGTGGCCCAAATCTTTTTCGTGAAAATTGAAAAAATACGGCGTGTCCAAAACCGTCTTCAGCACCGTAACCGCCGAACCCCAGTGATTACCGCTCATCAATCCTGAGGGAAAATTATGTAGAGCTGCGAAGCCACCGATGCGGTAAGTATTGATGATTTTTTGACGACGCAAATAGCGGAAATTTCCGGGCAATTGCGCCCAAAAACAATGTTCGGAAAACACATCTTCTCGTATCACCGCCAAGCCCAGTGAGGAAAATTTATCCATTGCCACTTTGACGTCTTTTTCTAGCTCAGCTTTGCTTTTGCTGATGAGCATGATGGTGGTTTGCAGCTTGCCGTAGTTGGTTTGCGAGCCGGTGTCGCTTTCGGTAAAATTAGCAATACCGCTTAAATGTCGACATTCCTCATCGCCGCTAACTTGCAGCAAATAATTTTGATATTCGTACGGCGCGAGATCTTTTTTAGAAAAATTAAAATCGAATGATTGAGTAATAATAAACTCGAAAGGCAGCTGCAAAATGCGGTCCAGAGCGTCCACCGGAGTTTCCTGATATTCCTTCAGCGACAACATCGCGGCGAAATTTTTATTATTGTAGCCCATCACTTCTAACTCACGATCGCCGAAAGCGAACTTGTGACTAGCTAGATCAGCGGCGATGTCGTTCATCCACAAAGGATAACGCTCTTCGTAAAGATTGATGATTTTGCCAAAAAAGCGCATTGGCTCGGAATATAAAACCCCTTCCCAGTCAGCAATGCCAAGCAATTTGGCGCCGTATTCTTCGATGTCGACCAATATGCTGGTGACGACTTTTGACAATTTTTTGTGAGCCGCTTCTAAATGTTTTTGGTGCAGAGACTTGGTGGTGAAATAAGAAAATGAACGCAAAAAAGCGTTAAAATTTCCAATCGAAGTGTCGAGCCCTTCGGTGATGATCGTGATGTAAAGTTCATTCACATATTTGTCAGACCAGTCATTTTCCTTGTCCCAAGATTCATTAATTTTTTGTGCAAAAAAATCTTTGAACTCGCCTTTCGGAATCACGTTTTTTTTTCTTCTGATGGTGTGAAACCAAAAAGCAAATTCAGTATCCTTAACGTGAGCCACAACGGAATCACGCAAGGTATCGCGCAGCGAAATTAAATCTGTAGCGACTGAATCAGTGCCGAAACCGGTAATTCTAATAGTCTGTAAAAGCTCGCCATTCTTGGTGATAATCGTGCGCGGATCGTAATGGCAAACGTAAGGAATGAAATCTTCGTCAGGCTTTTTAGCGATTAATTTTTTTGCGTTGTCGGCAGTTTTTTTTACAAGATTTTGCAGTATTGAAGCCATTATCTCTTACTAATTTCAATGTAGTCTCTTTTGACGTGACCAGTGTAAAGTTGACGCGGTCTGCCGATTTTAAATGCCGGATCTTCGATCATTTCTTTCCACTGCGAAATCCACCCGGCAGAACGTGCGATGGCAAAAATTACGGTGAAGAGATTGCTCGGAATTCCCAAGGCTTTGTAAATGATTCCGGAATAGAAATCGACGTTCGGAAATAATTTGCGCGAGACAAAATATTCGTCGTTAAGTGCGATTTTTTCGAGCTCGATTGCAATGTCGAGCAACGGATCTTTCACGCCCAATTCACTCAAAACTTCGTCACAAGATTTTTTCAAAACCGCGGCGCGCGGATCATAATTTTTGTAAACGCGGTGGCCAAAACCCATCAAACGAAAAGAGTCATTTTTGTCTTTGGCGCGCGCGATGAATTCAGGAATGCGGTCTTTGTTTCCGATTTCTTGCAACATTTCGAGAACCTCTTCGTTGGCGCCACCATGAGCCGGGCCCCAAAGCGAAGAAATCCCCGCACCGATACAGGCGAAAGGATTGGCACCGGATGAACCGGCTAAACGTACTGTTGAAGTTGAAGCATTTTGTTCGTGATCAGCGTGTAAAACTAAAATCATTTCCATCGCCTTGGCGATTGTCGGACTTACTTTGTGCGGCTGATTCGGCTTGTCGAACAGCATGTGCAAAAAGTTTTCGGCAAAACCGTATTCTTTATTTGGATAAATTATCGGCTCACCGATTGAGTATTTGTAAGCCATCGCCGCCAATGTCGGCATTTTAGAAATGATTTTGTAAACCACATCCATGCGCCCATCCGGCGTCGCGATATCCATGGTTTCGTGGTAGAAGGCTGAAAGTGACGCCACGGCTCCAACCATGATGGCCATTGGATGCGCCCGTCTCGGAAAGCCACGATAAAGAATGCCGATTTGCTCGTGTACCAACATATTTCTAATAATGCCGCTGCGGAAATCTTTGTATTGTGTGGCGTTTGGAAGTTCGTGATTCATCAACAAATAAGCTACTTCCAGATATTCACTTTTTTTTGCCAACTCTTCAATCGAATATCCGCCGTGACGCAACACACCTTGCTCGCCGTCAATGAAAGTGATTTTGGATTCACAAGAAGCCGTCGCCAAAAATCCCGGATCGTAAGTGAACATACCGCTCTCCTTGTAGAGTTGCGTGATGTCGATCACATCCTGACCTATTGTTGCTTTACGAATTGGCAAAATAATTTCCTTACCGTTAGGCAAAATAAGCTTGGCAGATTCGGTCATAAAATCAGGAATTGATTAAGTTGGGAGGGGGAATAAATTTAGCCGGATGTTGAGTGCCCAACTTCTTTTTTCAAGATATTTCCCCCAAATGAATTCACTCGGTTTTAATAAAGATCCTAAAGACACAAAAGTTGTTGTCGCAATGTCGGGAGGCGTTGATTCTTCTGTTGTCGCCTGCCTTTTGAAAGAGCAAGGTTACGACGTGATCGGCATCACTTTGCAACTCTACGACATGGGCGATGCGTTGAAGAAAAAAAATGCCTGCTGCGCCGGAACTGACATTTACGACGCGAAAAAAGTCGCCGAAAAACAGGGCTTTCCGCATTACATTTTGAACTACCAAAATCTTTTTAAAGAGTCGGTGATTGATGATTTTGCTGATTCTTATTTGCAGGGTGAAACGCCGATTCCTTGCATCAAATGCAATCAATCCGTGAAGTTTCGTGATTTGTTGAAAGTAGCGCACGACCTTGGGGCGGACGCTTTGGCGACTGGTCATTACGTTCGTCGCGAGATCGGGGAAAATGCTGAAGCGCAATTGCACAAGGCGGTCGATGACAACAAAGATCAAAGTTATTTTTTATTCGCGACCACCAAAGATCAGCTCGATTTTTTACGTTTTCCTCTCGGCGAAAACACCAAAGAAGAAACCCGCAAAGAGGCGGAACGTCTGGGTTTATCCGTTGCCAACAAACCTGATTCGCAAGATATTTGCTTCGTGCCAAATGGTGATTACGCCGCAGTAATTCGTCGTCATCGCCCCGACGCTTTTAAGGAAGGAAAACTCGTTCACATCGAAACCAAAAAAGTTTTAGGCAAGCATGACGGCATCATTAACTTCACTTTAGGACAACGTCGCGGCCTAGGAATAGCTTACCCCGAACCGCTTTACGTTGTGAAGATCGAGCCGAAAGAAAATATCGTTTTTGTCGGCGAAGAAAGATATTTGCAAAATCGTAAATTCAAAATTCGCGATTTGAATTGGTTGGCAAGTGACGTAGATTTCAAAAACGAAATTCAGGCCAAGGTGCGCCTACGCTCGAATCACGAGGAAGAAAACGCCATCGTAAAAATTGGCGAAAACGGCGAAGCTGAAGTCGAAATGAATTCAATGACCCGAGCAATCACTCCTGGACAGGCTTGCGTAATTTACCAAAACTCCCGCGTCCTCGGCGGCGGCTGGATCACCAAAGAAATTGAGTGATTTTTAAACCCGAGAAAAATATTTTCTGACCCATGAAAACTCTCCAACTCCTCCAAAAAAATCGCAAAAAAATTTACGAAATAGCTGCAAAACACGGTGTGTCCAACATCCGCGTTTTCGGCTCCGTTGCGCGTGGAGAAGAAACAAAAAAAAGTGACGTGGATTTACTCGTAAAAATCGGCACAAAAACTTCTTTGATGACTTTAGTTAGACTCGAAAAATCTTTGAAAAAAGAAGCTGGCAGAAAAGTTCAGATCATCTCCGAAAAAGCTGTAAACAAACATTTGAAGAAACAAATTTTTTCAGAACTCATCACTCTATGAAAAGCCAAATCGTCTACTTGAATCACATCCTTGACGCCATCAAAGAAATAGAAATTTTTTCTGAAGACGGCGATTGGAAAGATGCCAAAACCGAAAGAGCAATCGAGAGATGCATTGAAATCATTGGTGAAGCAGCCAACAATTTATCCAAAGATTTTCAGAGAAAATTTTCAGAAGTTGAGTGGCGCATGGTGATTGGCATGAGGCACAAAATCATTCACGATTATTTCGATGTAGATCCCGACCTGGTTAGATCAACAGTCGAAGACGACATCCCAATTCTAAAAAAACAAATTAAGAAAATTTTAAAGGAACTCAAAAATTTGTAATTCGTAAAAAAATTTTCACCAAGATTTAATCTTTAAAACACCATGAAAAAAGATCGGTTCTATCTCTCTTGCATTGAAGAGCGCCTCAAAAAAATAGAAACTTATCTAGAAGGAAAAACCAAAAAAGATTTCTTAGATTGGGAGTTGTTGAGGTCGGCGTTAGCCTACAATCTTCAGACGATAAAAAGGCTTAGTAAAAAAGTAGACCTAGAAATTGCCGATATTCCGTGGCATGCCATTGGCGATCTCGACAACAAATCGGAGTTTGGCTACATACAAATTGATTTAGAAATTTTTTGGAAATTAGCAAAACAAGATTTACCGAAACTCAAAAAACGCGTGACGAAAATGATCGAGTTTTTGGAAGAAAAAAATTCTTAACCCTTAACAACTTAAATTTTTAAAAAATGACTGAGCAAAATTTTGACGTAGTAGTAATTGGTGCCGGACCTGGCGGATATGTGGCGGCGATTCGTGCAGCGCAGCTTGGGCTTAAAACGGCTTGCGTGGAAAAGCGCAAAACTCTGGGGGGGACTTGTTTGAATGTGGGATGTATCCCGTCGAAAGCTTTGTTGGAAATTTCGCACAAATTTCATGATGCGGAGCATCAGTTTGAAAAGTTGGGGATTACAGTTTCTAAGCCAAAGATTGACGTGAAAAAATTGCTCGCGAATAAAAATGAAATCGTTGCGGGACTTACTGGTGGAATCGCTGGTCTGTTTAAGAAAAATAAAGTTACTTCAATCGAAGGCGCAGCAAAATTTTTGGATAAGAATACAATCGAAGTCACAAAAGCTGATGGCTCGAAAGAAAAAATTTCGGCAAAAAATTTCATCATCGCCACAGGATCAGAAGTGACAAAGCTTCCCGGAGTTGAGATCGATGAGAAGGTGATTGTTTCTTCAACTGGCGCACTCGATTTAGAAAAAGTTCCCGGCAAAATAATCGTGATCGGAGCAGGTGTAATTGGTTTGGAATTAGGTTCAGTTTGGGGACGCTTTGGCGCTGAAATCGAAGTGATCGAATATCTCGACAAAATCACGCCAGCTATGGACTCCGAGGTTTCTCGTAACTTCCAAAGAATCCTCGAAAAACAAGGTTTTAAATTCCGCCTTTCAACAAAAGTTGTGTCGGTAAAAAAAGACAAAAATGGCGCCAAAGTTGAAATCGAATCGGTCGCTCCAGGGGAAAATAATGGCAAAAAAGAAACTCTCTCTGCGGACGTAGTTTTGGTTGCGATTGGTCGCCGTCCCAACACCGAAAATTTGGGCCTCGAAAATGTCGGAATCAAATTAAACGCACGTGGCTTCATCGAAAATAATCACTTACGCAGTTTAGTTGAAAATATTTTTGTAATCGGTGACGTCACCACTGGTGCGATGTTGGCGCATAAAGCTGAAGACGAAGGTGTCGCTGCAGCAGAAATGATCGCCGGACAAAAAGGCCACGTAAATTACGACGTCATTCCAAACGTGATTTACACTTACCCGGAAATCGCCTCTGTTGGTAAAACTGAAGAAGAATTAAAAGCCGCAAATATCGCTTACAAAGTTGGAAAATTTTCAATGATGGCGAACTCGCGCGCTCGCGCTACGGGTGACGATCAAGGCTTCGTAAAAATTCTTGCCGACGCAAAATCTGATCGCATTTTAGGCGCTCACATCATCGGTCGTGAAGCCGGAAATACGATTCACGAAGTTGTGGTCGCGATGGAATTTGGCGGCTCCGCCGAAGATCTGGCCAGAACTTGTCACGCCCACCCAACCTACAACGAAGCAGTTAAAGAAGCTGCAATGGCGGTTGAAAAAAGACAAATCCATAGTTAGAATTTGGCATCATGCGAAAGGGTGGCATTTACTGTAAGGCAGCGGGCTCAAAGCATAGGGTCTCTCTTAAAATTTTCCCAGCTAGCTACGTAAGTGTCACCTAAACGCATGATGCTAAAATACAAAAGCCCGAGAAAAAAAGCCCCGAAGTTTCTAAAAACTTCGGGGCTTTTTATTGCGCAAAAATCTTTCTCAATTCCAGAGCGACCTTCGCACCAGAAACTCCTCAATATTAAACTTCACCACATCCTGCAATGAGCCAGTTTTGGCGTAGATTTTTCGTTGGCGCGAAGTGCTGTTACCTTTCTCAATAATGTCGCGCAGAGTTCTGAAATATTCTTGGTAACCCCGCTTTGCTTCGTAAGGCGCCAGCTTCTCAAGCCATTCCGAAATATCCTGTTTTATCGACTTGGTTTCACCTTTGAGATTCACCACCAAACGAGCCTCAAGACCATGCCTGATCGCACGCCATTTATTTTCGCGGGAAAACCACAAAGGCGAAGTTGGAACCTGCTCTAACCACTCCCCGTGATCATTAAACCAGCTAGCCAAAAGATGAATGAAGGCAACAACCGCCAGAGTTTCGTCGAGAGTCGCCAGCCCGTCGCAGACGCGGATTTCAAGCGTGCCATAGCCCGGACTCGGACGAATATCCCACCACAAATCTTTCATCGAACCAATGGCTTTGCATTTTTTTAGCGTGTCGTAGAGCTGCTCAAACTCGCGCCAATTCTTCACGCGGTAAGGATGTCCCGCGGTTGGCAAAGATTCGTAAGTTGTAGGACGGCATGACGACAGGCCGGTATCTTCTCCCTGCCAAAAAGGCGAGCTCGCCGAAAGCGCCAGCAAATGCGGTAAAAAATTCAGAAAAAAATTATTGAAGCGAATGGCGTCGTCACCGCTTTTCATTCCGATGTGGACATGCATTCCGTAAACCGTCATGCGCCTTGTCAGCCATTGATTGCGATCGATTAGCTCATTGTAGCGCGCCGAAGGGGTAATCACGCAATCGGCGTAGCGCGAGAAAGGATGGCAGCCCGTTGTAGCCAGGCTGATGTTGAGCGAATCAGCAATTTTGTTAATCTGGTCGAAAGACTGCGACAAATCTTTTTCAACCTCCTGAACGCTTGAACACTTGTCAGTATTGATCTCAAGCGTGCTTTGATAAAATTCCTGTTTGATTTTTTTTGTGAGCGGGGCGGCGCATTTTAAAATTTCTTCCGCTCTGGGAGAAAGATTTAACGAGATGGGATCAATCAGCTGCAGCTCTATTTCCACTCCCAAAGTTAAAATTCCGTTGGAGCGAAAATCAGAAGCTTGGGATTTGGCAAAAATTGGTAAAAAATTAAAGAGGGAAGAAATTTTTTCTTTCATCAAAACCTCCGGGGTAAAGCATTTACAAAAGATGCTTAACTTACCTAAAAACAGCGCCCAAACATACAAGAAAATCTAAGCCAACCTGCGCGACAAGTTCGAATTGATTCTGGTAACTATTTCATAATTTGAGGTTTGCGCCCAAGTAGCCCAGTCGTCGGCGCTGATTTCGGCTTTTTTATCGCATCCGATAATCGTCACAACATCGCCCGCTTTTACCGGGCCAACATCAGTCACATCAATCACGATTAAATTCATTGTCACACGACCAATTTGCGGAGCTTTTTTTCCGTTCACTAAAACAAAACTTTTATTGGAAGTGATGCGCGGAATGCCGTCGAAATAGCCGATCGGCAGCACGGCGATTTTGGAATCGCGTTTTAAAACATGAGTAGAATTGTAAGAAATTGCGCTGCCTTTTGGTAAATTTTTTACTTCGGCGATTTGCGCTTTCCACGCCAAAGCCGGCAGCAATTTATTTTTGTTTTTGCACGACGCCATCACCTCTTCCGAAGGCCACAATCCGTAGAGAGCAACGCCAATACGAGCAATGTCAAAATTAGTCGCTACTTTTGTGAGAATAGCAGCACTCGCTCCGTGATGAACCATCGGATTTAAGCCAATTTCTACCAAAGATTTTTGCCACTTTTTTAAGCAGGTGATTTGATTTTTAGTGTAAGAATCAGAGTTTGAATCGTCGGAAGAAGCGAAGTGGGCGTAGAGCCCTTTCACTTCAATATTTTTTTGCAGATTTTTATTTTGCAGCAATTCGGCAAGTTTTTTTATGTCGCTTGCAACAAAACCATCACGTCCCAAGCCAGTATCGACGCAGATGTGGATCATTAATTGTTTGGTGCCGGGAATTTTTTTTGCCGCTTCCAAAACATCAAAAGTTGAAATCGTGACTTCAATATTATTTTTGATCGCCAGCTTAATTTGTTCGGGCAGTAGGCGCCCCAGAGTTAAAATCGGCTTAACAATTCTTTTGCTTCGCAGAAAAACTGCGTCGTTAAAATCGTAAACCGCAAAATAATCGACCTTGCTTTTAACTGCATTCACCACCTCCAAAAGACCGTGCCCGTAAGCATTAGCCTTGACCACCGCCATAAATTTTGTTTGGCGCGAAAGATTTTTTTTGATCTCAGCAACATTGTTTAGAAGTGCACTTTTAGAGATCTCAAGCCAGGTCTGGTTCATAAAATTTTATTAAAAAAACAGCTCATTTTTCCGGTGTGGCAGGCAACGCCGGTTTGTTTTATTTTTAACAAAATACAGTCGAAGTCGCAATCCGCCTGTATCGCAACCACCTCTTGCACATGTCCCGAAGTGTCGCCCTTTTTCCACAATTGATTACGTGAACGTGAAAAATAAGTGGCGTAACCACTTGAAATTGTCAGCTTTAAACTCTCTTCGTTCATCCAAGCCATCATCAAAACTTCGCCGGTTTTTTCGTCTTGAGCAATTGCCGGAATTAATCCGTTTTGATCAAATTTTAATTTTTTTAGGATTTCGGTCATAGCTTAAAGAAGGTTGATAATTCTGGGCCCATGGGTTTAAACTCCGGCTGAATTTATTCGAACTTTTTCCAAAACAAAAATCAATTTTAAATGATTACCTGTACCAGACGCATCGAGTTTGACGCTGCGCATCGCATCATCAATCACGAGAGCAAATGCAAAATGTTGCACGGACATCGCTACGCTTTAGAGGCAACTTTTACGGCCAAAGAATTGGATGATTTGGGTCGCGTCATTGATTTTGGAGTCATTCGCGAAGTGCTCGGAGGCTGGATCGACGAGCATTTGGATCACAACACCATTCTGTCAATCGCTGACAAAAAATTGGGTGAAAATATTAGTTCCGAAACCACACAAAAAATTTATTACATCGCGGAAAATCCAACGGCAGAAAATATTGCCCAGCATATTTTTACCGAAATTTGTCCCAAACTTTTTGCCGAAAAAAATGTAAAATGTGTCGGCATCAAGCTTTACGAAACGCCAAACTGCTACACCAATGTCGAATAATTTTTCCGCAGAATATCGCATTTATTACGAAGACACCGACGCCGGTGGCGTGGTTTATTACGCTAACTATTTGAAATTTTTTGAACGTGCCCGCACCGAGTTTTTGCGCAAGCTCGGCATTTCGCAATCTGACCTAGCTACAAAAGAAAATCTGGTTTTTGTGGTGAGGAAGTGCGAGATTGAGTATCTTACTCCTGCAAGGCTTGATGACCTGGTAACAGTTTCAGTCGCAGTGACCGAAACTCGCGCCGCCTCAATCTCGATGTATCAAGAAATCAAAAAATCTGACAAAATTTTATCACGCCTCAACGTAGAAATAGTTTGCGTTACAGCCGATGATTTTCGTCCGAAAAAAATTCCCCAAAACTTAAAAAATCTTTTCGATGTTCGATAATTTCTCCAACAAAATTACTAAAATTTTTGACACCATCTCCGGCAAAAAATTTATCTCGGAAGATGATCTTAACGCCACGATGCGCGAGATTAGAATTGCGCTTTTAGAGGCCGATGTGTCGCTTGCCATCGCCAAAGAATTTATTGAAAAGGTGAAGGCTGAAGCCTTGGGGCAACAGGTTGTGAAGAGTGTGTCGCCGGGACAAATGGTAGTCAAAATTGTTCACGACGAACTGATAAAACTTTTGGGCGGCTTTCGCTCAGAAATTAATTTTAGCGTACAACCGCCCGTCATCATTATGTTGGTGGGCTTGCAAGGCGCCGGCAAAACTACTACCGCCGGAAAATTAGCGCTGCGTTTAAAAAATAAAAATCACAAAAGAGTTTTGGTCGCATCTTTGGATACCTACAGACCAGCGGCTCAAACCCAACTTGAAATTTTGGCAAAAAAAATTGCCGTGGATTCTCTCGAAATTATTGCCGCAGAAAAACCAGTTGAAATCACCAAGCGCGCCATTCAAAAAGCCAAAGATTTTGGTCACGATGTTTTGATCTTAGACACTGCCGGCCGCACGCATTTGAATGAAGAGTTAATGGAAGAATTGCTCAAGATCAAAGGCGTCTCCAACCCTACGGAAATCTTGCTGGTCGTCGATGCCATGATCGGTCAAGACGCCATAAATGTTGCCAAAAGTTTTAACGAAAAACTGCAATTAAGCGGCATTATTTTAACACGTTTGGACGGCGATTCCCGCGGCGGCGCAGCGCTGACCATGAAAGCCGCGACTAATTGTCCGATCAAATTTATCGGCGTCGGCGAAAAGGCTGACGAGCTCGAAGAATTCAATCCTGACCGCATTGCCTCACGCATTATCGGCATGGGCGACGTGGTGTCTCTCGTTGAAAAAGCACAAGAACTGTTCGACGAAGAAGAGATGGAAAAGTCGGCGAAAAAAATGCAGAAAGGTCAGTTCGATCTCAACGATTTATTGTCGCAAATCCGCAACATGAAAAAGATGGGCGGCATTGGCAGCATGTTGAAATTCTTGCCCGGCACTTCGAAGTTGAAAGAGCATGTCGACAAGTTGGGTAATGTTGAAATTGAAATGTCGCATCAAGAAGCATTGATTTTATCAATGACCAAAAAAGAAAGATCCAATCCAGATATTTTAAGTTCGTCGCGCAAACATCGCATCGCGCGCGGCGCTGGTAGCACGATCCAAGAGGTTAACCGCTTGTTGAAAAAATATAAACAGATGCAGAAAATGATGAAGAAATTCGGTAAACTTAATCCGGCAAAAATTAAGGAAATGATCAAAGATCACGAAGGGGCCAACCTTAATATGCTGAACTAATCGGTTTCAAATATGGGACTTCTCGCAGAAAAAAAATGTGTGGCTTGCGGTGGAGAACTTGAAGCATTTGATCGCGATACCTCTCTGGGGTATCTGGCGCAGCTGCAAGATTGGAAAATTTCTGACGACTCTAAATGGCTTTTTAAAGAATTTAAATTCAGAAATTTTCTGCAGACTCTGGATTTTGTAAATAAAATCGCCGTCATTGCGGAAGAGGAACAACACCACCCCAACATTGATTTCACTTGGGGCCACTGCAAAATTTCAATTCAAACTCACAAAATTAACGGCCTGTGCGAGAATGATTTTATTCTCGCAGCTAAGATTGATTTGGCCTCTTAGAACCTGTTTAGGATCTTAGCTAACCGATCCTCCACTTCTTCTTCAGATAGTTGTTAACGTTGGTTTTTTCATCAGTGGAGAGCGCGCGATTGAAGATGATTATTTCGCCGATATAGCCTTGGAAAACAAACGAATCGTTTGAACTTCCACCAATTAAATAAGACGCAAAACTGTAACTCTGAGGACTTTGCAAGCCCGTAGCAACCAACGTACCATTAACGTAAAGTGATGGCGTTTTGTTATTATATTCCATCAACATGGCTAGCGGCTTATTTGTTGTAGAGCTGTAAACCATAAGTGGTGGCATGTAACCGTACGTATGCTCATAAAAAGAAATTCCGTTTATTCCCATGGAAATTCCAGTACCGACTGCGTTACTAACGTTTGGATAGATAGTTGATCCACGACTAGGATAGAGTAAATATTTTTGACCACTTGTTCCAGCATCGCCCGATGTCGCCTGCGTATCCACCTCGTGAGTAGCTGTCGCCAATACCACCATAAATATAGCAAAATTATTTGAGATCGCTGGGTAATAGTCGTTGCGGTAGGGATTTCCGACCAACATAAAATCGTCAGTGCCGTCAAACTTCAAAGCCGGCAATCCGTTAATTGCCTTCTCGGAATATTTTGGCTGATACCCTGAAGTGCCCTGGGTTGTCGTAGATGGAGCTGCTGCAAGCGGGTTAATGTCGTACCAAGTATCAACAGAATCGTTGTCGTTTTTAACCGTGCTTTTGAAACTTTTTTCCGACACGGTATCGAGCCACAAAACCAAACCTTTTGTCATTGAAGCAACCGGCGAAGATTTGGTTAAGCTTCGCGCTGAGCTTAGAGCTGCATTGGCTAGAATGGCTCTACTGCCCATAACTGCAGAAGCCAGGACCCCGATTATTAGAATCACGATACTTAACTCGACGAGAGAAAAAGCTGAAAATTTTTTATTTCTCATGCAGAATTTTGAGATCTATTGTTAGAAAAATTTTTTATTAAATATGCCCTCACGGGGTATATACCCAACCTGATTCAAAACACCGAACTTCTGACGAGAATTTTTGAGGAAAAATTGCGACGGAAAATGAAAGCTGTACCAAGTGGTACAGCGTCATTTTCCGAGCAAATTTTTACCACAAGAATTGTAACTCGCTCATT
>CANDYP010000010.1 GCA_947425005.1 Rickettsiales bacterium | reverse complement strand
GTGCCGATTAACTGCGGCAATTCGACTGAGAAAAATTTTACCGGAAAGCCGAAAGAGTTCGACATTAAAAAGCCGGAAAGCGGCACTAAAATCATCAAAACGTAAAGTCCAAAATGGCCGAGATGGGCGAGGATTTGTTCAGCCTTGGGCATTGATGCAGGCAGAGCTGGGGCTTTTTTTAGAAGGCGATTGAGGATGCGGATGAAGATTAGAACTAAGGCAATGACGCCGAAAGATTTGTGGAGTTCGTAGATTTCTAAATGCTGCGGGGAATCTTTGGGCAGGAACTGCGTCATGTAGATCCCGAGGGCGAGCATGAAGAGGATGAGGGCGGCCATTAGCCAGTGAATGATGCGGGAGGAGAGGGGGTATTTAGTGGGCATATTTTTATGAGGTTGTGACGAGAAACCCCCCTACCTCCCTTATCAGGGGGGCTTAAACCGAACTCGATCAAAAGCCCCCCTGATAAGGGAGGTAGGGGGGTTTCTCGAGTAGAGCTCAGTATTACAAAGATCTTTTTTGTTCAACGATTTCGTAGCACTCAACAATATCCTTCTCTTTGATGTCTTCAAAATCTTCCAAAGAGATACCACATTCAAAGCCGGTTTTGACTTCTTTAACATCATCTTTGAAGCGTTTAAGAGCTTTAAGAACGCCATCGTGAACCACAACATTGTCGCGCAATATGCGAGCGCGAGCGTTGCGTTTCATAGTTCCGTCAATAACCATTGATCCAGCAATCTTACCAGAGCCAGAAATTTTGAAGACTTGTCTGATTTCGGCTTTACCAAGAATTTCTTCGCTTTGAGTTGGCTCAAGCATTCCAGATAAAAGAAGTTTAAGATCATCAACCACGTTGTAGATGATTGAGTAGTAACGAATGTTGACGCTTTTTAATTTAGCTAAGTCGGCAGCGGAGCTGTTGGCTCTGACGTTAAAGCCAATGATGACGGCGTTAGAAACTGCGGCCAAGCTGATGTCGGTTTCAGTGATTCCACCGGTTGCCGAGTGAATTATTTTAATCGCAACTTCGTCGGTATTTAGTTTTAGGATACTGCCTTGCAGGGCTTCAACAGAGCCGTTTACGTCAGCTTTAACAATGATGTTGAGATATTTTAAGCCGCCTTTTCCAGATTCTTTAAAGACGTCAGCAAAAGTTCTGACAGAGTTTTTCAAAGCTTTGTCTTCTTTTTCTTTGCGTGAGCGGTAAGCGATGATTTCACGAGCTTGTCTTTCTTCCTCAACTTCCACAAATTTATCGCCAGCATTAGGGGCTTGGTTTAGGCCCAGAACTTCTACCGGCATTGAGGGAGTGGCACATTTGATATTTTTGCCGTTATCGTCGCTCATCTTTCTGACTTTACCGTAAGATGTGCCAACGACGATTAGATGCGAAAGTTCAAGAGTGCCTTGCAACACTAGGATGGTAGCTACAACGCCTTTTGCCGGATCAATTCTAGATTCAATTACGACGCCGCTGGACTTGCCAGTGTAGGCGGATTTTAAATCCAAAACTTCAGCTTGAAGCAAGATGGCTTCTTCAAGCTTGTCGAGGTTGAGTTTATTTTTTGCGGAAACCGGGATGAACATCACGTCACCACCTAAATCTTCGGAAATGATGTTGTGGGATAAGAGCTCGTGTTTAACGCGTTCTGGATCAGAGCCGGGTTTATCGATTTTGTTGACAGCAACGATAATTGGAACATTGGCAGCTTTAGCGTGATTGATGGCTTCAATCGTTTGTTCTTTAACTCCATCATCAGCGGCGACAACCAAGACCACGATGTCAGTAACGTTAGCGCCGCGAGAGCGCATTTCAGTGAAGGCTTCGTGACCGGGTGTATCGAGGAAGGTGATGTATTTGCCACAGTTGGTTTTAATGCGAGAGGCGCCGATATGTTGGGTGATGCCGCCATGTTCGCCACTAACTACGTTGGTTGAACGCATGGCATCAAGCAAAGAAGTTTTGCCGTGATCGACGTGACCCATGATGGTAACGATTGGCGCTCTAGGCAATTTTTCGATGTCCGGGGAATCTTGCTCTAAAATATTTTCAACGTCGGAATGAGCTACACGTTTAACGGTGTGTCCGAATTCAGTGATGACCAATTCAGCGGTATCGGCATCGATAACTTGGTTACTGGTTGCGACCATGCCCATGGTGAAAAGTTTTTTCACGACATCGCCGGTTTTTTCGGCCATGCGATCAGCAAGATCAGAAACGGTGATTAGTTCTGGGAGAATAACTTCGCGGGAGATTTTTTTGTAATCCTTGGATTGCTGTTCTAGCTGCTGCTGTCTGAGTTTTTGTTTTCTTCTTTTGCGGGAGATGTCGGAATAGTCTTCGCTGTCGCCACCATCAATGATGTAAGTCAGTTTTTTGTGACTGGTTCTTTCTTCGCGGTAGTTTGGTTTGCCTTTTTTAAGTGAGTCTTCTTTGTCGAAATCTTTGGTGACGAAGGTGGTGGTAACTTTTTTTGGCTTTGCTCTTTTTTCTCTTTCGATTCTTTCTTTTTCTAATTTCTCGGCTTCAACTTTTTTTCTGTCGCTAACAATTTTTTCTCTTTCTTCTTTTTCACGATTAGTGATCGCAATGCTTTGCTTAATTTTATTCATGACGTCGAAATTATCCGACTGCAAAGTTGAATTTTGTGATCTGGTTTGAGGCTTTATTGGAGCTGTCTGTTCAAGCGTTTCAGTGATTTCCTCTTCTTGTTGCTGAGCTTGAGCTTGTAACTCTTCTGAATCTTGTTTCTGTTTTTTGTCTTTCAGGGCTTTGCTTAAAATTTTGGTACTGTCCACATCTTCGCTTCCGGAATCTTTAGAGTTAGAGACCGCTCTAAATCTGGCTTCAACTTCATTTTTATTTAGATTTTGCGACTCGTCTTTTACCTCTTTTTTTCTGCCTTTAATGGTGACTTGAACTGACGATTTGTTGATTCTTTTACTTTCAACGACGGGCTGTTTAATCGTTAAAGTTTGCTCAGTCGCGGCTGGTTTCAGCTTTAGCGTTAATGTTGAACGAGTTGTGTTTGTAGTATCTGGACTAGTCATTTTTTAAATTTTCAGTTAGAGCTCTCGTTCGTTGTTTGCCAGAGCTCGCTTAAGAACCTGTTCTAAATCTTTTTTATCTCCATATTTCGTCCTATTCCGACTTATTTTTTGGTAAAATTTTTCAAGATATTTATCAAAATTTTACCAAAAAAGCGCTCGGAATATGCCAAAATCTGAGAATAAAAAAGATCTAGGGCGGGTTCTAAGCAGTTTTTTGTAGATATTCTTCAGCTCTTCTTTTGATTTCTTTCGCAATATCTTCGTCAAATCCTTCGATGGATTGGATTTCATGAGTATCCGCTGACGCTAGATCTTCAACTGACAAGAAGCCTTCAGCGGCAAGTAAATTAGCGATCATTTCTTCAACGTCTAAAGTTTCGACAAACAGTTTTGAAGCTTGGTTGAATTCGCTAGTTCTGCGCACCGATTCTTGTTCGTCGGTCATTACGTCGATTTTGTAACCGACGATTCTGGAAGCAAGTTTAACATTTTGTCCGCCGCGGCCAATTGCTAGGCTGAGCTGATCTTCAGCGACCACAACTTCGATCAAGTTATTTTCTTCATCAACTACAACTTTACTGATTTTGGCTGGAGTCAAAGAACTAACAACCAATTCGGCAATATTTGGTGACCATTTCATGATGTCGATTTTTTCGCCGCGTAATTCAGCGCTTACAGATTGAACCCTGCTGCCACGAATACCAATGAATGAGCCGATGATGTCGATGTCATCTCTGCGGGAATAAATGGCAATTTTGGCGCGAGAACCAGGATCACGAGCCACTGCTTTAACTTCGATGTTGCCGTCGTAAAGCTCAGGAACTTCTTGCTCAAACAAGCGAACCAAAAATTGTGGGTGAGTGCGGGACAAGAAAATTTGAGCGCCGTGCGGCTCTTTTCTAACATCTTCAACGTAAACTCGCATGCGGTCACCAACGCGGAAATTTTCTCTTGGAATCAAACCGCTTTCGTGAATTACGGCTTCGTAGCCATCAACTTCCATGACGATATTTTTAAGACCAACTTTTTTAACCGAAGCGCTGACGATCTCGCCAACGCGGTCTTTGAACTCGTTGTACTCTTTATTTTTTTCAGCTTCTTTAACTTTTTTGATGATTTCGTTACGAGCAACTTGGGCAACAACGCGGTTCAAATCAATTGGTGGAAGTTCTTGTACGATGAAGCCGCCAAGTTCAGCATTTTTGTCATCTTGCTTGGCGTGCTTTAGAGTGACGTGAGTTCTGACGTCGAAATTTTCGATTGAATCGTTCTCAACAATTTCAAGATTATTGAATAATTTGATCTGTCCGGATTTTTTATCGATCCTACATTCGATGGCCAAATGAGTGCCGTATTTTTTCTTGGCAGCAAGCTTAATACCTTCTTCCATGGCGCTAACAACTTCTGCAGTGGTGATGCCTTTTTCGTGCGCGATGTTTTCAGCAACCAGCAAAATTTCTTTATTGCCCATTACAGTAAGATTACTTGCCATATTTTGGTTTTAGTTAAGTTTAGAATTATTTGGATGAACCCACTTGAGAGTAGGAGAGCAGCGTTGGGGAGGTGTTCAGAAGCGGCGCATGTTATTTGCGCAAAGTTTTAAATCAACAACAGACTCAACGGCAAACTCTAGTTTTTGGGGGTCTGTTTTGCGACCTGCTTTTCCAATTTTTTAATCTTTCTTCGATCCTGAAAATTGGTGATTGATTTGCGAATCATGTTTTGTGAAAAGGCCAAAAATCCGAACAACATTCCGAAGAGAAAAAAGAAAATCATCAGGACAAAAACTCTGGTTTCGATGTCGAATGGAAGAGGGTGGGTGTGAATCGTAATCGCATCGCGATTGTTGACCATGAAGATCACGAGGCAAATTAGCAGCAAAGAAAGAATGACTGTTCTAGTGATGCGGAAGATGGATCTTATGAAGTTTAACATTCTCTGAAATTTAAGATTATTTTTAATTCTGCGACCAATTAATCGCCTGTTTTATTAGCTCTTCGTCAGCTTGTGGTTTTTTCTTGAACCAGGCTTCAAAGCCTACCAGCGCTTGCTGAATCAGCATGCCGATCCCGGTGGTGATTTTATTTCCCTGGCTTTCTGCCGTCTTCAATAAATCAGTCATTAGCGGTTTGTAAACAATGTCGTAGACGATTGCGCTTTTTTGTAAATTTTTTAAATCAATCGTCAAGGCTTGCTGGCCGGTCATTCCCAACGAAGTTGAATTCACCAATAAATCGCATTGATCCAAATTTTTGGCAAAATCTGACTCGACTAAAAACGTAATTTCGCAATTTTTTCTGAGAGCAAAATCGGCGAAATTTTTGATTAATTCTGCGGCGCGAATTTCGCTGCGATTCGTAATAAAAACTTTTTTAACGTCAGATTTGATGAGGGCGTAAATCAGTGCTCGGGCTGCTCCGCCGGCCCCAATCACAAAAGCGTTTTTATTTTTCAAATCAAAATCAGGATGAGAATTTTTGAGATTATTTAAGAATCCTTCGGCGTCGGAATTATGGCCGAAAATTTTTTTATCCGGCGTGATGATGACGGTGTTGACGGCGCCGGTAAGTTGGGCGGTTTTGCTAGTGAAGTTGCAGATTTTAAAAACTTCTTCTTTGTGTGGCAGAGTGACGTTGAAGCCGGCGAAGTCGCTGTCTATCAGGTGTTGCACGCATTGTTGTAGTTCGGATTTGTTGACTTGAATGGCGATGTAGGTGCCGTTGATGTCGTGTTTGTCGAGTAAAAAATTGTGAATTTTTGGTGACAAAGAGTGGGAGATTGGGTCGCCGATTACAGCGGCTTTTAGGGTTTTGTTTGGCATTTTTTTGTGTGAGTTTGGGACGAGAAACCCCCCTACCCCCCTTGTCAGGGGGGCTTTGATCGAGTTCGGGTTAAGCCCCCCTGACAAGGGGGGTAGGGGGGTTTCTCGTGTAATTTATTCGGTCTTAATTTTCCCGGATTAGGTCTAAAATTTAACCAGCTATTGCTCCGCCACCTTCGCCACTACCGCCATCACTTGACTTAGCTTCTTTCGCAGCGTCAGAACTGCCGCCTTTATTTTTGGTGTGATCCGGCATGTAAGGTTTTTGGTGCGGGATCTCAATTTTCTTTTTGAGCCTTTTGGTGTAAAATTTGTCTTTAAAATAAATGATTTTTTTGCAGCGGATTGGGGGCTGAGATTCGATCAAAATAATCTGATCTTCACGAGGAAGTTGAATCACCTCTTGCGGCAATAACAAAGCGCGTTGCGTGTGTGAAACGTGCAACGAACGGGCACCAGGATTTAAGTCGAGATATTTCGGTTTGTTGTAAGAAATTTGATTCGCCGTTTTGTTACCCAGAAGTTGTGAAATTAAATTCGCAGTTTCCATGTTGTTGGCAGCGAAAGTGATGCGGTAAGTGGAGTTTGACAAGAACGAGTTCATGCCACTTTCTTCGTAAATTCCTTTGAGCTGTTCAGTGTCTTGAATGATCAGGAAAAGCCGGACTCTGTAGCCGCGGAAGTAAGCGATACCGCCCAAAAATTGCTCCATTTTTCCTAAAGTTGGAAACTCGTCCATTAACATTAAGACGCCGAATTTTTCGTGAGGTTGTGGAATTTTAGCAGTGAAAAACGCCGCCGCTTGCTGGTAAAACATATTCATCAAAGGCTTGAGACGCGTGATGTTATCTGGGGTTAGGCCGACGTAAGCAGTGTGAGGTTCGGTTTTAAATTTGTGTAAGTTGAAATCGGAAGTGGCAGTTGTGGTGTCGATCAAAGGGTTGGCCCAAAGCTCGAGAGACGAGTTGGCAGTTGAGGTCACGGAGCCGCGCTCTTTATCTGGCTTCTGCAAATAAGAGGCGATGTTCATGTAAGAAACAGGGTGAATTTTCTTGCCCATCGTGTCCAAAACTACGGCCAAATTGTAAACTACATCGTCGTTGCGCAGCGTGCGAACTACCTCTCCCAGCGTGGCAGGCTTGTCTTCAGCGACTACCAAGTAAAGCATGATCCCGGTTAAAAGGGCGCGCGCTTCGTTTTGCCAAAACTCTTGTTCAGGCAAAAGGAAGTTACAAATTTTCTGCACGTCATCCACCATCTGTCCCGGTTTTTTGCTGATCCAATCCATTGGGTTGTAGCAGTGCGAGATACCGTCAGGGTCGGCCGGATTCCACAAAAATACTTTTTGTTTGAGATTATTTTTACGCCAACCGGAAGTGAGCTCGTAGTTTTCCAGTTTAATATCGTGGACGATGACGGAGTCTTTCCAGAAAAGTAGGTTCGGAATTACGAAGCCCACACCTTTACCAGCACCTGTCGGCGCGAAAAGTAAAATATGTTGGTAACCATCTGCGACCAAAGATTTTTTGTTGTAGACACCGAGCAGAACGCCGCTTTTAGAGCGCAAACCCATCTTTTTAACATCTTTCATGGTGGCCCATTTAGCTTCGCCGTGGATTGACTCTTCTTTCTTAAAAGGGCGCCAGTCCATGAGTGGCGCGCGGAAAATCCAACCAAATGACAGTAAGAAAGTGTAAGGAAGTAATGTTGTGGCCCAGAGTTTGACGGGGAAATAATTGTAGCTGTCAGAGGTTAACTTGGCGGAGTTTTTGAAATAAAACTGCCAGTAAGTCAGCATCGTTTGATAGAGGTAGGTAAACTGCTTGAGGATGGGCAGTTTGTAGTAAGCTTTGATGATGTCCCATTTGCCGGTGATGCTGATCAGAACTAGTGATCCAGTGATGTAGAAGCAGGCCGCAAGAACGAACGCAATCAAACAAGTAATGATGACGAAGTTCCTCGAACTTCTTACAATTGCGTTATCGTCAGACATTTTGATTTTTGGAAAAAAGGAGGGGGGGGTGGAAACGAAGGAAAGTAAATTTTGAAATTCAAGAAATCAAATCTTCCTTGGAAGGTAATATTGTTTTGAAGAGAGGTTGAATTCTGTTCACCAAATCACGTTTGGCCTACCTAATCCGTCACCCTGTTTCTAATTAAAACGATCAGTTTTTTTATTATTTAATCTGGTCGCAAATCTTGACATTAAAATGACATTCGACTCTTAAACATCTTGCATTTTTTTTCCAAAAATTTCCCAAAAAATTTTGTCTTCTTATGTTAAAATTCTTTCGAGTATCCAAGAAAATCAGTCGAGCTGCTTTGACCAAGTATTTGGTGGGCGCCTACGCCTTATTCAGTTTAACGGTAGTTATTTTTGCTCTCGCTAATTTTGATTCTTATCTGGGGCGCAAAAAATTAGAGATGAAATCTGCGGCCTACGAGATTGAGTTTAATTTTGCCAACACCTTGGACTACACCGAATCCGTCTTGAATTACATCAACAGAAAAATCGCTTTATCCAACGGCAACAAATCGCAGATTAACAAAATTTTTAAATCATTTAACGGATCTCATGGCGACTACGGATCCGTCAGAGATGTGCTTTCAACTGGGATGTTCTTGTGGATCGACGATCGCAATCTGTTAACCATTAGCAGCGAATATGGTTTGATCAAGATGCCGCTAGATGTGTCTAATCGCGATTATCTGGCTCATTGCGAAAAAACTCCGTGGAAAATTTTTACCGGCTCTCCCACAATTGGAGCGGCAAGTGGACAGTATGTGATACCTGCCGGAGTTGGTGTTGTTGACGAAGATGGTCGCTATTTCGGCACCACGGCTGTGGGCTTTAAAGTTTACGCTTTGGTCGAAAAATTTGAGAAATTAGTGCGCAATTACGGAGTTGATTTTGCAATCTTGGATAATCACGACAAAGTGTTGATGGAATCAGTATCTGGGCTGTTCTCAGAAGATCACGATTTGTTAAAAAATCTGCAATTTTCTTCTGCTAAAGAGGTTCGCGAAGGTACTTTGTCGGAATTCAAATTATTTAACCCTAGAGGTAGTTACGTAATAATGCGTAACTTTGAAAAATATCCTTACAAGGTTTTGATTAGTGCGCCAAATGGCATCCTTGTGAATGGCGCTTCCAAAGAGATCTGGCCGCATTTAATTGAACTTCTGATCATCACAATTTTCTTCTCGACGCTTTTGTATTTTGTTAGAATTCTGGTGAAAGATTAGATTTTTTTGTAACCGCTGATCTTTAGCCCGTATCCTTCCAGCCCGATCACTGACTTCTTCGAGTTAGTCAACAAAGTCATTTCAGTCACTCCCAAGTCAGATAAAATCTGAGCACCGGTGCCGTAAGTTCTTAATTCTTTTTCCTTATTTTTTGGCTGATTTTCGTTTTCGGTAAGTAAATGCGAAATAGTCTCGAAGGGCTGTCTGATTACCACCACTACCCCACTCTCACTTTTAGAAATTTTCTTCAACGCCTTGGTTAGCGAACCAGTTTTAGCGTTCTGAGCATCTTCTAAACAATCGCTAAAAATATTTAAGTGATGCATCCGAACCAGCGTTGGTGCGCTTCCGCTGATCTTGCCTCCCACCAAATTTTTTACCAAGGCAATGTGTTCAATCCCGTCAACTTTGCTGCGGTAAATTACCAAATCGAACTCACCACTTTCTTTGTGAATAAATTTTCCGCGCTCTTTTACCTCAATTAATTTTTCATTTTTGCGACGGTATTCAATCAGATCGGCAATCGTCGCGATTTTCATTTTGTGCAATTTGGCGAATTTGATCAGATCCGGCATCCGCGCCATCGAGCCGTCGTCATTCATTATTTCGCAGATCACGCCGGATGGGTTGAGATCTGCGAGTACAGCGATGTCAACCGCCGCTTCAGTGTGACCGGCGCGCACCAACACGCCGCCTTTTTCAGCTTTGAGGGGGAAGATGTGGCCTGGGCTCACCAAGGCCTCTTTGCCTTTGCTTGGATCAATTGCGTCGCGAATTGTTTTGGCGCGATCAAAGGCCGAGATGCCGGTAGAAATGCCGTCGCGAGCTTCAATTGAAACGGTAAAAGCTGTTTGATGGCGCGACTGGTTGTTGATTGACATCAGGGGCAGATCGAGCTCGCGCACTCTTTCTTCGGCGAGCGTCAAACAAATCAATCCCCGTCCAAACCGCGCCATGAAATTGATTTTTTTGTCGTCGCACATTGCGGCTGGAATCACGAGATCCCCTTCATTCTCGCGTCCTTCGTCGTCGACAAGAATGAACATTTTTCCTTCACGCGCTTCGGAAATAATTTCAGGAATTGTTGCGAGGTATTTTTTGCTGCTGGTCATTTTTAAAATAATTTTTTCTTGATCTAAGCGCCTGATAAGGGTCTCAGTCTAAGCCCCCCTGATAAGGGGGGTAGGGGGGTTTCTGGTCCAGAATTCAGAGATTTTTTTAAAGAAATATTCCGAGCTCGTGACCAAAAACCCCCCTACCCCCCTTATCAGGGGGGCTTAGATCGAGGGTTAATTTACGTAATTGATGGGATCTTTGATTCCGGCGGCTGCGAAGCCTGCGAGTCTGAGTTGGCAAGAATCACATTTGCCGCAAGCCAAAATCATGTCGCCTTCAATCAGCGGATCGTAACAGCTGTGAGTCTCAGAGTAATCAACGCCGATCTCAATTCCAGTTTCAATAATTTCTTTTTTGGAAAGTTTAATTAGCGGTGCGTGAATTTTGAAATGGCCTTGTTGTTCAACGCCGGCAGCTGTCGCCAGATCAGCAAGTTTTTCGAAAGTGGAAATAAATTCCGGACGACAATCGGGATAACCGCTGTAATCCACGGCATTGACACCAATGAAGATGTCGAAAGCGCCAACAACTTCGGCGTAGGCAAGGGCGTAAGAAAGGAAAATGGTGTTGCGGGCGGGCACGTAAGTGACGGGGATTTTGGTTGTTGGTTGCTGGTTGTTAGTTGGCGGTGGGGTTGGCTGACAACTATCCTTCGGCACGGGGATTTCGGCAGTGAGAGCGGATCCGCCGAAGATTCTTAAATCGATTTTGGCGATTTTGTGTTCTTTAACGTCGAATTTTTTGGCGGTTTTTTTTGCGGATTCGAGTTCGATTTCGTGACGTTGTCCGTAAGCAAAACTTAAAGCGTAAAGTTCGAAGCCGGAATTTTTGGCAAGTCCTAAAACCGTCGTAGAGTCAAGCCCACCACTAAGCAGGACAATGGCTTTTTTCATTATTTTTGAGGATTGATTTGAGGATTAGCCGGACCCCCCGATCTAAGCCCCCCTGATAAGGGGGGTAGTGGGGTTTCTCGTCAAGAATTCAGATTAGCTTAGCGCTAAAAACTCCGAACTCGTGACGAGAAACCCCCCTACCCCCCCCTTATCAGGGGGGCTTAGATCGGGGGTGTTACAATAATTTGACTAACGAATTTGCAACTTTATCTTGCGCGCGCTGCAGATGAGAGTCACCGCTTAATCTAAGATCTAAAATTTCAAATCAAAATAAATTTACAAACAAGTCACGGGGGTGGTTAGCTCAGTTGGTTAGAGTGCTACGTTGACATCGTAGAGGTCGGAAGTTCGAGTCTTCTACCACCCACCATTTGCTTAAATTTTAAAAAAGAAAATCAAACGGTTGCACAATTGCAATCGCTCAAAATCCCCGCTCAAAATCTCCCCGCCAAAATCCACCCGCCAAAAGCAAATCCCAAAAGCAAATCCGTCTCCTTTCGGAATTTCGCGTTAAAAAATCTTGAAAAAAATTTAGTAAGAACCGCTTTTGATAGGAAGCTCTGCAAAGGTTCATTCAATCAAACAAATCAAAATAAAATGGCTCGTCCTCGCACTCATCGCTCTAAGGATTTAACTCCAACTATGGAAGAATATGTGAAGAATAATTTAAACAAAAAAGCAGGAGTTGGTGGAGGTGGAGTTGAGGCTGAAAGCGTGCAAGGGCCTGGCATCGAGATGGTTTCTTCGCCAGAAGAAATTCGGCAGCAGCGTAGAGATGATCTAGAAAAAGAGAGCCAAGAAAAATTACATCAAAAAACTCAGAGAAGCGAAGAAAGAGCAAGAAAAGCTGCAGAAAATAAAGCCGCTACCAACGAAGCCGCTGCGCGTAATGCTGCTGTGGTTGGGCAAGGATCTTTAAGTGAAGCTCAAAGAGCGGAGCAGAAAGAAAAAGTTGCTGCGGAAGTGCAGGCGCAAAAGGGGGAAAAGAGAACTGCCAAGTCCAGTCCTAAAAATAACTCCAAGCGGACAAAGGTAAATCTTTCAGACACTCCACTTGGATTTGGTGGCGGAACTTGGCGTGACAATCCGGGGAAAGAGGATGAGGTAAGGCCTGCCGCTGTTACTGAAGTAAGGGATGAGGCTCAAGCGGCAGTAAGCGATCCAACTAGGTCTGCATTCAGTAGCGCCGAAGGTGACGTGTCGGATGAAGCTGAAGCCGCTATTGCGCAAGCAGCTTCGACCACGATGGATGCTTTGGTGCAAGGCGTCGACATGCTTCATCAAGCCGCTAATGATGCTGCTCAAACTGTTCAACAAAATCCCGGAAAAGTTGCAGAGGTTGTGGCGGAAAATGTTGTCGAAGGTGCGGTTGGCGCTGCTGTTGCAGTTGCTACCGGAAACCCAATTATTGGAATGGTTGCTGCTAGCGCTGCTGGTGTGACAATGGATGCTACGGAGAGTGTCATAAGTCGCGAGAGCGCAGATGTTGACGGCGTCATGGAAGATGTAGCGGCAAGTACTGTTACTCAGGCTGCAAGTACTAGCGCTGGATTTGCTGCTGGAATGGTTGGAGGTCCAATTGTTGGCAATGTAGTGGCTGCAGCTACTGAATTGGCAATGGATGCTAGCTCTCAAATTATGCAGGCTAAGCCAGTTAATCTCGCTGCAGCGCCTACTTCTTCAGCAGACTCTCCTGCTTCTTCAAATCTAGAAGGTGTTGGCGATACTTTGTCCGTGTTAGAGACCTCGTCAAATAATTCAGGAAGCAATGCAGAAGATGATTTGGGACCATCAAGCGTCGCAACATCATCACTTTCAATTGCCGAAACCTCAGCAGATACGCCTTCGGAAGGAGTTTTAGCTGGAGGCACAGCGTCAGTAGCAGCGACTTCAGTAGTAGATTTAGAACCAGAAAGCAAGGCTGCTGTAAATGCGGATCCGATGAAGGTGATGCAGGATGCTACAAAAATTGATGGCGGTAGGGCGGCGGTTTTTTCTGAAGTGATGAGGACTTTTAGTGAGTCTAATACCGGTTCAAATGATGCGGAAAGAATTGAAGACTTATCTGATTTTTTGAACGCAGAAAAGGCAAAAGAGCTTACAGGCAACGATATTTCTTTTGGTGTTTTTGCAAAAACCGCGCGCACGATTTTGTCTGTAGATGAAGGTGATATGGAAGAGGAAGAGAAGGCGGCTGCTCTCGGCCAACTAATAAACGCCTTTCAATATTTGGCCGAAGAAAGCGTTAGCAAAGAAGATGAGATAGGAAAAATGATGTCTGCTTGCGCAAGTGTTTTCGCCAGCGATAAAAATCTTGGTGCTGTTCTTGTTGGTAATTTTAAAAGCGCTTTTCCGGATGCTGCTCCTGTAGTTGAAATAGAGGCCGATGGTGCAGAGCCAGCTGTGGTGGAACCTGCGACGAATGAGTTTACTGCAGATGCTGACAGTCAAGAGTCTGTAAAAGAAGGTGAGGTTGTGCCAAATGCCAATGGCGCAGAACATTCGGATGAAGATAGAGCTACTTCAGATGTTGACGGTCAAGAGTCTGCAAAAGAAGGCGAGGTTGTGCCAAATACCAATGGCGAAAAACCTGCGGCGAATGAAGTTGTTCCAGATGTCAGAGATAAAAAGCCTGCAAACAAAGCTGCTTCTGGCAGTGATCCTGCTAACGATTTACCGCAAAAGGCTGAGGAGGAAGAAAAAGCTAAAGCAGAGCAACAAGCTAAAGCAGAGCAACAAGCTGGAGCGAAGAAAAAACCAAAAGGTCAAATGAGTGAAGAAGACATGACCAATGTGGCGATTGGCACCACAGCTACTGCGGCATCACTCATGTTGTGCATCATGGCGCCGCCGATTGGAATCTTTGCGGCTGCAGCGGTGATGTATTTGGCGGCAGGTAAAATGACGAACAAAAAGTCTCAGGCAGAAAGTAAACAGACCTACGACAACCAAGAATCGCAAGCGGAAGAATTGCTGCCTGCATCTGCTAAATCTTCCAACAGTCAATTGCCGCCTAGAAGTCCGGTTGTTCCAGGTTCTGCTGATGTAAGTAGGGGAGCTGTTGCAAATGCTACTCAAGAATTTGTTCAGAATAACAGTGCCGAACTGGGTGTGGCACGAGAAGATTTGGCAGTTGCTAGAGCAGCTTCAGTGGATGGTGGTGTGAGGTTGCCAGCAGACCGCGGCAATCCGACGGCATTCGTAGATCCATCGGATCGTGCAAGTGGAAGCGGGAAAGCACTTGCCGCCGCTGTATCGCCAGCTGATGCAGGTGGAATAGCAGTCAATCCATCCGTTTATTCAGCGGTATCTGGGCCGGCGGAATTGTTAGGTGCAGCTGCTGCGGTTCACGAGGCAGCGTTGGCATTAAGGAATCACAACACGGTTGTAACTGACTCTTCTGTGACAGGTAATGATGTTAAGGATACTCGTGATAAAGCTAATTCAACGGAGCGTGAGTAGAAACTTCCTTAGATTAAGTTCGTGACGAGAAACCCCACTACCCCCTTGTCAGGGGGGCTTTGATTGAGCTCGATTTAAGCCCCCCTGACAAGGGGGGTAGGGTGGTGTCTCGTCTCAAGCTCAAATTTAATTCTCATCCAACGTCAACGCCGCCAAAAACGCACTTTGCGGGATTTCTACATTTCCGATTTCGCGCATTTTTTTCTTACCCTTCTTCTGCTTATCCAAAAGTTTTCTCTTGCGTGAGATGTCTCCGCCGTAGCATTTCGCCGTCACGTCTTTACGCATCGCCGACACGGTTTCGCGCGCAATAATTTTCCCGCCGATCGCCGCTTGAATGGCGATGTTGAACATTTGTCTTGGAATTAATTCTTTCAATTTCGCACAAATCGCGCGACCACGACTTTCGGCGCGAGTCTTGTGCGTAATGAAGGAGAGCGCGTCGACCGGTTCGGCATTCACCATTATTGTTAGCTTCACCAAACTACTTTCTTCGTAACCATCCATTTGCCAATCGAAGCTGGCATAGCCGCGCGAGCAAGATTTTAAGCGGTCGTAGAAGTCGTAAACGATTTCGTTGAGCGGCAAGCGGTAAACCAACATGGCGCGATCTCCCACGTAAGAGAGTTCTTTTTGTACGCCGCGTTTCCCCGTGCAGAGGGCCAAGACTGATCCGAGATATTCGTCAGGCGTGAGGATCGTGGCCTTGATCCACGGCTCTTCCATTGATTGAATTTTAGTCGGGTCGGGCATTTCAGCGGGGCTGTGGACTTGCAGCACTTCGCCGTCATTAGTTCCACTTGGACGCAAGTGAATGTTGTAAATCACTGAGGGAGCAGTCGTGATCAAATCTAAATCAAACTCGCGCTCCAATCTTTCTTGAATGATTTCCAAATGCAGAAGGCCCAAGAAGCCGCAGCGGAAGCCGAATCCCAGCGCAGTGGAAGTTTCAGTTTCGTATTCGAAGCTGGCGTCGTTTAAGTGCAACTTGCCGAGCGCGTCGCGGAATTTTTCGAAGTCGGAAGCATCAATCGGGTAAATGCCGCAGAAGACGACAGGCTGATTTTGTTTGAAGCCGGGCAATGCGACGGCGGTGTCGTTGGTTGAAAGCACGATTGTGTCGCCAACTTTACAATCCGAAACCTGTTTGATTTGAGCGTTAATAAAGCCAACTTCGCCGGCCTTTAAATCGTCGCAGAAAAATTTCTTCGGCGTGAAGAAGCCAACGGAATCCACTTGGTAAACCGCATTGGCCATCATCATTTTAATTTTTTGGCCTTTCTTGATTGAGCCGTCGATTACGCGCACGAGAATGATTACGCCGAGGTAGGGGTCGTACCAGCTGTCGATTAGGAGCGCTTTGAAATCACCGTCAGGATTGCCTTTTGGTGCCGGTAATTTTTTGACGACTGCTTCGAGTGTGTCGTGAATTCCCACGCCAGTCTTGGCGGAAACGAGGATCGCTTCCGAAGTGTCGATGCCGATTACTTCTTCGATTTGTTTTTTGACGGAGTCAGGGTCGGAGGCGGGAAGGTCGATTTTGTTGAGGACGGGGACGATTTCGTGGTTGTTGTCGATGGCTTGGTAAACGTTGGCGAGGGTTTGGGCTTCGACGCCTTGCGTGGAATCGACCACGAGAATTGAGCCTTCGCAAGCGGCGAGACAGCGGCTGACTTCGTAACCGAAATCGACGTGGCCGGGAGTGTCCATTAAGTTCAACATGTAGGTTTTGCCGTCATCGGCTTTGTAGGAGAGGCGCACAGTTTGGGCCTTAATCGTGATGCCGCGCTCTTTTTCAATATCCATTGAATCAAGAATCTGAGCCGTCATTTCGCGATCTTCAACCGCTCCGCATTCTTGAATTAAGCGGTCGGAGAGGGTTGATTTACCGTGGTCAATGTGGGCAACAATTGAGAAATTGCGAATGTGCGAAAGGGAGGTCATTTAGGATTTAAGATTTTAGATTCAGGATTTTTTTGTTTTTACCGAGGCGCTTTTTAGCTTCTTTGATGTTGGTGGGAGTGGGCAACTTTTCTGGCATCGTGCCACCAAGCTCGGCGATAGTTTTGCGCACCTTCTTTCCAATATCAAGGTGGGTCTTGTTGGCTTCACTTTCGCTGAAAATTTTTTCACGTTTTAGCTTGGCTTCAGCTTGGGTAGCTCGGAATAAATTGGCGGCGAGTTCTTCGCTTCCCATGTAATCCAAAATTGTTTCTTTCTGTTTCAATCTTTTCTTTTTGTGGATGTCTTTGTTGCGTAATCCGCCGTACAAACCCATGTAGCCGAAATCTTCAGCAGTAGCTCCATCAAATTTTTGTAATATGTCGTGTAAGTAAAATGAGGAGAAGTAAGTGCGAGCCCGCGCCACTTCTTCCTTGCGAGGGTCTCCATTCTGCGCAATTAAATAACAAGCGTAACGAGATAAGTGAACATCACCTACGTTTCTCTCTACTCCCAAGCCGATCGCCACCATATCGCTCACGCCAGCGAAATGGAGCGAGACCGCTTGTTTACTGCCTTCGCAAGCCATCTTCGCCCGCTCAATCGCCGGCAAAAACTTACTGTATTCACTGTATCCCAAGATTTTAGAAAGGTCGCGCGCGCTCCAAAACTCTAGGCCAAACTCATTAATTTTTTTGATTTTTTCGAAGATGTTTTTCGTCTTTGTCATGGTGAATTTATTTTAGGTTTAAGATTTAGTGTTTAGGCTTTGTGGTGTAGGCAAAATCTAAAATACAAAAATTTAAATCAAAATACTCAAATGTCCGACCACAAACTCCAGCCCGTTCGCGGCACCAAAGACCTTTTCTCTGATGAAATAAAAATCTTCAATCACATCATTTCCACCGCCCAAAAAAAGAGCGAATTTTTTGGTTTCGAAGAATTGCAAACTCCGATTTTTGAATTTAGCGAAGTGTTTGAGCGCAATCTGGGAGAGGCTTCCGACATCGTCTCCAAAGAAGTTTACAAATTTCCTGATCGCGGCGACAACTTCTTGACGCTACGTCCGGAGTTTACTGCCGGAGTCGTCCGCGCCTTAGTTTCCAACAGCGAATTGCAGCAAATTTTACCGCGAAAGTTTTTTTCCTACGGCCCAATTTTTCGTTACGATCGTCCACAAAAAGGCCGTCAACGTCAGTTTAATCAAATTAATTTCGAAGTTTTCGGCGAAGAAAATTATTTTTGCGACGTGGAAGCAATCCTGCTTGCAGCCGGTGTTTTGAAGGATCTGGGAGTTTTAGAAAAAACCACTTTAGAAATAAATTCGCTAGGATGTCCGCAAACAAAACAAAATTACGAAGCTGCACTTACCGAATATTTCACAAAATTTAAAAATGATTTGTCCGCCGATTCGCAAATCCGTTTAGAAAAAAATCCGTTGCGCATCCTTGATTCCAAAGATCAGAGAGACATCGACCTACTTGCTGACGCGCCAGAAATTTCCAAATTTTTCTCTGACGAAGCGAGATCGCGTTTCGATTCCATCCTAAATTTACTCAACAAATTCGGCGTCAAATACCGCGTCAATCAACGCTTGGTGCGTGGTTTAGATTACTACACTTCGACAGTTTTCGAATTTGTAATGTCGGTTGAAGGGGCGCAAAACACCGTGCTGGCGGGTGGTCGTTATGACAATCTAGTCGAAAAAATGAGCGGCAAAAAAGTTCCTGCAATCGGATTTGCCGCCGGCGTTGAAAGGTTGATGTTGTTAGCAAAATTAGAGCCAAAAAAATCCCGTCCCGTCGCCGTAAATTACATTTCTGAAAATGAAAAATCTTACGCTTTTGAGATCGCTCAAAAGCTGCGCTGCTCCGGCTTCGTCACCGAATTCATTTTCGATGGCAATTTCAAAAAACAAATGAAACGCGCTAGCCAAAACAACTCTCGCTTCGTCGTAATCATCGGCGAAACCGAAATGCAAAACGGCGAAGTTTCCGTAAAAGATTTCGACAATTCCACCGAACAAAAAGTGAAGCAGGAATTGCTGATTCATTACCTCGAGGGCAAAATCTAAATTTCTGAAAGCACAAAATTTTAGAAAAAATTCACCAACTTTTTACTAACTTCAAAAACACCAAATTATGAAAAAACCAACGCCAACTAACAAAGAAAACTCAATCGTAATTTTTAAAGAAAAACAAATCCGCCGCGCTTGGCATGGTTCGGAGTGGTGGTTTGTTGTAACTGATGTCGTTGCTGCACTAACTGATTCTCTTGATCCGGCGGGCTATATCAAAGACATGCGCAGAAGAGACGAAGAATTATCCAAAGGGTGGGGGCAAATTGCCACCCCCCTTTCGATCACGACGCAAGGTGGAAATCAGAAGATCAATTGCGCCAACACCGAAGGTATCTTCCGCATCATCCAATCCATCCCGTCGCCAAAAGCCGAGCCTTTCAAAAGATGGCTCGCCCAAGTCGGTTACGAGCGCATCAAAGAAATTGAAGATCCCGAACTTGCGCAAGCCAGAATGAAGAGTCTTTACGAGCAGAAAGGCTATTCCAAAGACTGGATCGACAAAAGACTTCGCGGCATCGCAATCCGCCAAAACCTTACCGACGAATGGCAAGAGCGCGGAATTTCAAACGAAAAAGATTACGCAATTTTAACCGCCGAAATTTCCAAAGCCACGTTCGGCATGACTCCAAGTCAGTACAAAAAATTTAAAAACTTACCCGCCAAATCCAACGCCAATCTGCGCGACAACATGACGGACTTGGAATTGATCTTCACAATGCTCGGCGAAAAAGTGACGACCGAAATTTCCGCCCAAGAAAAACCAAACACTTTCACCAAAAATAAAAAAGTCGCCAAACGCGGCGGGGCAATTGCTGGAGGTGCAAGAAAGGCAACGGAGAAGGAGTTGAAGAGGAGCGTGGTGAGTAAAGAAAATTACCTCAAAAACTCTTCTGAAAGCGTGTCACCAAAAAATAAAAAACTCTAAAATCATGAAAAATAAAACTCCAAAACCACAAATTTCAATCTTCCAACCTCAGGGATTGGGCCAGAAAATTCGTGTTAGAATTGAGGATGAAAATGTTTGGTTAACTCAAAAATTAATCGCTGAGCTTTTTGAAGTTGATGTACGTACCGTCAACGAACATTTGGTAAATATTTACGCTGAGCAAGAGTTGGATGAAAATTCAACTATCCGGAATTTCCGGATAGTTCAAAAAGAAGCTGCAAGGGAAGTTGCTCGCGATGTTAAACACTACAACCTCGACTCAATCCTCGCCGTTGGCTACCGCGTGCGCTCCAATCGCGGTACTCAATTTCGTAAATGGGCAACTGAGAGACTAAGAGAGTATTTGATCAAAGGCTTCACCATGGATGATGAACGTCTAAAAGAAGTCGGCGGACGCTCACGCTATTTTGAAGAATTGTTGCAGCGCATCCGTGACATTCGATCAAGCGAGCGCAGGTTTTATCAAAAAGTCACCGACATCTACGCTTCAAGCATCGACTACAAACTTGACGCCGAACTCACCCAAAAATTCTTCGCCACCGTTCAAAACAAAATGCACTTTGCTGTTCACGGCAAAACTGCCGCTGAAATTATCGCTAGCAGAGCAGATGCCACAAAGCCTTTAATGGGCTTGACTGGTTTTAAAAATGAAAACATCACTGAGAGCGACATCGTAGTTGCCAAAAACTATTTAACTGAAGATGAAATCTCTCAATTAAACCTAATCGTCTCGCTCTACATCGACTTCGCTGAACTTCAAGCCAGCAGTGGCCGCCTAATGAAAATGCAAGATTGGATAAAAAAAATGGATGAGCTCCTGACGATTTCTGAAAAAAATCTTTTGCATTCAGCGGGAAAGGTTAGTGCTAAAGATGCTGAAGAGAAGGCGTTTACAGAGTTTGAAAAATATCGTCAAAGCCGAGATAAAAATTACGTTTCTGATTTTGATCGGGAAGTGCAGAAACTGTTAAAATCTGAAACTAAAAAATAATGCTCACACAACTTTTCCAATTCAAAAATTTTGACAAAAACTTTCGGTTTTTTGCGCCGTTTTCTTTCGGGTGTTTTTTGATTTTTTTGGCGGTGGCGGTGCCTTTGGTTTTGAATTCGCCGGCGGATTATCAGCAGGGTAATGCGGTACGGATCATGTATGTGCATGTGCCGGCGGCGTGGATGGCGTTGTTGATTTACACCTTGATGGCTTTGTTCAATCTCTCGGGATTTATTTGGAAGAATCCGTTTTTTTATTTGATTGCGCGATCGATTGCAGTGATCGGTGCGGTGTTCGCTTTCATTACGTTGGCGACGGGGGCGATTTGGGGTAAGCCGATTTGGGGGGCTTGGTGGGTGTGGGACGCGCGACTTACTTCAGTGCTGATTTTATTCTTTCTCTATTTGGGCTACATCATTTTACTCGACTCGTTTGACGACCGTGCGAAAGGCGAAAAAATCGCCGCGATAATTTCGATTGTCGGCTTCGTCAATGTGCCGATCATTAAATTTTCTGTCGAATATTGGAACTCACTACACCAGCCCGCCAGCATCATCAGATCTGGCGGCGTAGCAATTGATCCTGCAATGTTGAAACCTTTACTGCTAATGTTTGGGGTTTATTTTTCTTACTTCGTTTTCATTTCTTTACTGCGCGTGCGAACAGAAATTTTGTCCAAAAAATCACAAAAAAAATTACAGGGGAATTTTTAATTTATGACTTACGTCGTCACCGATAATTGCGTACATTGCAAATATACCGATTGTGTTTCGGTTTGTCCCGTCGACTGTTTTTACGAAGGCGAAAACATGCTCGTGATTGATCCGGATGAATGCATCGATTGCGGTGTTTGCGTGCCGGAATGCCCGGCAGAAGCGATCTCGCCTGAATCTCCTGACCTTGTCGAATGGGTTGAAATTAATCGCAAATATTCCAAAGCCTGGCCTGTGATCACCAAACAAAAACCCGCCCCCGCTGACGCCAAAGATTTCGACGGCATGAAAGACAAATTCAAAACTCTCTTCGACCCCCGCGGATTCAACGGCCAATCTCGAAAATAATGAAACTAGATTGTGACAAAATCAGCGAAATAATTTTAAAACATCATCCCAAAACACAGGCGATTTATTTGTTTGGATCATTTGCTTCGGGCCAAGAGAATAAAGGCAGCGATGTGGATATTGCGGTGCTATTGCCGCATGCAGAAGCGAAGGAAATTTCCAGTTTTGCAATGACTAAAGTTTTGGGTGAGCTGTCTACGGTTCTAAGAAAAGATGTCGATTTGCTCAATCTGCGTAAGGTTCTAACCGTTTTTCAAATTCAAATAATTGACAAAGGAAGATTAATTTTTTGTTCCGACAAATACGCCAAAGATGAATTTGAAATGATGGCGTTTTCTTTTTACCAAAAATTAAACGAAGAACGAAAAGAAATTTTAGAAGACTTTTTAGGAGAAAAATTATGAAAAATTTTGACGATGTTTTGATTAACAAAATTGCCAGCATTCGCAAATGTATTGCCCGCGCGCGCGAAGATTATGCTTTTGATAAGAAGGGTTTTTTGACAAATTTTACGCAACAAGATTCAACGATACTGAACATTAATCGCGCTTGTGAGCAGGCGATTAATCTGGCTAATCACGTTGTGAAGTTACGTAAACTTGGTGTACCAAATGAAGGTCGCGATGCTTTTAATTTTTTAGCAACAGCAAAAATTATTGATGAGGATTTGGCGCAAAAAATGTGCAAGATGATTGGCTTCAGAAATATTTCGATCCACGAATATGAGAAGCTCAATACTAATATTGTCGTGGTGGTGGTTGAAGAAAAGTTAGAAGATCTTCTGCGTTTTGCTGATGTGATTTTAGAGAAGCAAAAAAATTTCAATTCTTAATTTTTCAAAATGAATTTTACAAAAAACCAAGAAGCGTTTTTGCGTTTGCCGAAGCCGAAGGCGGTGATTTTTGATTGGGATAATACGTTGGTGGATACTTGGCCGTTGATTCATGCGGCGATTGATGCGACGTTGACTAGTTTGGGTCGCGAGCCTTGGGGTTTGGAAAGAGTGCGGGATAATGTGCACAAATCGATGCGGGAATCTTTCGGAGAAATTTTTGGAGATGATTGGGAGAAGGCGGGTCAGATTTATCAGAGCAATTATCGCGCAACGCACTTGACGCAGATCCAACTTTTACCGGGTGGCTTGAAGCTGATAAATAAATTGGAAGAGAAGGGTATTTTGCAATTCATCGTCAGCAATAAAATCGGCGCAACTCTGCGTAAAGAGGCGGCGAACATTTCGGTGGATCAAAAATTTTTTGCACTGGTTGGTGCGGGTGATGCCAATGCTGACAAGCCAAGCAAAGAGCCGGTGGAGTTGGCTTTGATGGGCAGTGGCTTGGATGTAACCAAAGATGAAATCTGGTTCGTGGGCGATACGATTGCTGACGTGGATTGTGCTTACAATACTGGCTGCAGACCGATTGTTTACGGTCATCCAACTCATCTAGTTTCTAAAACGATTTCTGAAAAAATTCTGGCTGAGGG
>CANDYP010000009.1 GCA_947425005.1 Rickettsiales bacterium | reverse complement strand
AAAAATTTTTTGACAAAACCAGCAGAATCAATGCCGTCTTTGATGCGGGAGAAAACTTTTTCTAACACGCGCGGGACTGTCGTCATCAAGGTTGGGCGCACTTCGCGCAACAGATTCCCGACATTTTTTACATTGTCGGCAAAATAAATCGAGATGCCTTGCGTGATGTAAAACATCATCACCATGCGTTCAAAAATATGGGCTAGCGGCAGAAATGACAAAGCAACATCTTGACTATTCAGCGGAAAACACTGCTCGGTTGCTTTTATTTGAGAGACAAGATTGTGATGCGTCAGCTCAACGCCCTTCGGCCTTCCCGTACTTCCCGAAGTGTAAATTATCGTGGCTAAATCTTGAGGCTGATTATTTTTTAGAAGATCTTCGATGCGATATTTATTTTCTTTGACCGCCTTTTCACCGAGCAAAATCAGCTCTTCGAAGCTAATCGTATTTTCTCTTTGCAGCTCGTGAGTAATAATTTTTACATCCGAATTCGCAGCTTTTACCGCATCAGAAATTTCAGCATTATCGGTAAAAACATACTTCACCGCCGCATCAGAAATTTCAAAAAGCAGATTATCTTTTGAGATATTGTGGAAGATTGGAACCGTCACTGCTCCCGCTAGAATCGCGCCCAAATCCGCAATTAACCAAATTGGATTTTGGTAAGCGCAGATTGCTAAAGTTTGATTTTTTTCAACGCCGATTTCTTTAAGTCCGCAGGCGAAATAAAAAGTTTTTTCGAAAAATTCTTGGTTTGAAAAACTTTTCCAAACATCTTTTTCTTTAAAGTTGAAGGCGCTCGCGTTGTTGAATTTATTGGCTTGGAAGCAAGGCAGATCTGATAAGGTTTGGAATTCTTTCATCAAATCTTTTAAAGAACGTTGTTAATTAAATTCCACAAAATCAAAAGTTTGTGGTGCACTTCTTCATGATTTTTAATGTAGTGACGTACCATCATGTCAACTCCCGCCTGCTTCGCGAAATAAAGGCAAATTATAATTAAGAACATCATCGAGAAATAATTGGCAATTGAATCAATGAAACTGGGGCTAATAGTTGACTCGGTCATTTTCACATTTTGCACTTTTGCAATTCTTTTAGCGGTGCCGGGATGAGTTGAGAAAAGTGTAAAATATCCGCCCTCGCCGAGCATCGACAAAGCTAGAGCCATATTGCGTCCGCCAAATGCTTTGGCGGATTGGCGATCGCAGCGAAATTCGATACTTCTACTCACAAAACGACGTAAAAATTCGTACAAATTGTAAACTACGAAGCGGTTAAACGAAGTTAGAATGAAGCGTAAAACTGAGTAGGTATCCCTAACCAAATAGCCGGAAACATTGCCTACGTAGGGTATGATGGTCACAACTCTGGTCGCGATGGTGAAGAAAAAACCTAAAATTCTGGAAATTAAATTGGTCACTTTTTGATTGGTCATAATCAAAAAAGCTGGGAGAAAATCTTTGTTAATTAGATGCGACATTTCGTGACCCATGATGCTGCGCAAAGCATTTAAAAACTTTTTTGGATCTGGGCATTCAACCAGATAGTGCTTGATTAGACCGTGAGTTAGAACAATGGCTTTTTTTCCAAAACTACTGACCGCGTAAGCATTAACTTCATCCGAGTTTTTGATGTACAAATGCACGCCTCTTTCGCCAAATTTATTTTTTACTTGGTCGAAAATATCACTCAAAAAATCGTAATCTTTGATCTTCTCGAAACGGCTGCAATTCTTGAGTGAAGAGCGAACTGAAAAGCCGAAAATGAAATCCAGCAGCAAGTAAACTAGCATGAAAAAGCTAACCAAAAAAGCCAGGAGCAGCGAAACAAAAATGATCTTCTCCGACACATCGTGATTAATCGCCAAAGAACGATCTTTAAAATCTACCATCGGAATAATTGCAGCCATCAATGGCGACACCAAAACTATAACGTTAAACACGGTGACTACGTAAACTAAAATCAAGCTGATCGGTTTGGCAAACATGTTCGGAGATATTTGAAGATGAGGGAAGCGCGCGGAAGAAAGATTGTTTGAATTTTTCGGCGAGCTTATTACTTACGACCCGAAATTTTTTCAATTCATTAATCTATTTTCCTAAACTCGATGCGCACGATTCAAATCAAAAATTTACAAATCGCGAACAATCTTCCTTTCACATTAATCGCCGGACCATGCCAGACTGAATCTCTGGATCACAGCTTGATGATGGCCAGCAACATTAAAAGAATTTGCGACAAGTTAAAAATTAATTTCATTTACAAAGCCTCTTTCGACAAAGCCAACAGATCAAGCATTGGCGGGCAGCGCGGCGCTGGCCTAGAAAAAACTTTACCAATCTTCGCTGAAGTAAAAAAACAATTCGGATGCCCCGTCATCACCGATATTCACAATGAAGAACATTGCAGAATTTTGGCCAATCACGACGAAGTAGATATTTTGCAAGTGCCGGCTTTCTTGTGTCGCCAAACTGATTTGCTGGAAGCGGCAGCCAAAAGCGGCAAAGTAATTAACATTAAGAAGGGGCAATTTTTAGCGCCTTGGGATGCAGCAAATATCGTGCAAAAAATGGATCACTTCGGAAATCAGAATGTGATGCTAACTGAACGCGGGGTCAGCTTTGGCTACAATACTTTGGTCTCCGACATGCGCTCTTTGCCAATCATGGCCAAGACTGGATGCCCGGTGGTGTTTGACGCAACTCACTCTGTTCAACAGCCCGGTGGCCTTGGTGGCGCCAGTGGCGGACAACGTGAATTCGTCGAAACTTTAGCCTCAGCTGCAGTTGCAGTTGGCGTCGCTGCAGTGTTTTTGGAAGTACATCAAGACCCCGACAATGCGCCATCTGACGGGCCTTGCATGGTTCGTTTGGATAATTTGGAAAAGCTTTTAACTAAGTTAAAAAAATTCGACGAGATCGCAAAAAGTTAGGAAACCTCCTTTGAAAAAGGAGGTGGCACGCGCAGCGTGACGGAGGATTTCTTTAGCCAAGAGTGATTTTTTAGAATTCAATAAATCGAGGATGTTTAGCTAAATCCTCCGTCACCTGCGGTGACACCTCCTTTTTCAAAGGAGGTAGCAACCAACAACATAAAATATGACCAACAAACTCCCTCACCTTTTAGTAATCGACGACGACACTCGCCTGCGCACCTTACTCGGACGCTTCCTCGGCGAAAATGGTTTTCAAGTTGCACTCGCCAAAGACACGGTCGAAGCCAAGGCTTTAATGCAAGAATCTCAATTCGATTTACTAGTCGTTGACGTGATGATGCCTGGCGAAACCGGCGTTGAATTTACCGCTAACTTGCGCCAATTCTCAAAAATCCCCGTCATCATGCTCACTGCCCGCGGTGAATTTGACGACCGCATCAAAGGCTTGGAAGCCGGCGCCGACGACTATTTACAAAAACCTTTCGAGCCCAAAGAACTTCTGCTCCGCATCAATAATATTTTGAAAAGAGTGAATGTTGCAGTTGAAAATCCAAACATCTGTCACTTCGGCGACTTCTCCTTCAACCTGCTAGATTTACGTTTAAAGAAAGGTGAAGACTTCATCCACATCACCGACTCCGAAGCCAAAATTTTAAATATTTTGTGCAAAGAAAAAGGTAAGCCCGTCAGCCGCGAAACCCTCTCCTCCCTCTGCGGCGACATCGACGAACGCAGCATCGACGTCCAAATCACAAGACTCCGCCGCAAAATCGAACAAAACCCCAAACAGCCCCATTACTTACAGACCGTAAGGAATCATGGGTATGTGATTTACAGTTAGTTTTGATTCATACTCGGCCAAACCCCATTGATAAGGGGGTTTGGCCGAGTATTCCTTTTTTTGTGGCTCGCGGTTTTAGTTGTCATTTAACCTTTTATTTTGAGGAGCTATCCAACTTAACGACCATTATTTTGTGGAGAGGGCGGCTTTATAATTTGTTTGGAATCAGTTTTTAATTTTTTGCGCTTTTCACTGCCTACTTGATCTAGAATTTTTTTAGCCTCCGGCGCATGACCATTTGCTTCAGCTAGGGCAGATACCGCTAAGGCCTTAAGTTTAAGTCCCTCTGGATCATTTCTAAGCTCCACTAGATCATCTGCAGCGCCTTGTCTCGCATCACCTTTGCCATTCTCTTTTGCTTGAGCTGCTACATCTTTGATATGATTCATTATAATTTTTAAGGAATCTGCCATAGCTGTGTTGCTGTTAAGATCTATTTGCATCCCTTCTTTGTACCATAACTTGCTAATGGCACTTTGATTTTGGTCTTGGTCTTGAAGCTTTTCTTTACCGACCACCTCTGCCCATGTTAAGTCAGATGAATTTTCAGAATCACGACTGTAGGCCTCGTTGAGAGACCTCCAAAACATAACTTTATTTCTCCAATAGTACGGATCTTTCATTTTTTGTGAATCATCGACATGTGTCATTTGCACCCAAGGCTCCTGTTGTTTTTCGGTAATATTTTTAGCTTTCTCAGCACTTAGTAAATCTTCTGATTTTGCTAAAACTTTTTCAGCAGCTTGCCTTCCTGTTGCAGCTATTTCTGTGGAGGATTGCTGTAAATTTTGAAAATCATTTTTCACCCTTACTCCTTCAATTACGCCGCCTTCATTAAGATATCCCGCACTAATCAGATGATCTGACATTTCTTGCCTAAATCCTCCAAAGCCTGCGAAAATTTGATCGCGAAGAGAGGGTTGATCGACTGAAGAATTAATGAATTCAATTGGTAGCCTTCCTTCCTGAATTAAAAAATTTTCTTTTGCTGCAATTGTAGAAAATTGCTTTTGCTCTGCTGCGCTCAGCTTCGAATTAAAATATTCTAAAACAAAAGCAGCGGTCTGCGAGCCCTCATTAACCAAGGTTTGAGTCAAATAATCCGATTCATTCATTGAAATTGTTGGGGAGAATTCTCTTCGATCGGCAGAGACGATCACTGACATCATTCCTGCATTAGCAGCAAAGTTACCTCCATGCTGCACAACAAATGTGCCATCTTTTTGCGGATGCATTTCGACACCAAAAGAATAAGAATCGCCCTCTTTGGCGGTTCCACCCATTTCTCTGTCAGCACTTGAGATGTAAATTTCCTTTATTTTTTGAACCTTCTCCTCACGCAAACCCGCAGTCAAAACGCCAGCTTGCCCAACTATCATTTTTGCTAATTCGACAGAATATTTCTCCATGTCGTTTACTGTTGAAGACAATCCTCCAGCAGACAAAGGCACTCTTCCCAACGGTTCATTTTCTGCAAAGTCGTATTCTTGAAAAACTTGCGATACCTCATCTTTCATTGGAATTTTCATTCCGGGTGCAAGAACCACTTGACCGACTCTTGCAAGAGCCTCTTCCGATTTATGCAAATCGCCAGTTTTAGTTAATTCACATTTGTCAAAAATTCGGGTTTTTAGTTCGTTTTCGTAACCAGAATCCGAGGCAAGATTTATGATTTCTTCCATCAAGGCAAAGCCGCTGTTGAAATAAGCGCCTTTGCCGCGACCGGTTCCCATGGATAATTTTTCAAAAATAAATTCAGAAACCGGGCGATCTTTGTATTCTGCTGGCTCGCTTTTTGCTTCGATAATTCCGCTTCTGTGAGTCAATAGTTCTGAAAGCATAATGTTGCTGAAGCCCTTACCCTCAAGCATCTGAAGATATTTCCTAATTCTTTCTTGGCGTTCTGGATAATTTTGTGCAGCTGCCGTGAGTGCTTCAGAAATTGTTGCGTCAATTCCATTCGAACCAAATTTATCATCTACTGCCATTAGAGCCGAAACCGCTCCGCAAAAACTTTTTGAGATACTCATGATCGGAAATTCTCGGTCGCGATCCGAGCCAATGCTTGAGCTATCAACTTGATCAACAACAGAGATATTGTGAGGGAATTTGGTCATACTCTTAAATTTTGTTAATTTATTTACTAAGACTCGCACAAAGCGAGTATCACTTTGAACTTCTAACTTCGCCTAGTTTTTTAAAAAACCGATCCATCTCTTCTTTAGATTTAAAAGTCACTTTTTGATCAGCTTTACCGCCTTCAATAATATCAAATAAATTTGGAAAATCTAAGCAGGTAAATCTGTTTCTAATAAATTTTGAATAAGCCACACAAGCATAATATTGTTGATTGGACAGGCTTATGGATTTTGGGGAGGTTTTGATTTTGAAGTGGGAGAGTACTGATTTTAGGCGGGATTCGGTGAGGTGAATTTTTTGTAATTCTTGTTTTAGCGAGGCACTAATTTTTTCAGCCTTGGGTTTGATGGCGATTTTTTGGTCGTATTCTTTTTGGCATTGTGCAGCGATTTTTTTGCCGAAGAAGGCAGCAAGATCATCCCCCCTTCCCCCGCTGTCATCCTTGGTGCGCAGCATTGAAAATCCCTTAATTTTTTCTGACGAGATTAAATTTTCTTGTAAGCGCGCAGAGGTTAAAGTCGTCACCGCGATCATCTGTCCGTGCAGATTTTTTTCCGCCAGTTCGGGATATTTCATTTCGATGGTGTGAGCGATTAGGTGTTCAGATTGGCTGGCGGGGTACGAACCCTCCGCCATTGTCATTCCTTGGCCGGAGAGCAATAAAATTTCAATTAACAGCTTCAAAAATTCTTCGTCACGAATCGAAAATTTTTCAAAATTTTTGACAAAAAAATCCATTTTTTGGCGCAAAATTTCGAAAGGTTTTTTGTCGAATTTTGTGCCCAAAATTTTGTGCGACAAATACCAATCGAACCAGCAAGAGTAAAAACACAAACTATCTCCGATACCTGCCTTTGTAAGCGCAAGCGGCGCTGCTTTTAAAATTTTTAAATCACAAAAAACCGCCACGGGCAGAGTTGCTAGCAGAGTTTTTTTGTGACCCGCAATCGTGATCGAAGCATTCTTCGACAAATATCCATTCATCGATGCAGCCGACGCAAAAACGGCGTAAGGAATGTTGGTTTGCGCCGAAGTAAATTTGCACAGATCGTTAATAACACCGCTTCCAAGACATAAAATAAAATCACAATTTTTTGTCGCCGCCGAAATTTTTTTTAGATTTTTTTCGTCCGCTTTCGGATTTTCTAAAAATAAATTTTTGTGATTTTTTTGGAGGAAATTCTTGTCGAAAAATTTCTGACATTTTTGCCAGATTTTTTCATCAGTTACGAAGAGAATTTTCTTGCCCTTAAAACCCAAATCTAAAATTGATCGATCCGCATCAGCAGCTCGGCTGTAGGAAATTTTTACGTCTTTAATCATGAAAAAACTTGTGAGATAAAAATTGATTTTTATGTTGCAGCGCCTTCTTACTAGAAGCCCTTCCGAGTAAATCAAATTCAATTTAAAAATGGAAAATCTTCAACTATTCCTGCTAATTTTGCAGGTCGTGATCGCTGTTGCGATGATCATTTTAGTACTTCTACAAAAATCTGATGGCGACTCTTTAAGCGGCATTGGTGGCGGTTCTGGCGGTCTTAATTCTGTGATATCCAGCAAAGCATCTGCAAACATTCTAACCAAAATCACCATGGTTTTGATCGGAATTTTTATGCTTAACTGTTTGATTTTAGCCTCACTTTCCAACAGCTCCAAAAAGGCCATCCAAAAAGAATTGGATCAAGTTATTCAACAACAAGAAAGTGAAGCGCCTGCCACCCCAACAAATTCCACAATCCCTCCCGTAAAATAATTTCTAGGTAAACAAATGAAAGTTACAGCTCTGAACCAAACTCACCGTGATCAAGGTGCAAAAATGGTAGAATTTGCCGGCTACGATATGCCAGTACAATATCCCGATGGAATGTTAAAAGAACACGAATGGACGCGCTCCGGCAATGTCGGAATTTTCGACGTTTCCCACATGGGTCAATTCATCGCTGAAGGTGCAGAAGTTGTAAAATTTTTATCTCACATCACGCCGACAGATTTTTCTTTAAGCACGCCAGCGCTTGCAAAATACACGGTTTTGACCAACCCAGAAGGCGGCATTGTTGACGACTTAATCATCACCAAAATCACCGACACTAAATTTTTTATCGTGCTGAACGCCGGCTGCAAAGAAAAAGACGAAGCTTGGATTCGCAAAAATTTGCCCGCAGATGTTTCTTTTACCGAACTTGCTGATCGCTCTCTAATCGCAGTTCAAGGCGGTAAAGCTGAAGAAGTTTTAAACGGATTTTTGGCCTCAGGAAATTTGGCCGAATTGCCTTACATGAATGTCCACACCTACCAATTCAAAAACGGCGAAGAAGTTTTCATCGGCCGCACCGGCTACACTGGCGAAGATGGTTTTGAAGTCTCAATCAAAAATTCTGCTGCGGCAAAATTTTGGTTAGACATGTCAGCACAAGATGTCGTGAAACCAATCGGGCTCGGCGCTCGTGACTCTCTTCGTTTAGAAATGGGCTACCCGCTTTACGGACACGATTTGGATGACAGCACTTCACCAATTGAAGCTGCTCTTGGTTGGGTCGTTAGCAAAACTAACACTACTTTCATCGGAGCTGAAAGAGTTCTGAGAGAAAAACGTGACGGCGCCCAACGCAAAAGAATCGGCGTTAAATTGTTGGATCGTGGCATTGCCCGCGAAGGCACTGAGATCAGAAAAGATGGTAAAAAAATTGGGGTTTTGAGTTCTGGCGGCTTTTCACCAAACTTAAAAGTTTCAATCGGACAAGGTTACTTTGACCCAAGCGTAGCAAAGGTTGGAGACCAAGTATCTGCGGTTGTCAGAGATCGCGAAATCCCTGCAGTTTTAACTTCACCGGTCTTCGTTGAAGCAAAAACTAAATCGGTGAAGAAGTAAGAATTCGGCTCACAAAATCACCAGGCGCTTCGCGCCACCCTCTTTTGCAAAGAGGGCTTAACTAATTAAATACGGAGAAAAAATGAAATTTACCAAAGACCACGAATGGATCAAAGTTGAAGGCGATGTTGCTACAATCGGCATCACTGAATATGCCGCTGAAGCCTTGGGCGAATTGGTTTACGTTGAACTTCCAAAAGTTGGAAATGTTTACAAAGTTCACGATGCTTTCGCTGTCGTCGAATCTTCTAAATCTGCGAGTGACGTTTACATTCCAGTTGCTGGCGAAGTCGTCGCTGCGAATGACGCACTTACTTCTCAACCAGAATTGGTAAACAACGCTTCTTACACAGATGGCTGGATTGCTAAAGTTAAGATGAGCAACCCATCTGATTTGAGTGACGCAATGGATGAAGCCGCTTACAAAGAATTTTTGAAGAATAGCTAACCTCCTTTGAAAAAGGGGGTGGCGCGTAGCGACGGAGGATTTCGTGAGACAGGAGGGATCTGTTTTAGCTAGACCGAGTTTGGATCACGAAATCACCCTCCGACCGCTGCGCGGTCTCCTCCCTATTTTTACTCACGAAATTTTATTTTTTTTAAATGAGTTACATTTGCTTTAGCAATTGTCAAAGAGGGCTCAAATAAAACTTATTCAAAAACCCATCCCCCTCTCCCGCAAGCAGCTCCCCGATTAAATCAGAAACTTTCTCATTAATTCTCCCCACCTGAATCATCTCTTCTTTACCAAACTTCCCTAACACGTAATCCGCCGTTTCGTGCCCTTTATTTTCTGGGCGACCAATCCCCAAACGCAGGCGCATGTAAGGCTTTCCAATGGTTGAATCAATCGAGTTCAAGCCATTGTGACCAGCACTTCCGCCACCAATCTTTACCCTCACCTTACCCAAAGCCAAATCAAGGTCGTCGTGCAGAACCAAAATATTATCTAAACTAATTTTGTAAAAACTTGCCGCGTCAAGAACAGCAACACCCGAGCGATTCATAAAAGTATGAGGCTTAATCGCGATCACTTTATAACCGTCAATTTCGCCGCTAAAAACTTCACTTTTAAACTTCTTCGATTGCGTCGTAAAACCGTAATCTTCGATGATTTTATCCAGCGTTAAAAAGCCAAAATTATGACGCGTTAATTCGTATTCCGGACCAATATTACCAAGACCAACCAACAGATGCATAATACCCGGGAAAATGATTGAAAAGTGAGATAAGCTTTTTATACCCAAACAGCTATCCGAAAATATTTTTTAGAGCCTCCCTCATCCCTCCTTAAATGCCAAAAAAATTCTTACAAACTCTCTTCATCGCATTTCTTTGCTTCGCTTTCGGATGCCAACCAAAAATGGTTAAGATTAAAGAAGCTTACATGCTTTCAAACTACGCCAATATTCAAGCTTTAGAATCTCAAGATCATCAATTTTGTCACTCTCTTGATCTTGATTCCGGCTCATCAAACAAAAGTTTTAGGGGCGACCTATATTGGCGCTGTAGGCTTTCCATGGCCAAATATAAACTTAAACCTTACGACCATTCTCCCGAAGGCATGGCTTACAATTCTCAAATTAGCGAGCTCGTTACCACAATTTCTCTTAATTTATCCGAAGCCCGCGAATCAGTTTTTATCAAAGAAAATAAAAAACTCGACCAACGCCAGCACGAACAATGCACCGCCATGGGCTTTGAATTTGATCTGATCGACCGCCAAAAAACCGACGATTATTTACTGTGCCGAAAAAGATTACTCGACGATCAACAGCTCGATCCGCCCTACGGAAATGACGATTACTTACAATATCCCAATCGCTCTTACGACCTCGCTTTCATCATCGACAGCCGGATTGACGACGAAAATAAAAAGCACCAAGAAGCCTCAGAAAAATATCCGGCTTGTGTAAAGTTTCTTAACAAAGACGCTGATTTTGCAAAATGCACCGCGGCGCAAGATCAATCAAAACAATGCTTTGCAGCAATTGATGGCAAAAAATTTGTTAAAGAATCCGAGCAAAAAACCCTCTGCCAAAAACAAGCTTACGTGCGCTTTCCCGACTCATTTTTAAAAGAAAGCGATCAAATAAAAAAAGATATTGAGACCACCAAAACCAACGCCGATGTCTACAACCAGAATAATTTTGCCGCGTTAGGAATAGTTCGAGACGACGTGGGATTATTCGAATCAGAAGAAACTGAAAAAGCCGAAAAAGATGCCAAGGAGGCGCAAAAAAAATTAGAGAAAAACATCAACTCTAAGAAAGGACTCTACAGCCGATACGGCCTCACAAAGCTCCGTCAAAAATACATCGTCGCCTGCCAACAAAATGCCGACGCGGAAGTGATGAAATATGTGGATGGGCTGAAGAAGGAATGTGAGGGGATGGGAAAGCTTGAGGTGAAAGAAAACTAGGCCTTCAGTTGGAAACGTTGACATTAAAAACTACCTACCATTTTCTACTCAACTAGTCAGTCTAGTCAGATCAGTTTTTTAACCCAATAATCTCAAATTATGAAAGCATGGCAGGTGCAAGAGGCTAAGGCGAAGTTTAGTGATTTGATTCACAATGCTAAACTTAATCCTCAGTTAATCACTGTTAGAGGGCATCCGGAGGCCGTAGTGATTTCAATCAAACAATATTCAAAATTTAGTAAGCCAGACTTGTCACTCTTCGAAGTAATGCAAAAATTTCCTCACCCAGATTTAAAGATCGCAACCAAAAGATCGAAAAACTCAAAACTCAGAGAAATTATTTTATGAAATATCTTTTCGACACCAACATTCTTTCTGAATTAAAAAAGCCCCGTCCCGAAAAAAAAGTTGTAGATTTTGTCAAAAATCTTTCGCGCGAAGAGGTTTTTATTAGCTGTATTTCTGTCGGCGAGATCAGGAAGGGAATAGCTTCATGTCATGACGCCAAAAAAGTAAAAGAGTTAAATTTTTGGTTTGAGAAATATTTAATCACCGAGATGAAAAATCAGATCATCAACATTGATTCTGAGATAATGTGCGAGTGGGGGAAGTTAATGTCTGAAACAAAAAACCTTCCCATTTTAGACAGCCTAATTGCCGCAACCTGCGTGGATCGCAAGCTTCACCTAGTTACACGAAACGTAAAAGATTTTGAAAAAATCAAAGTTTTGAAAATTATCAATCCGTGGAATTAGTTACGACATCTCAAGCATCTTACGCAAAGGCGCTTCGGCTTTGATTCTTAAAGCCTCCTCCATTTCCAACTCACCGCCGAATTGCGAATCTTTTCCGTACTTCATCACCAAATAAAGTTTTTCCAAAGTATTGAGCTGCATGTAAGGGCAAGTGTTGCAGAGGGTGCAGCCGGCCTTGTCAATGAAGGGACAATCGTAAAATTTTCCGCTCGGGTTTTTTTGTTTCATTTGGTGAATGATATGCGGCTCGGTTAAAACAATAAATTCCCCGCCTTGATGATCTTCAGCAAATTTTAAAAGTGACGAAGTTGATCCGATGTGATGGGCGTGCGCCAGCAGGCTTTCCGGGCATTCCGGATGAGCAATCACTTTGGCATTTGGATAATGCGCCGTTAATTTTACCAATTCTTTTTCACTGAATTGCTCGTGAACGATGCAGCTACCATTCCACAAAATCATTTTACGGCCGGTAACTTTTTCTAAATAGCGGCCCAAATGTTGATCAGGCGCAAAAATAATTTCTTGATCGGCCGGGATTTGTTCGATGATTTTTTGGGCGTTAGTCGAGGTGACGATGATGTCGGACAAAGCCTTGATTTCAGCGGAGCAATTGATGTAGGTCACCACGATTGCTTTGGGGTGTTTCTTCTTAAATTCAGCGAAAGGAATGGGTTGGCAAGAATCTTCCAAACTGCATCCCGCTTTAAAATCTGGAATTAAAACTTTCTTTTGCGGCGACAAAATCTTCGCCACTTCCGCCATAAATTTCACGCCGCAAAACACGATTTCATCGGCGTTGGTTGCGGCGGCCTTGCGCGAAAGATCTAGAGAATCGCCAACAAAATCTGCGATGTCTTGGATCTCTTCATCCTGATAAAAATGCGCCAAAATCACGGCGTTGTGCTCTTGCTTTAAGCGGAGAATTTCTTGTTCTAAATTTTTAGGAATTTCGTACATGGCTACAGTCCAACGATTTCAAAAACTTCTTTTTTGGTTTTAACTGCGATTTCTCGCGCTTGATTTTTGCCCTGATCTAGAACCTGTCTGATGTAAGACTGGTCTTGTTTAAAGCGGTTTAGATTTTCTTGAATCGGACGCAATTTTTCAACCAAACTTTCGGCTAAATCATTTTTGAATTTGCCGTTGCCTGCGGTTTCGTATTCTTTTGCTAAATCTTGCGGAGCCTTGCCAGATGCGGCAGCAAAGATGTTTAATAAATTGTACATTTCCGGACGCTCGAGGGAATTAGATTCGTCAAAAGTGATTGTGGGCAACGAATCGGTTTTGGCTTTTTTAATTTTTTTCAAAATCACGTCAGCCGAATCTTCCAAATTAATGCGCGACAAATCTGACTCATCTGACTTGCTCATTTTTTTAGTGCCATCTTGCAAAGACATGATGCGCTTGACTCCAGAGATAATCATCGGCTCTGGCAATTTAAAATATTCGCAATTGTAGCGACGATTAAATGCGCCGGCGATGTCGCGAGTGAGTTCGAGATGTTGCTTCTGATCCTCGCCGACTGGAACTAAATCAGCTCGGTAAAGTAAAATGTCGGAAGCCATTAGGACTGGGTAGGAGTAGAGTCCGAGATTGGCGGATTCTTTTTCTATCTGACCTTGTAACTCCCTTCTTCTTTCACTTCTTTCGCGTACCGCGTTTCTGATTTCTTCATTGTTTGAATGAGCATCCTCGTAACTTTTTCCGATCTCTACACTAGGGTCTTCTTTGATTTTTTCTTTAAACTGCGTCATCCGATTCAACCAACCCATCGGCGTCATCGTGCCCAAAACCCACGCCAACTCTGCGTGCTCCGGCACTTCACCTTGCACAAAAAGTGTCGTCTTTTTGGGATCAAGTCCGCAAGCTAGATAAACCGCAGCAACATCTAAAATATTTTTCTGAAGTTCTCTTGGATCTTGCGGCACAGTAATCGCGTGCAAATTCATCACTCCGAAAATGCAACGGTGCTGGTCTTGCAAATCAATCCAATTGCGGATCGAGCCCAAATAATTTCCAAGATGCAAATTGCCGGTAGGTTGAATTCCGGAAAAGACGGTTTTCATTTTATTGAGTAATTTTTGAGTAAATTTTTTTTGGGGGGAGATCGAATTTGGGGGTTGCGCCAAAGAGCGCGGCACCTTAATTTCGCTATCTTGTAAGGCAAGTGGATGGTCGCTGGTTTTGGCGCGCGAGCGTTTGAAAACCAGAGGAAAGTCCGGACTCTTCGAGGGAAAAATACCAGTTAACGGCTGGCCACGCCGCCTGAATAAACTAGGGCGGCTGAGGGAAAGTGTCACAGAGAATATACCACTGGTCCAGATGTACTCCACATGATCCCCCTATTAGGGATGTCGACGCGTTAGCGCGACGATGGGGGTGCATAAACCAGCCAGGGTGAAAACGCGAGGTAAGAGCTCACGCGCTTGTGTGGTAACACGCATTTGGAAAAACCCTATTTAGAGCAAGACCAAATAGGAACGGCAAGTTCTTCAATGAACAGATGTCCCTCGCATCGTCGTTCGGGTAGGTTGCTTGAGGTTAGCGGCGACGCTAATCCTAGATGAATGATCGTCGCTTGAGAAATTGAGTACAAAATCCGGCTTATAGCTTGTCTTACTTTATAATGCGAAAGCGCCTGCTGGACGGGGTTTGTAACCCCGTCCACACGTTCATGCCCAAGTTTAACACTTGAGAACTGAACAGTTAGACGGGGTTACAAACCCCGTCCAGCAAAAGATCCAGTACAAAACCTCAGAACAATCAGCTCACAAAAACATGCTTTCAACCAACGAAATCCGCGCCAAGTTCCTTGATTATTTCGCCAAAAACGGCCACGAGATTATCGCCTCTTCACCCCTAATCCCGCACAACGACCCAACTTTGATGTTCACCAACGCTGGGATGAACCAATTCAAAAATTATTTTACCGGCGTGGAAGTGCCTAAATTCAAGCGCGCAGCCACTTCACAAAAATGTGTGCGCGCCGGCGGCAAACACAACGACCTCGACAATGTCGGCTTCACGGCACGCCATCACACGTTCTTCGAGATGCTCGGCAATTTTTCTTTCGGCGATTATTTTAAGGAAGAGGCGATTTTTTACGCGTGGAATTTTTTGACGAAAGAGCTTGAGATCAGCAAGGACAAGCTTCTGGTCACGGTCTATCACACTGACGATGACGCTGCTAATTTGTGGAAAAAAATCGCCGGACTTTCGGAAGATAAAATAATTCGCATTGCCACCGACGACAACTTTTGGTCAATGGGCGATGTTGGACCGTGCGGCCCCTGCTCTGAAATTTTTTACGACCACGGCGACAAAATCTTCGGCGGCCCTCCAGGCAGCGCAACCCAAGACGGTGACCGCTTCATCGAAATCTGGAATTTGGTTTTTATGCAATTTGAAAAGAAGGCGGATAAAACAATGACACCACTACCTAAGCCCTGCATCGACACCGGGATGGGATTGGAGCGCGTAACTTCACTTCTGCAAGGCGTTCACGACAATTACGAAACTGATACTTTCAAAAATCTAATTTCTGAAATTCGCAAACTTGTCTAAGAACCCGTCCTAAATCTCGCTGCAACGAGTTGGAAATGGTGGATTTGCGAGCACCGCAGCGCAGCGTACTTAAAGGTACGTGAGCAGCGGAGCGCAGAAAATCCGCCATTTACGGCCGTTGCAGGTAGAGATTTAGGACAGTTTCTACTTCCCCACCCTTCCCTCAACCAACTTCACAAAATTATCAATTCCGAAAAGCGCGATGAACGAGCCCATGCGCGGGCCTTGGTCTTGGCCCAGGAGAGTTTGGTACAAAGCTAAAAACCAATCACGCATTTTTTGCTCGTAGCCGTGATTTTTGCCAATTTGAAAAACTAAATTTTGCAATAAAGCGCCGTCGTTTTTTTGCTCATCCGTGGCATTTTTTAAAGTTTCAACTAGCTCACGAAGCGCTGATTTTTCTGCATCCGTAGCCTCACGATATTTTTTATTTTTCTTGATGAAGTCGTCGTAATAAGCGATTGAGCAATGCACCATTTTTTTCAAAAGCGGCGCATTTTCTGGCGTTAATCCCGACTGATATTTGGAAATAAAACCCCAAAGAACCAAGTCATTCTCTGGGTTGCAGGCACTAGCAAGATTTAGCAGAAGTGAGTAGCTCAGATTAAAATTGATCGCCGGAATTTTTCCTTGATGGATGTGGAATGCCGGATTGTCCAGCTTCAGAGCCTCTTCCTGTTTTTCGTAAGCCGCCACAAAAGTTAAATATTCGTCCATCGCTTTTGGGATCACGTCAAAATAAAGGCGCTTTGCAGTCTTGGGTTTTTGGTACATGTAAAGAGACATCGATTCAGCAGGGGCGTACTTCAACCAGTCTTCAACCGAGATACCGTTTCCTTTTGATTTCGAAATTTTTTCGCCAGTGTCGGATAAAAACATTTCGTAAGTGAAGTTGACTGGCGGCACGCCGCCCAAGATTTCGCAGACACGGCGGTAAATTTTTTCGTTGGGTTGGTGATCTTTGCCGTAGATTTCGTAATCAACGCCAAGCGAGCACCAGCGCGCGCCGAAGTCAATCTTCCACTGCAATTTGCAATTGCCTCCGGTGACGGGAATTTCTTTTTCTGCGCCGTTGCCATCAAGGTAAATCACGGTGCCGCGTTCTTTGTTGACACCTTTCACGCCTTTGTCGATTACGATTCCGCTTTCAGGATCAATTGGCATGAAGGGGCTGTAGGTTTCTTGACGCTCTCCGCCCAAAGTCGGCAGCATCAAATCCATCAATTCTTCGTATTTTTCGAGCACGCGCAGCATTGTGGCATCAAAGGCTCCCGACTTGTATTTGTCGGTCGCGCTGATGAATTCGTATTCAAATCCGAAGGAATCCAAGAAGGCGCGAAGTCGTGCGTTCATGTTGTGGCCGTAAGATTCGTGAGTGCCGAAAGGATCAGGAACTGAAGTCAGTGGGCGACCTAAATTAGCACGTACCATTTCTTGATTCGGCAAATTTTCCGGTACCTTGCGTAAGCCATCGATGTCGTCGGAAACGCAAAACATTTTGGTCGGAATTTCGGGCGCGATGCAGGAAAAAGCGTGACGCACGAATGAGGTGCGCACCACTTCGCCGAAAGTGCCGATATGCGGCAATCCTGATGGGCCGTAGCCAGTTTCAAAAAGCACGTAACCTTTGGCCGGAGTTTTCCCGCCAACTTTTTCCAAGATGCGGCGAGCTTCTTCAAACGCCCAAGATTTTGATTCGAGATAAGATTTTTGTAAGATCGTCATGATTTTAAATTTTTGATTTTTTAATATTTTATCGGACTCGATCTAGCCCCCCTGATAAGGGGGGTGGCCCCTTTAGGGGTCGGGGGGTTTCTCGTCACGAATTCGGTCTGAGTTTGTGACGAGAAACCCCCCGACCCCTTGGGCCACCCCCCTTATCAGGGGGGCTAGATCGAGGTGGCAATCAAGAAATTTCCTTCAAAGCTGGAAACCTTTACCGGCACGATGTCGCCGGATTTTAATTTTTGGCCTTCGCCTAAAATTTTTACGTCTAAAAAGTTTTCTGATTTGCCGATTCCATCTTTTTCAACAATCACGCTTAAGGTTTTTCCGATTTGGGTTTTAAGAAATTTTTGCAATTCTTTTGCGCCGATTTCACGCAAAATTTTGGCGCGCTCTTTGATGATTTTGCCGTTGACCGGCGGCATTTTAGCGGCTGGTGTGCCGTCGCGTTTTGAGTAAGGAAAAATGTGAGTAAAAATAATTCCCGCATCCTCAACAAGCTTCACGGAATTCAAAAACATCTCGTCAGTTTCGGTTGGAAATCCAGCGATGATGTCGCAGCCGAAAGTGATCTCAGGCCTGATTTGGCGAGCTCTCGCACAGAATTCTAAAACTTGCGCAGAATTGTGACGACGCTTCATTCTTTTTAAAATCACGTCGTCCCCCGATTGCACGCTGAGGTGCAGATACGGCATGAATCGTGGCTCGGTGGCTAGAATCTCAAAAAAATCTTCGTCAATTTCCGCCACGTCGATTGAAGAAAGTCGTAAACGTGGAAGCTCGGGAACCAGCTTGAGCAAACGCTTAATCATGCCCGACAAAGTGATTGGCACGGCCAAATCTTCACCGTAACCGGAAATGTCAACTCCCGTAAAAACCACTTCTCTGTGACCCTTAGCCACCATTTCTTTCACTTGTGAAACGATTTCACCAAACGCCACCGAGCGGCTATTGCCGCGACCAAACGGGATGATACAAAAAGTACAACGATGGTTGCAGCCATTTTGAATTTCTAAAAAAGCGCGGGTTCTGTTTTCGAAATAAGAGACTAATTGCGGCGCCGTATCTTGCACCGACATGATGTCGTTGACCTTGATTTTACTGGTCTCGTCTGGGGTCAAAAAATTTGCTGCAGCTTTTTTGGTGTCGAAGAAAATGCGGTCTTTGTGGGCGATGTCGGAATCTACACCAGCTGGCTGAGCTTCGTTAAAACCTCTTTGGGTTCCTGTCACTACCTCAGTCGAGCTCCAAAGGTTTCGACTCCGCTCAACCGACGGTAACGAATAACTCTCCGCCTTTGATTTTTCTACATTCCCCAGCACCAAATCCACTTCCGCCATCTTGGCATATTTTTCGGGATCGATTTGTGCGGCGCATCCCGTCACTACAATTTTTGCATCCGGATGATCTTTGCGCGCACGACGTAAAGCTTGGCGCAACTCACGCTCCGCCTGGCTCGTCACCGCACAAGAATTGAAAACAATTAAATTTTTTTGATCTGTTTTTTTGAGGGCTTCTTTGATCGCTTCGCTTTCGTAGGAATTTAAACGACATCCAAAGGTTACAACTTTGTTAGTGTCCGACTTAACCATTTCTTCTGCGGTCATTAGCAAAAATCACGTGGCTAACTACTTTTTCAACGCCGCGAATTTTTGTAATTAAGGTTAAAACTTTGTTTAATTCAGATTCATCTCGTGCCACGCCGATCACGTACACGCTGCCACTTACAGTTGTGATTTTGTAATTGAATGTAGGAACTTTTTTGGCAATTAACAATTTGGCTTCGATTTTATTGGTGACGAAATAATCGGAAGCAGCGCTGGTAAAATCTTTGAACTTCACGCTTTCACCTTCTCTCAACTGAATTTCATCAATCACTTCTTTCACGCCAGCTGCTTTCCAGGAAAGGTCTGAGGCCAGTTTGGCTTTTTGCGCATCGCGGGCAATTCCGGTTAGCAATACGCGACCTTCGTTAACTGTGACGTCGATGGAATTGCCGAAATTCTTCAAACCATTTTGCACAAAATCGACATTGAGCGTGGTGTAAATTCCGATGTCAGTTCTGGTATTATTTAAACTTTTTTCGCGAGTGGCGATGGCGCCGGTTGTGAGCGATCCAACTACGACAGTTTCGACGCAAGAAGTTAGAAGCAAAACTGCGCACAGGGCATAAAAATGTTTAAAAATTTTCATATTTGAAAGTCTTTGGAAGCTTTGAGAATAAAGGGAGGAGCGCCGCTTGAAAAAGCGCCGGAAATTTACTTTTCGAGATTGAACATTGCAAATTATTTTTCGATTCCTAGATTGCGCCGCCTTCTCGATTTTCACTACGAATTTCACGAAAAAATCTCACAAAAAATTACAAGTTTTTGGCAATTGTTTTTCGAATTAAAAATCGAAAACACAATTTTTATGCGGGCGTAGCTCAGTGGTAGAGTGCCACCTTGCCAAGGTGGATGTCGAGGGTTCGAATCCCTTCGCCCGCTCCATCCGCTTTCGCTTACGCTACAGCGCGATGAATCCGCAGGATTCACAAGACTGTAGCGTTAGCGAGAGCGGATGACCGCGCTGTAGCTCGAAGAGCGTAAGCGGGCCCTTAAACAGCTCTCCCAAACCCCCTCCAAAAAAATCCCCGATCTCTCCCCTCCTCCTAGTAAGCCCCAAACATCTCCCGAATCCTCTTCACCTCATTCGTCCTCGTCAAAGCCAACATCACCAACACCCTCGCCTTTTGCGGACTCAGATTATCCGCCGTTACAAAATCAAATTCGTCGTCATTAATCTCAACATTCGGCGCTACAACTCCGCCGCCAAGATGGGCGCTGCGCACAATAATCACGCCCTTCTTCCTTGCCTCTTTCAACTTTTCCAAACTTTCTTTGTTAATATTTCCGTCACCAACGCCAGCAAGAATTAGAGCTTTTGAACCTGATTCAACAAAGCGATCAATGATGCTCGCATCAGATCCGGCGTAGGCGTAGATGATATCAACCTTGGGCAGATTTTCAAATTTCGTCACGTCAAAAACACTTTTTGTCGTGTGAGTTCGAAGAGGGCTGTAATAAATTTCAGGCCTGCCGTAATGCACGTATCCAATGGCTCCCGAGTTATTTGCTTTGAAAGATGCCACGTTAGTTGTGTGAGTTTTCGACACATCACGCGCCGCGAAAATTTCGTCATTCATCGCAACCAGCACACCCTTTCCAACCGCCGCTTCACTTGCTGCAAGTGCTACACCATTGTAAAGATTTAACGCCCCATCCGCACTTAAAGAAGTTGAAGGACGCATTGATCCAACCAACACCACCGGCTTTTTGCTCTTCACCGTAAGATTCAAAAAATAAGCGGTTTCTTCCATCGTGTCCGTGCCGTGAGTAATCACCACCCCATCAACCGCGCGCTGCGCCAACACTTCGTTAACTTTTTTCGCAATCGCTAACCAAGTCGAACTATTCATGTCCTGACTGGCAATTTGCATGATTTGCTCAGCTTTAATATCCGCCAATTTAGTAATTCCGGGAACCGTTTTAACGATCTGATCAATGTTGATTTTCGACGACGAATATTGCGAATCAGTCGCCGACGCGCCCGCGCCCGATATGGTCCCACCCGTTGCCAGAATCACGATGTTTTTGGCGTTGGCACTCACAGAAAATGACAACAAAAACGCACAAAAAATAATCTTAAAAATTTTCATAAATTGTTTTGTTAAATTTATTTTTGAGAAGAGGTCAGGCTTTTATCAATTTCGACTTCGCGGTAAAATTCTTCGCCGATTTTAATTTCTTCGCGTCCGGTTTTGACACGCCAATCGTTGCTGTCGCGCAGTGAGAAAATGCAGCCGCAATATTCTTGTTTGTAAAATTCTTCGCGCTTGGCGATTTCGTACATCCGCGCTGAGCCGCCTTCTTTGCGCCAATTGTAGGTCCAGTAAGTAACGCCTTCGTAATTTTGGGCGGCGCGGATTCCGCAATCATTAATTTGCTCCATATTTTTCCAGCGCGAAATGCCGAGCGACGAAGTAATAATTTTGAAATTATTTTCCGCGGCGTAAAGCGCCGTGCGCTCGAAACGCATGTCGAAACATTTGGTACAACGCACGCCACGCTCGGGTTCGCGCTCTAAACCTTTGGCGCGCGAGAACCAATTTTGCACGTCGTAATCGGCGTCAATGAAGGGAATTCCCAGCTTCTCAGCGAAGCGAATATTTTCTTCTTTGCGGATTTCGTATTCTTTTTTGGGGTGAATATTGGGGTTGTAGAAAAAAATCGTCAGATCAATTTTTGACTCAATCATGCGCTCCATGAGGTCTCCAGCGCAAGGCGCACAGCAGCTGTGCATCAGGACACGATTGTCGGTAGCCTCAACGGGAAGGGTTAGGTCGTACATAAAATTGGAATTTGTTTTGGAAAATATTGACGCGGGTTTTAAAGGCGGAATTATATCTTGCACGCAGAGAGCTTCTAGCCTCATTCGACATGGTCCACGTTGCAACGCACACCTTAATTTAAAAAATAATTCAATGCCCGAGCTCCCAGAAGTAGAAACCATCCGCCGCGGTCTAACCAATCTTTCCGGCAGAAAAGTTAAGCGCGTTTTTCGCTCCGACAAAAAAATGCGCATCGCTTCAACGCTTGATTTGCAAGGCTTGAAGGGTGCGAAGATTTTGGACGTCACACGAAGAGCCCGCTATTTAATCATTAATTTCGACAACAAAAAAAGCTTAATTCTGCATTTGGGAATGAGTGGCAAAGTCACACGCAACACTGATTTTCAGCAGCTTAAGCACGATCACTTCGCTTGCGAATTTGACGACGATTCTTGGATGATTTTTAACGACACGCGTCGCTTCGGATTTCTCGATTTAATCGAAACCAAGAATCTAAAAACCCACAAAATGCTTTCCAAACTTGGACCGGAACCGCTTTCAAATGACTTCAACTTTCCCGACTTAAAAGAAAAATTACGCAGCAAAAAAATGAACATCAAAACCACAATGATGGACAATGAAATTGTGGTCGGTGTGGGAAATATCTACATTAACGAATCACTGTTTAACTCAGGAATTTCGCCGCTTCGTGAGGCATCTTCACTTCAAGAAAATGAAATCAAAAAACTAATCTCTTCAATCAAAAAAATTATCAAAAAGGCCGTCGATTTGGGCGGCTCTTCAATCTCAAATTACGTCAATGCCGAGGGCGATTTAGGAAATTTTCAAAACACTTTTAAAGTTTACGGACGCGAAAAGTTAAACTGTTTGCAATGTAGCGATTTAATCCAAAAGATAAAACAAAACGGCCGCTCGAGCTTTTATTGTCAACAATGCCAGAGGTAACATGAAAAAATTTTTACTCGTATTTTTTGCCAACTTTTTGCTTTTTTCCTGCGCTTTTGACGAGGCCCAAAAAACCGACAAACCTCAAACTTCCAACGAAGAATTATCCGCCACTGAATTCGTAAAAGGCAGCGAAGACATCCCCCTAATTGATGGTCTTGAACAAATTGACAACGATGCTCTGAATTTTGATTCCGATGCCGGAAGCATTGCCACCACTGACTACAAAAGCTTAATTGATTTAGAAGCTGTCCAAAATTTCTACCTAAAAACTTTGCCGCAAATGGGCTGGAAATTAATCAAGAACGATCAAAAACATTCTAAATTTGTGAGAGAAAGCGAGAAAATCGAAATCGAATTTATTCAAGCTGAGGAGGAAGGCTATGATGACGTGGTGAGGTTTTTTCTTTCTTCGGTGGTGAAGAATTAGTGGATTGGGGAAAAACGCTGCTGCCCTGTTAACCTCTACTGCTGAGCGGGGTTACAAACCGCGCCCAGCCTGAGATTGGAATTTGTGTTTGAGATTGTGACTGAGATTGTGACTGGGCTTGTGACTGAGTTCGTGACGAAAAACCCCCCTACCCCCCTTATCAGGGGGGCTTTTTGATCGAGTTCGGTTTAAGCCCCCCTGATAAGGGGGATGAGCGCATGCCGGTCATGGGGGTTTTTTGTCACAAGCTCAGAACTACTTACCTACCGCTGGGCGGGGTTTGTAACCCCGACCAGCTTGAGATTTTTTCTTTCTTCGGTGATGGCGATGGCAACTGGTAGCAGCGTGCCCAAGCTCACTCACGAAACCACGCAACACCCATCTTTACTTTTTTTAGCCTTATTTTCCGCCTCTGATCTTTCGCGCATTAACTGCTCTAAATGGCCGGACATTCTTTTAATTTCCCTGGCCTGCTCCTCATTTCTCCTCTCTAACTCAGACATCCTCTGAAGATTCTCGCTTGATGCGACGCTGACCTCTCCTTTTGGAGTGTTGTCACCACTCTTCTGAGCTAAAGACGGATCATCAGTTTTCGG
>CANDYP010000008.1 GCA_947425005.1 Rickettsiales bacterium | reverse complement strand
TCAAAGCCCCCCTGATAAGGGGGGTAGGGGGGTTTCTCGTCACAAATTCCTACTAAAAACTAACTCGACTCCACATCAAGAATTCCATCAATGACGCGGATTCTTGAGGCATCAGCGTTGTCGAGTAGATATTTTTCGGGCAGTTCTATTTTTGTAACTTTGCCCGGGCTCATGATTACGAAATAAACAGTGCTAGTTTTTTCAAAACCTTTTGGCGCAATGCGTTGAGAGAGTAGGGATTTAACTCCAATCAAAGCGTTACGATCTTTAATGATGATGTGCACGGCAGATAAAACTTTCTTTGCTTTCAAGGCCTCAATTTTTTCTTGATGAATTTGATCTTCCGATTTTTTGATTTCGGGAGCTGGTTTTTTTTCGAAAGATTTATTTTCAAAACTTTTATTTCCGAACGATTTTTGGTTAGAATCGCGATTGCCGTTGTATTCGCGGCGCGGTGCCTGCTTCTTGATGTCTTCGAAGTCAGCGTTTTGTGCCGGCGTGATGCGGATAAAATCTTCAAGTTTTTTTACGTCGCGCACCAAAATTCTAATCCCGCCCTCATCTTTTTTAATCAGACAATCCAGCTCTACCATGCTGCCGTTGCTTAGTAGATCACGAGCGTTGGTGATTAGTGATTCGTCGAAAATCATCGCTTCGAAAATTCCGAGCGGGTCGGAAATGGTGAGGTAGGCGAAGCGTCCTCGTGGGCCAGAGCGATGCTTGCTGGCCGCAATTACACCGGAGATTTTTACTAAATTATTATCCTCGAGCTCATCGCGTTCTAGTTTGTCGGAAAAAATTACGCCGCGTTTTTTGAGATCAGGAACAAATTCGTCAACTGGATGCTCGTTTAAGAAGAACCCGAAGGCTTCGAATTCTTTTTGTAAGCGCTCGATTCTGTTCCAACTTTCTACCTTTTTTAATTCCGGTTTTTTGTTGGCTTCGGGAAGGCCGCAAAAGAGGCTCATTTGATTGGAGGAGGCGGCTTCGCTTTGATGGGCGGCGTAGGAGGAGAGGGTGTCGAAAGATTCAGAAATTTGACGACGATTGTTTGCAATTGAATCGAAGGCGCCAGATTTGGCCAAGGCTTCGATGGATTTTTTGTTGACCGTTCTAGGGTCTAGGCGCTCAGCAAAATCGTAAATATCTTTAAATTTGCCGTTAGTTTGACGCTCTTTAACCGCACTGTCCGTCATGTTGAAACCGACGGCTTTGATGGCTCCAAGGCCAAATCTGATGGCGAATTTAGGAGAGCTTTCTTGCTGCATAAACTAAAGAATAAAAATCAGGATTATTATTCCGGCCGCGATTCTGTAGATTCCGAAAGGTATGAAGTTGTTTTTACTGACGAAATTAATGAACCATTTAATGACCAGAGTTGCCGACAAAAAAGCGGCGAGGGTGCCGATGGCGATGATCTCTAAGTTAGAAGTTGTGAGCTCGTGGAAGTTTTTTGCTAAGTCAAAAATGGAAGCAGCGAAGATTGTGGGGATGGCCAAAAAGAACGAAAATTCGGTGGCGACTTTACGGTTAAACTTCAGCAAAAGCGCGCCGATTATGGTGGCTCCTGATCTCGATGTGCCGGGAATCATCGCCAGACATTGGAATAATCCAACGTAGAAAGCGTTAAGTGGAGTGATCTGGTCAATGTCGGTAACGCTTGATTCTCTAGGCTTCATCTCAACCACAATCATGACAATGCCACCAATAATTAAGGCGAGGGCGATGACAAAGCTGGAGAAAAAAACTTGTTTGATGATGTCGTGGAATAGGCCGCCAATCAGCATCGCTGGCAGAAATGCCAAAGCTAAATTTAGCGAAAATTTTTGATTATTTTTTTGACGCAGATTGAGAACGACTTCGATAATTTTTTTTCGGTAGATCAAGCAGACGGCAAAAACAGCGCCGAATTGGATGACGATTTCAAAGAGATTATTTTTGACCGATTGAAAATCGATTAGGTAGGAAGAAATCAGCAGATGTGCTGTTGAGGAAACTGGAATGAATTCGGTTAATCCTTCAACAACTCCGAGAAAAACAGCTTTGAATAGATCGATCAAATGCGGCATTTGTTTTTCTCAGAAAATGTGTGGTACCTCCGATCCGAATCGAACGGACACGTCCCAGGGGACAATAGATTTTGAGTCTATCGCGTCTACCAATTCCGCCACAGAGGCCCAAGTAAAAGATTTTTCGAGAAGGGATTTTCGAGAAGAATTTTGACAAGAAAAAGGCTTGGCCAAAGTTTTGATTCGGAAACCAATAAATTTGGCCAAGCCACCCAAAAGAAAAAATCTAAAAAGTAAAAAATTTGGGGACGCGCACTGTAAAAATTGAGGTTTAAGAAGTCAAAAATCTTTTTGGAATTTGAAGAGAATATTCTGTGACCAATGATTCATCCTTGATGCCGAAGGGTTGAGGAGCTGTGAGCTTTAAAATCATGAGATCCTCAACCTCGTGATAGGGTTGTTAAAAAACTAGCAATCGGAATGGCGCAGATAGATTTTGTCTACCCCTCCCAACCCACTTATTCAATTTTACATAATAGTCATTATGTGCAGAAAGTTTAAGAGCAGTATTTTTTTCATGATCATTTTTTGATTTAATCTACTTCCTTTAACCTGGGACATTTTTCTGCGTAAGTTCTCTCTGGATTTGGTGATGGTTCGTGTGGAGTAGTAAGATCTAGAGCTTCAAGACTAATTTTTTCTTCGCCAAACTCCATAGCTAGAGCCTTACCGAAACCGGCAACTAAAGCTTTCGTACGATCACTTTCTAAATTTAAAGTCGGTGAAAATTTTGATAAAAATTCCGTTTTAAGATTTTCAAATTCTTCTCAGGGAGCTGTTTAACTTAAGCGGCTGAACTCATTGAGGTTTCGACTCCGCTCAACCAACGGATGGGAGATGGTCGGCAACTAACGGCGGCGGGGACCACATAGGCCATGGATGATGCAACACGTGCGCAATCTGAAAATGTATCAACTCAAAAAGCTACTGCGAGGAAGGTCCTTGTGAAAATCTAAAGCCTTTTTTGCTGCTGATAATTGGAACTATTTTTGGAATTGGAGCTGAGTCTTCGGCTGAAGCTTTTGCCCTCACCTCTTCCACAGGCTCTTTGGTCGTCCCTTGGGTGAATTTAAACAAAGTTGGAATGATAGGAAATGGTACTGGATCTGGTGCTAGGCTAGAATTTTGTTTAATAAGTTCAGGCTCTTTGGCTGGCCCTTTAGTAAATTTAAACAGAGTCGGAGTAACTACTGGGGGTGCTGCTGAAGCGGGTGGATTTGCTCTAACCTCTTCCGCTGTCTTGGTTTTTTTATCAACCTCCGCTACAAGCTCTTTGGCCGGCCCTTTGGTAAATTTAAATAAAGTTGGAGTAACGACGGGGGGTACCACTGGAGCTGGTGGCGGCGCACTAAAACTATTTTGCTTAACAACCTCAGGCTTAACTTCGGCGCTAGCCACAGGGCCTTGGGCAAATTTAAATTTCTTACTTTGTAACGCCGGTTTGTTGTCGATTTTAGAATTTAACAAAAACACTGCACTACTGTCGTTTGGCTTAAATTCTTTTTCTGGTATTTTTTTCTCTTCCCTAACCTCGCCTTTTGGACCGGATGAATTCAAAATAAATTTATTCTTTCTAAGGATTTGAACAGTTGGAAGGATGACTGATTCAATTTTTGTTTGTTCGGTAGGGGCGGTAGTCTGGGTGGATGAAGCCATGGCGTCAGTGGGATCAATAGGATCGCTAGCAACAAATCTAAATTTGCTCTTAATTTGATCAATTTGTTTTTGGCGCAGAATTTCGGGGGCAATGGGCAGATTTTGTTCAGACAATTTATTGTTCTGAACCGCTGCTGAATTGCTCTGAGATATCACGTTCAACTTATTGTCTTCAACGATAGAAATGGGGTCAGCTGGATCAGCTTGGTTATTCAACAACGCCATCTTAATAGCCTGATCGAGATACTTTTCTAAAAGATTTTGAGCGGTTTTATTCTCATGATTTCTGGCAGTGATGAAGGCATCGTTAATTTGATCTTTTAATAATTTCTCATCCATCAATTTGATGAAATTAAACTTCTCGAACATCGCGTTCAAACATTCGTCACAATCCGACGAGGTGGCGTGAATTAAGGCTGATTCACCAACTGAGTTGACCAAAGTTGCATCCGCTCCTTTTGTTAAAAGCAAATCTACAATTTCCGGACTATTGGACAAAGATGCGCGCATCAAAGATGTCCAACCCTCATTGTCGGAAACATTAACCTCCGCACCGTTTTCAATTAATATTGTAACGATTTCCAAATTTCCCTCGCGAGAAGCGATGTGCAATGGCGTAGCGCCGCCGATATTTTTCTGATTAATCAAAGATTTGCCACCTTTGCTAAAAAATCTGACTCCACTGACATCGTTGGCAGCGACTGCCGACATTAAGGCATTTAGCCCGGCAATTTCGTCTGAGCGCTCATTGTAAATATTTTGGATTTGAGCCACGATTGCCTTATTGCCAATCATGATTCCAAACACTGAGGCACACACAAAAAATGCAGACAATAAAAAATATTTTCTGCTTTTGGCTTTAATAATCTTGAACAAGTGAGGATGTAGTTGGTTGTTTAAAAACGCGAATTTTTACCACTTCACGCGGTCAGGATGCTTAAAAATTAGAATGTTTTTAAAAATTTTTTTTGCCAGAAAAAACTATTTCTTCCACCGGCTTTCTAAGTCTTGAATCATTGAAGCAGTTTTCGGATCGTAAGGTTTTTCAATCCAGGTTTTTGCTCCATGCTTTAAAAGCAAAGCCACGATCAAATCTTTTTTGTATTGATAAGCGATGGCGAGAGCCGTGAATCCATCAGCATCCATCACATTCAAGTCGGCGCCTTTTTCGATTAACAATTGAACTCCCGGTAAAAATCCAACGCGGGCCGCATGCATCAAGTAAGTCCTTCCGAAGCCATCGGCGTAGTTAATGTCAGCATTGGCGTTCACGAGCAAATTGAACGAAGTGAAATCAAGTATTTCAGTTGCGATTTGCAACGGGGTGTAGCCCAGAGTATTTGGCAGATTTGGATTAGCACCCTTACCTAAAATGGAAGCAATAACCTCGTACCGTTGCAGCAAAATAGCGTAAGTCAAAATCGTGTCGCCGGAGAAATTTTTAACGTCAGGATTTTCTAAATTTTCGTAAGCGCTGTTGAAGTAAGAAATATCTTCTTCGCCAATCGATCGAAACAAATTATCTATTTTTTCTCTGAGACTTAAAACGATTGGAATGCCTACATTGTCGTGGCTTCGGTATCTATTCAAGATTGGAGGAGGCGCGGTTTCGTAGGATACAAACTTATTAATCTCTTTTTTCTGAGGAACAATTTTACCCTCATCCCCAGATAAATCTTCGTCAAGATTTTTAGTCTCAGCAGATTTCCCGGCGTTAATTTTTATCAAATATTTTGCGCGCAATTCATTGAGCTTGGCTAATTTTTTTAATCGTTTTTTTTCATTTTCTGCTGCCTTCTTTTTTGCAGCGTTTTTTGCAGCTAATTGTTTTTTGAGATTGCGTTTTTTTTCAGCATTAATGTGAGAATTCTTAAGATCTTTTTCTGCAGCCGTCACATCTGTGGCTCCTGATGAATCTTGGGCAGGAGCAGCCACACCGACCACCTTTTTATCCGACGACTCTTCCGACTTAGTTTTGCGTAAAAAATTCTGAATTTTAGAAATAGCGCCGCCGTCATCTGGTTTTGAATCGGCATTTTTGGACTCGCCAACTTGTGGAGATTTTTTCTTTGCAGCCGCTGCAATTGCTGAGTTTATTTTTTCGGATAATGAAGTTTCCGTCCGGCCTTCTTGGGCTGCATCTTTTGGCTTAGATTCTGTCGTAAGTAATTTTGATTTTTCTATTTCTTGAACGGGTATTTTTGGCGTCTCTTCCGCTGGAACTTTTTCTTTTTCGGCCTCTTTGGAATCAACGGAATCAAGCCCTAAAGACTCAAGATCAACTTTAACAGACTTGCCGCCAAAGGGATCAGCCTTAGCTTTTTTTGCCAATAAATCTGCATTAATTTGCTCTAAACTATCGGGAACTTTATCGCTAGCTTGAGTATTAATCGAGGCGCTGAAAATCACCAAGACGGCGGCTAGAAAGATTTGAAGCATTTATTTTGAAATTATTTTACCGGATCGTATCCGCTTTTTTTGGAGAAAGGATGGCAACTTAAAATGCGCTTACTCCCCAGGAAAAAACCTTTGATTAAGCCCTTTTTCTCAAGAGCTTCCAACATGTAGTGCGAGCATGTGGGCTCAAATCTACAATTGCAACCGCCAAGTAATCTTGCGATAAAAAATTGATAAATTTTGATCAAAAAGACCAACGATTTTTTGAGCGATTTTTCTAAAAAATTTACGAAATTAATTGCAGCCATTCTTCTTCATTTAAAATTTTTAGCGACAATTCCTGAGCCTTTTTGAGCTTGGATCCGGCCTCGGCGCCAGCAACCACAAAATCAGTTTTATTCGAAACCGATCCCACAACTTTCATTCCCAAATCTTCCGCTTTTTTCTTGGCTTCGGCACGAGTCATGCGCTCCAAACTTCCAGTAAAAATTACTGATTTTCCTGACAAGACTGATTCCAGATTTTTTGCTACAGCATCTTCAACAGTGAGCGCGCCGTGCAAATCCAAAAACATTTTTAAATTTTTTTCGTCACGGAAATAATCCAAAACTGCCTGCGCCATTTTTTCACCAACGCCGTCAATCGCTACAAAATCAAGGTAGTCATGATTTTGTGACAGCTCACTTTCGGATATTTTTGCCATCTCCAATATTTTTTCTTGGAAGTTTTTGTAAGAAATAAAATGTTGCGCAAGCAGCTTGGCCGTAGTTTCGCCAACATGTCTGATGCCGATGGCGTAGATTAATTTTTCCAAAGAAATTTTACGCTTTTGATTGATCGCAAAAAATAAATTCTCGATTGATTTTTTGCCCCAGCCATTTTTTTCGTGTAGCGGATTTGCTGAAGTTTTTTCATTTTCTTCCAAACAAAAAATATCGGCGAAGCTTCTTACGCGACCTTCTGCAAAAAAATTATCAATCTGCTTCTTGCCAAGACCAGCGATGTCAAACGCATCTTTGGACACAAAATGTTTTAGAGTTTCTTTCAATTGCGCTTCACAAGAAAGGCCGCCAGCACAACGCAGAACTACATCGTCTTCGACTTTAATAATTTCTGATCCGCAAACCGGACAATTTTTTGGGAAAGAAAAACTCACCGAATCAGCCTTTCTTTTACCAAGATCAACCGCCAAAACCTGCGGTATTACGTCGCCGGCGCGCTGAATTAAAACCACGTCGCCAACGCGAATATCTTTGCGCGCGATCTCGTCTTGATTGTGCAAAGTTGCGCGCGACACCACAACGCCACCAATATTAACCGGCTGCAAAACCGCTACTGGCGTGAGCGCGCCGGTTCTGCCAATTTGAATCACAATATTCTCAATTTCAGTTTTTGCCTTCTCGGCAGCAAATTTATGCGCAATTGCCCAGCGCGGACTTCTGGCCACGAAGCCAAGTCGCTCTTGTAACGCGAAGTCATTAACTTTGTAAACCATGCCGTCAATGTCGTAGTCGAGCTGATAGCGCGAGTCGGCAATTTTTTGGTAGAGCTCAATTGCTTCGTCAAGGTCGCGACACGTCTTGGAATGCGGCTCAATATTAAATCCAAAATTTCGTAATTTTTGGTGAAGTTCGGTTTGTGAATTACAAATAAAATCATCCGAAATTTCACCAACCGAGTAGGCGAAATAACTTAAATTTCGTGAAGCTGTAATGTTGGGATCAAGCTGGCGCAGAGAGCCTGCGGCGGCATTACGCGGATTGGCGAAAATCTTACCGCCCTGCTCTTCTTGCCGAATATTTAGCTCAGAAAAATCTCTCTTACCCATGTAGACCTCGCCACGAATTTCAAAAACTCGAGGAGGATTTTTTGCATTTAAACTGTGAGGAAAGTTGTGCAGAGTCTTGATATTTTGTGTGACATCTTCGCCCTCCTCGCCATCGCCGCGAGTGGCTGCCTGTAAGAGTTTGCCGTCCTCGTAACGTGCCGAAAAAGACAGTCCGTCAATTTTTACTTCACAAAAAAGTTCAAGTTTTGGTGCGACAGAAAAGCTGAATAAATCAAGAGCTTCAGATTTTTTGTCTAATCCTAAAAAGCGATTAACCCGATCAATGAAGTCAGAAATATCTTCACGACTGAAGCCGTTGGCCAGCGACAGCATTGGTTTGGTGTGACGTATTTTAGAAAAAACTTCTAAAGTTTTCCCGCCAACTTTTTCTGATTTCTGCTCAAAAAATTGTGGAAAACTAGCACGATATTCTTCGAGTTTTTTACGCAATTCATCGTAGGCGGCATCAGAAATTAGTGGTGCGTCAAGAGTGTGGTAAGCCTCGTCATGACAGGCTATTTCAGCTTTTAACTTTTCGATTTGATCTTTTATTTGCATTAAGTTTTGCGACATTTTTAAACCAGATTGTCGTCATTAACCTCTCTGAGGACCGAGATAGTTTTTAGCAAATCGAATCTCTTAAAATGATCGCTATCGACGGCGTGAATCAATAAATCTTCGTTGCGCATTCCGATGCAAAATAAACCTGTGGTCATGTTGATGCTTGCCGTCAGAAGGCCGAGATTAAAGGTTTCGTCGTGATTAAATTCTGTGACGTAGATTACGGGATTGAGTGGTTCTCTGGCAAAAGCTGCGCGAATAATAAGTTTTAAAGCACTAAAAAAATTACCAAAATAAATGCTAAAAAAATGCCGGTAAAAACCGAAGCTTAAATGAAGCAATTCGCTTTTTTCTTCGATCAATTTCAGCTTGTAAGAAAAAACACTGACAACCCCTGAAGCTAGGATTCCAAAGCCCAAATAAAGCCACGAAATATTCCCCGCTGAGATCATAAACAAAATCCACAGCGTAAATAAAAATAGAAATAAGTTGAAAATGTTGAGCATGAAATAAAGATGATTTTAGTTATTTTTCGGCGAGTTTTTCTACAAAATTTCGCGGCACTTCTAATCAAAATCAACCTACAAAATCATGGCAGCAAAGAAACACATCTTAATCGTTCAAGCGGTTTTCTACGACAAAATTTCTGCAATGTTGCTTGAAGGTGCAACAAAAGAAATCACTCAATCCGGCAATAGTTTTGAAGTCATTAGCGTGCCTGGGGTGTTTGAAATTCCTGCGGTAATAAGCCTGGCTAAAGATGCAAAAAATAAGATCTTTAGAAGTTACAATTTGTACGACGGCTTTGTTGCCTTGGGCTGCGTGATTCGCGGCGAAACAACTCACTACGATTACATCTGCACTGAAAGTGCGCGAGCTCTAACCGACTTGTCTTTTAAAGATAAATTGGCGATTGGTTACGGAATTATCACTGTCGAAAATGAAGCTCAAGCCTTAGAGCGGGCTGATTCTTCTAAAAAAGACAAGGGAGGATTTGCAGCCTACACCTGCCTTGAAATGATGAAGGTGAGAGAAAAATTTATTAAGGTTTAGTCGTCAGAACTTGTCCTAGATCTTTTTAGAAACCGCGATTGCAAATCTAGTTGTAAGTTTGATGAAGGCAGAAAGCGGAGCAAAACATTTTAGCTCCGCAGCCTTATTTTCGTAAGCGATGTCACGATGTTCCAATTCCTCATCACGGAATTTTTCGATTTTTTCTTTGAGCTCCCTCACCTCTTTTTTCTGAATCTCGTCAAGAAATTTTTCTTCTTTTGTTAAGGCTGAAAGTTGCTCTTGGTAATGTTCGTCGATCACTTCTTCAACCGCCGTAGTGCAAGTCATCGCCGCTTTTTTATTGGCAAGAGCGGTAAAAAATCCTAGTGCAAATCCACCAACTTTCCAAAGTGGTTGCATTAAAGTTGGGCGTATTTTTTGTCTTTTTATTTCGGAATTAAAATAGTCAAAATGGACGTCTTCTTGCTCCTTCATGTGTCTTACTAACTCAAGAGTCTCAACGTCTCCCTTCATCTTCAATGCTGCCATCTGCCCATCATAAATCACCTTTGCACCCATCTCGCCAGCGTGATCAACGCGGATTATTTCTGCGATTTTTTTTTGGAAGTTGGGCATAAATTAAAAATTATTTCTGGGAGTAGTAACCTCCTTTGAAAAAGGAGGTGGCGCGCGTCGCGCGACGGAGGATTCGGCGTAACGAGTTCGGTTTAACTCTAAAACAGACCGCATTTGTTGCGCCAAATCCTCCGGCGCTACGCGCCACCTCCTTTTTCAAAGGAGGCTGCCGCCGCCACCACTACCTAAACATTAAACCTAAAATGAAAAACATCGCCGTCTTGAGTGATGTAGTCTTTGCCTTCGAGCCTTAGTCTGCCAGCGGTTTTGGAACCTTCTTCGCCACCTAAAGTTACGTAATCATTGTAAGAAATTGTTTCGGCGCGGATGAAACCTTTTTCAAAATCGGTGTGAATTACGCCGGCTGCTTTAGGAGCGCTGGAATCTTTTTTTAAAGTCCAGGCGTGACATTCTTTTGGACCAACGGTGAAGAAAGTAATGAGGTCCAAAAGTTTGTACGAACTTTTGATGATTTGCGCGAGGCCCGTCTCTTCTAGGCCGACAGATCCTAAAAATTCTTTTTTCTCTTCTTCGGTTTCAAGGCCGGCAACTTCAGCTTCGATTTGAGCGCAAATTTTTAGCACTTGGTATTCATTTTCTTTGCCAAATTTTTCGACCAATTCCGAATATTTATTTCCCGCCAATTCGTGTTCTTTTAAATTACAAACAAAGAGCTGAGGCTTAGAGGTGATTAACTGTAATTCTCTAAATGTTTTTTCTTCTTCCGATTTTATTTCAGTTAAACGCGCCGCTTTTCCAGCTTTCAAAACTTCCAAAACTTTTTTTGCCACCTCAACTTGAGCCGCAGCTTCTTTGTCTAATCGAGCTTTTTTTTCTAGCGCCGGAATTCTTTTTTCTAAACTTTCCATGTCGGCGATGATGAGTTCGAGCTGAATCAATTCAATGTCGCGCAAGGGGTCAACCTCGCCTTCAACATGCGTAATATTTTCGTCTTCGAAGCAACGCACTACATTAATAATCGCGTCAACTTCGCGAATGTGGGACAGGAATTTATTTCCCAAACCTTCGCCAGTGCTGGCTCCACGCACCAAGCCTGCAATGTCCACAAATTCAATTTGTGCCGGAATAATTAAAGCTGATCCGGCAATTTTTGTTAAATTTTCCAAACGAAAATCCGGCACGCTCACTTTGCCAATATTTGGTTCAATCGTACAGAAAGGATAGTTGGCGGCTTGGGCAGCGGCGGTTTGAGTGAGTGCGTTAAAGAGAGTTGATTTTCCAACATTCGGCAAGCCGACGATTCCACATTGAAGAGACATTCGAGAAATGATTTAAGATTTAGGATTGGGGATTTTAGATTCGCGGGGATGTGCGCAAATATTCTAAATCATTAAATCCTAAATCTAAATTCTTTATGCTGAGAAAATTTACTCACTTTTCTGTCTTGTCTGCAATCCTACTCTTGCAAGGCTGCTTGGTCTATCCAAAAGTTACGATTAAAGGCAAAGGAAATGTCAGTCTTGAACAAGTTGATTTTCAGTCGCTGAAAAATTGGGAAAAAGATGATCACAAAAAAGCGCTTCAGGCCTTTATTCAATCCTGTAATAAATTTTCTAAAATGGCGCAGAACCGCGTTATTGGCGGGCAAATAGGCGAGATCACAGTTGGAGATTTTCGCGACGTTTGCGAAATTGCCCAAGTTGTCAAAACCATGAGCGGTAAACAAGCGCGGAATTTTTTTGAAAATTGGTTCAAACCATTTTTGGTTGCCGACAAGTCTGGCAACAGCACCGGGGTCTTCACCGGATATTACGAAGCCGAGCTAAATGGCAGCAGAGTCAAGACTGAAAAATTTAAATATCCGATTTACGCCAAGCCAAAAGATTTAACTTCCGCGCCTTACCTAACCAGAAAACAAATCGAAGAAGGCGCCTTGAATAACAAGGGTTTGGAGCTTCTTTACGTCGAAGACAAAGCAGAATTATTTTCTCTTCACATTCAAGGATCTGGCCGCGTGAACTTGCCAGACGGCACTGTGGCGCGCATCACTTTTGCTGCGAGAAATAATCAGCCTTTTATTGCCGTGAGCAATTACATGGCGGATCAGGGTTATTTGGAGCGCAGCAATCTCAATGCCGCAACCGTCAAAGAATGGTTTAGAAAAAATCCCGACAAGGCTGACGAGGTGATGAATGTTAACCTGGCCTACATATTTTTTAAATTTTCTGACGGCGAATATGTTGTGGGGGCGCAGAACGTGCCCCTTACTACGGAGCGCTCTTTAGCTGTTGACAGCGATGTATTTTCTTACGGATTTCCGCTGTGGGTTGACACGAATTTGAAAAAGAAGGATGGGTCGAAGGAGAAATATTCTCACTTGTTCGTTGCGCAAGATACCGGATCGGCAATTAAGGGCGTGACCCGTGGCGACATATTTTTTGGGCACGGAAAGGAGGCGATGGAAAGGGCTTCCTACATGGCTTCGCAGGGTCAGTATTACATTTTACTGCCGATTAATGTGGTGGATAGGATGAGGGGGTTGTAGGTCGGAGATTGAGTTTGTGTTTCTCGAGTTACAAATAATCCAAAAAATTTCCTCGAATAAAATTCCCCTTTTCAAAAAATTTCTCCCTCGCCTCTTCTAAATTTTTACAAAAGTTTTGAACTCCGTACTGCTCGTCAAAGGCGTTACCGTGCAGTTGCGAGAGCTGCGGCTCGCCATTCTCAATTCCAAAAATCATTGCCAACAAAATTGCCGACATCGCAAGAAACGGATCGGCATCCGCAGCGGCAATTCGATATTCCAATCTTTTTCCAAAATTATTTTCCGAGTTTTTTGGTGTTACCGGAATGCGGATTGCGCAAGTGCGATTATCAGCGCCGAAGCTTAGATTCACTGGCGCAGTGAACTTTCCTTGTTTGAACAAATTGCGATTTATCTCACCAGAAAACCGGGCGTAATCGTCTTCATTCGGCGCCAAAAAAATCATCATTGAGTTAGTCATTTGCAAAAGTCCGCTGGCAACTTTCTGTAAAATTTTTTCGTCAGATTCAAAAAGATTTTTACCCCTCGCATCGTGCAGCGAGATGTTGAATTGCAAGGCACTGCCGCAATCATCAGGAAATTCTTGCGCGGCAAAAGATGCGATTAGATTTTTTTGAAGCGCCAGGTTTTTTGCTGCAGATTTTATTTTTTTAATCTCGTCACAGACTTTAAGTAAATCGGAATCGAAGATGGTTTTGACCTCAATTTGCCCTACTCCCTGCTCTTTCTCAATTTTGTAAATCAAAGAATCGACAGGAATATTTCTCGACAATTCCGCGATGAAATCGGCAAGAATTAATTGATCCAAAAGACGAGAGCGATCTTGATTCGTTAGGTAAAATTCAAGCTCAACACCGATTTTTGTAATCAATGAAGTAGTTGAAAAAAAGTGATCGGAATTTTTTTGAAGGAGGGAGATTTTATTTTTGCGGAAGGCTTCAAGCTGCAGCTGATCTTCTTCGAGCGACCTTGTGTAATCGCTCGAAGGTAGGTTTTTATTCATGAAAATTACAAATTATTTCTAGCCCATTCGTAAAGAGCGACTTTGGAAAGTGATCCGACTTTAGTGTCGACCAATTTTCCGTCTTTAAAAATCATCAGAGTTGGAATGCCGCGAACCGCGTATTTCGAAGGAGTTTCAGGATTTTCATCGATGTTACATTTGTAAACTTCCATCTTGCCTTCCAATTCTTTTGCCAATTCTTCGACGATTGGAGAAAGTTGACGGCAAGGCCCGCACCAAGGCGCCCAAAAGTCTACAAGGGTAACGCCTTTTGATTCTAAAATATTTTGCGAAAAATTGCTGTCGGTAATTTCTTTTGCCATAAAGCCTCAATTGGTTGGGTAGTTAATATTTTTAAGAAGGGGGTAGCGAAGTAAAAAGAGTCTTACAAATTTTTGAAAGACAAACTTATGTTAAAAGATTTTGTTGGTTTGATCAGGTTACTTTGGTTGCTCTCAGTCATGGAAAAGCTGAATACTGTGCAACATCCATCGTAACTTAGCGTAGCGGCGCGACTAAGCACGCGACCGGCTATCATGTCTTTGCTACTGGTTAGATCTACCATAAATTTTTTGGTAACTCTTACTTTGGATGTGATTGAAAGCTGCTCTTTTGCAAAAGGGTTTTGTGAATTTTGTCGTAGAAAAAGATAATTGCTGGACAAAGCGAAGCGCTCAAAATCAAGCACGGTATTCACCTCATTAACTTCGTTGCGATAGTTTGATTCACTAAGCTGGAAGGCATAAGAAATATAAAAATATTTCACCGCCTTGTAAGACATTAAACCCACAAAATTGGATTTATTGTTATTGTTAAACCCTCGAATCACCATGTCCTGATTCTTATCTTTGATTTGAAAACTTTGCCCCAAAGTTAATCCGTACTCACCAAAGCGATTAAAAAATGACGACCTGGCGCCGTAGCTGGATCTAGTGCCGGACTCATTACGATCGTACCCCGCGATTCGATCACTTAAGAATAAATTACTCACCGTTAACTCAGAATTATTACTGTCTTCATTGGGCAACTTAAGGGTGCTGGTGTTGTAATAGCTGCTCACAATGTTGGCCATTGGCTCAATCATGAAAGTATTGGTTTTGGATTTTTTTAACAAAGGCAGTGACCAGTTAAGAGAGACTTCTGGCTTGTAAGCGCCTTGGGTAGAATTAAAATTATTTGTTGGAGCAGTGTTGCGAAAATTATTTTCCAACGAATAAGCGTCGGTCTGAACTCGAGCATTAACGTTAAATAAATTTCCCAACAAGTTGAATGGCACGTTAACTTCCGGCGTCATTGTGGCGCGACGATATTGTAAACCATCTTCTCTGCTAATGGTGGTGGCGTTTGAAGTTAGAGAAAATTTCTCTTTAAAAAAAAGCGGCTTGGTTTCGATGTGAGAATCAACTATCGGCAAAATAAGTGGTGAGGCTCCCTCAAGCGCCGGATCTTCCAACTCCTGAATTTTTACCATTCTAACCGCGTGGTAGCTGCGGCCGTTGATGTAATCGAGATTGGTTTTCGACAAGGTGTATCCGAGATAATTATTGTGGTAATCGCGCAAATAGTTGCGGTCGTAGACGTCGTTAACCAAAAAATCCAAACCGGTATTTTTCGTAAAATCAAAAACACCGGTGCCGGCTAGATTCCAGCGATATTCGCTTTTGGTCCGCGCAACCATCGTTTTATCGTTGGCATCGGTAACATTATTGTTCGCTACTTCAAAATTCGTCTCGTAACTACCGTAAGACGTCATGTGACGAAAGGCGTTGTTGATGATGTAGAGATTTCGAGTTGGGTTGATGCGAGGCGTAATCGTCAAATCTTTATTGGGAGCAATATTCCAATAATAAGGCGTTACGAAACCGACACCAAATTTTGTTTTAGTGTAAGATGGATGTAGGAAGCCGGACTCCCTGCCCTTTGACGGCAGCGGCCCTTTCAGATAAGGCGTGTAAAAAAATGGAATATTGTAGAGCCTGACTACGCCGTGTTTAATTTTAAAGTTTTCCTGCTGGCGATTGATGGTGGTTCTCTGCGACTTAATTGAGATCATGTCGCGCTTCTTTCCTGCTAAGGTATTATTCTCGCTGATCTCCTCATTGGGACAAATTGAAAAAATCGAAGATTGCAAAACCGTGACCTCCGGGCTTTCGCGATCAATTTGCGGGGAGGTCAAATAAGATCCGTCAGAAAGTATCAAAGTGCTGTTCGAAAAAGTGCCTTTGGAAAAATCGTCTTTTATTACAGCTTCGCTGGACAGCACATTTCCCACTTCAATGTTTTTGATCTTCACATTGCCGATCGCCCTAACCCAGCCGCTATTCTTGTCGTAGAAGATTTCGTCAGCGTAAACGATGCTGGAATCTCTTCTTAGTTCAACGTTGCCGGTGGCGTCTAAAATATTATTGATTTGATCGCTGTCGACATGATCAGCTTTTAACACCGATGGGAGAGAGGGTTGCTTTTTGGCGCCCGGCTTAGAAAGCGCGTAAGCAGTGGAGGTAAAAAAAGATGAACTCAAAAATATTGCAGCAAATAAAATCCAGCCCCGACTAAAAATATTTATTTTAGAATCCATCTCTAAGTAAGTCATGAAGCCGGACAGCAGTTGAGTTCTTAGATCAGGTTTAATTTACGCTGCTTTTTATTTTTAGCCCCGGATTTCAGCCACAGAGCAATCATCATTCTTGTTAAAAGAATGGCTGCAAACATTGAAGAAAGGATGCCGATTGAAAGCGTAACTGCGAAGCCTTTCACCGGGCCATTGCCGAAAACGTAAAGGAAAAAGGCCACAATTAAAGTGGTTACATTCGAGTCGGTAATGGTGCGGAAGGCTTGCGAGAAACCTTGATCGACAGCGGCAAGGATAGTTTTTTTGGCGCGTAATTCTTCTTTGATTCTTTCAAAAATTAACACGTTGGCATCAACCGACATGCCCATTGTAAGCACGATCCCAGCGATTCCAGGCAAAGTGAGAGTGGCGCCAATTGCTGATAAAATTGCCAGAATCGCGGCAATATTGATGAACATGGCGATGTTGGCGATCAGGCCAAAAAATCCATAAAATAGCACCATAAAAATAGCGACGAAAGCAAGACCAGCAGCGCCGGCGATGCTGCCATTTTTTATGGAGTCCGATCCAAGTGATGGCCCCACCGTTCTTTCTTCGATGATTTTTAAAGGAGCTGGAAGGGCGCCAGCTCTTAAAAGCAAGGCAACTTCATTAGCTTCTTGCACGGTGAAGCTTCCGGAAATTACGCCGGAGCCTTGAGTGATTGCCGTATTAATTCTAGGTGCAGTCACAATCTTGCCGTCCAAAACAATGGCAAAAAATTTACCGATATTGTCTCGAGTGATTTGTCCAAATTTTCTGGAGCCCACATCATTGAAGCGAAAAGACACTGCCGGCTGCCCTTCGTGATAGGTGGCACTAGCATCAACCAACATGTCTCCGCTCAAGACCACTTCTTTTTTGATGATAAATGCGCGACCTTCGTAGTCGTAAAGTCTTTCCAAATCTTGATCGAGTACTGCGCCGTTCGATCCAGAAAATGTTTGGTCGGAAACGTGATGAAAGGTCATTTTGGCGGTCTTGCCTAAGATCGATTTGATCTCGTCAGAATTTTGAACTCCCGGCACTTGTAACAAAATTCTATTTTCGCCCTGAGCTTGGATAGCAGGCTCTTTGGTGCCGCTTTCATCAATTCTTTTTCTGACAATTTCAATCGATTGCTTAATCAGATTCTGCTTCATTAGCGCGACTTCGCTGTCCGAAAAATAAATTTCAAATTGGCCAGAATTTTCATCAACCTCAACTTTATTGCTGAGTTTTTTAATTATTTTTTTAGCGGATTTTATTTGCTCTGCGTCGGAAAGCGCGAAGGTGATTTTGTCCTGAGAGCTTGTAGGGATTGTGCGAATCGACTCATCCCTGAAATTTGCCTTCAACTCATCTTTCAAATTAATGAGCTGCTCTTTGATGTAATAATCGAAATCCACTTCCAGCATTAATTGTGAGCCGCCGCGTAAATCAAGGCCCAGACTAACTTTTTGATTTGGTAAAAATTTTGCTAAAGTTGGATTCGAACTTTGTGTGATGAAGGTTGGAGCCGCGTAAATTAAGGATAAAAAGCAGGCCGCTAAAATTGCGATTATTTTTGTTTTAGAAAAGTTAAGCATGATTTTGTTGGTCTTGTTGTTGGGATTTGATACTTGCTACATCTAGGGAGATCTTGTGCTGGTCGGGGCTTTGCAACCCTACCGCTGGACGGGGTTTGTAACCCCGTCCACATGTTCAGTTCTTACTGTTGGTCGGGTTTGTAACTCCGACCAACAACAGACATTATTATTTCTTACCTTTCTTCTCTTCCTTCTTCGCCTCTTTCTTCACCTCTTTCTTCTCTGCCAAATCCGTCACGTAACTCTTAAGAAGCTTCACCTTCACGCCACTAGCAATTTCAACTTCAAGCTGATTTTCCTTCGCGTTAACCTCGGTTATTACGCCGACAATTCCGCCAGCAGTTACAACTTTATTGCCGACTTTAAGAGAGTTGATCATCTCTTGCTGATCCTTGTATTTCTTGCTTTGCGGACGGACGATCAAAAAATAAAAAACGACAAAAATTAAAATTAATGGAACAAAACTGGTGAAAGACATTTCTGGAGAAGGAGCTGCTTCATTAGCTTGGGCAAAGGCGTCACTGATAAAAAACTGATTTAACATTTTTTGAAAAATTGGGGTTGGTAAAAATAAAATTGTAAAACTTGGAACTAATCGCTCTTCAACAGCAACTCTTTTAATCGAGTAACGTTCTCATCTTTCTCTGCCGGAGTAGGCTTCTCCGGATTATTGACATCTGGCATTTCAGCAAAATTAGGAGGCAAAAGAATGGGGTTTTCTTCCTTATTTTTTGCGCAAGAAAAGACGAACAAAACGAGTGTGAGGGCAATAAATTTTTTCATCTTTTTTTGAAAATAAGGTCATCAAGAACCAGAATTGCAACTCCGATAAAGACAGCAGAATCGGCCAAATTAAAGGCAGGCCAATGATAGGATGCAATATGAAAGTCTAAAAAATCTGCCACTGCAGAATTTTTGATTCGGTCCGTTAAATTTCCCAAAGCTCCTCCGGCGATAAAGCCGAGAGCGTAAGTAAAATGCAGTTTCTCGTTGCGATAAAGCCAAAAAAACAAAATCACTAAAATTGAAAATTGCAGCAGAGAGAGAATTATTGGGCCGCTTTCTAATTGGTTAAACATGCCAAAACTGACGCCGCGATTCCACACTGCAACCAAGCTAAAAAAGTCAAAAACTTTAATTTCTGGATGAAAGGTATGCTGCTCTAATGCAACGTTTTCTAGGATGGCGAAGACTACCCTTTTGCTGAGTAAGTCAAAAAAAGCCACAAGAAGAGCGATGGCTATTCCTAGCAAAAATAATTTTTTGACTTTCATTTGTGATTTGCGGTTTGCGGTTTTCTGGAGGTTTCAGATTTCAAATTTTAGATTGGCGCAGACTAAACCCAGAATCTTAAATCTAAAATCCAAAATTCATGAAAATCATCTTCATGGGCACGCCGGAATTTTCTTGCCCAACTTTAGAAAAATTAATCGCTGACTCCAATTTTGAAATTGTCGCAGTCTACACGCGCGAACCACAGATTGCAGGGCGCGGACATAAATTAACCAATTCTCCGATTCACAATTTGGCCTTGCAGCACAACTTCAAAGTGATCACGCCAAAAACTTTACGAGACGCTGAAATCCAAAAAGAATTTTCTGATCTAAAAGCTGACGCCGCGGTAATCGTGGCTTACGGGTTAATTTTGCCGCAGGAAATTTTGGACGGCACCAAGTTCGGCTGCATAAATATTCACCCTTCCCTTTTGCCTAAATGGCGTGGAGCGGCGCCAATTCAGCGTCCAATCATGGCTGGAGATTGCGAGACCGGAATCACGATTATTAAAATGGACAAAGGTTTGGATAGCGGCGACATGATTTTCCAAGAAAAATTTGCGCTGGATGGGACTGAAACCTACAAAAATTTAGCCGAAAAATTGTCGCAGATGGGCGCGGAAATTTTAGTAAAAACTTTAAAAAATTTACGTGATGGTCAAGTGGTTTTAACCAAGCAAAACGATGCTTTGATGACCTACGCTAAAAAAATTGACAAGGCGGAATGTGAGATTGATTGGAAAAATTCTGCCCGTGAAATTGAAAGAAAAATTCGCGGATTAAATGGATCGATGGAGGCGCATTTTATTCACAATGGAGAGAAAATAAAAATTTTTGCGGCGGAGATTTTGGATGAAAATTCTTGCGAAAAAGAGGCTGGAACTATTTTGGATGAGAGGCTTTCGATTCAGTGTGGACAAGGGATAATCCGGCCGGTGATTTTGCAACGTCAGGGAAAAAAACCGATGTTGTTGGAGGAGTTTTTGAGAGGGGTGAGGATTGTTTAGAGTGTGCTGGTAATGCTGGACGGGGTTTGTAATGATTTGAGGTTGGGACAAGAAACCCCCCTACCCCCCTTATCAGGGGGGCTCTGATCGAGTTCGGTTTTAAGCCCCCCTGACAAGGGGGGTAGGGGGGTTTCTTGTCCCAACCCTCAGACCAACCCTACAACCCCTTCCTCTCAATCATCTTAATCAAAGTCGCATTCACCTTGTGCCAATCGCGAATTGGCAATGCCGGAATTCCGGCCACCACTTCCATCGGAGCAACATCGCGCATCACGCCGCTCATCCCAGCAATTCTCGCCCCATCCCCAATCGAAATATGCCCGCTAATATTGCAGCCGCCTCCGATCTGAACAAAACTGCCAATTTTTGTACTGCCGGCAATAGCGGTGCAACCAGCCATTACCGTACCTTTTCCAATCACAACATTGTGAGCAATTTGTACCAGATTGTCGATTTTAACGCCGTCACTAATCACAGTATTTTCAATCGCACCCCGATCAACGCAGCTATTGGCGCCGATCTCGACATCATTACCAATCTGAACAATCCCGAGCTGAATAATTTTATGATTCACTCCGGCGTTGTGAGCGAAGCCAAAACCATCTTGACCAATTTTGGCGCCGTTAAGAAATTTGCAGTTATTGCCGATGCGAGCAAAAGAGATCACCACCCCGGCATTGATGAGGCAATTGTCGCCAATCACGCAATTGTCGAGTACTGAAGCGTTGGGACCGATAAAACAATTTTTTCCGATTTTAACATTTTTTCCAACAAAGGCGTTGGGGGCAATTCTAGCGCCTGCACCAATTTCTGCCCCAGGATGAATTGTGGGATGAACTAATTTTTCGCCAGCAAATTCGACATCTTTTTCTTTGTAAAAACTTTCAACAATTTTGGAGTAAGCGAAATAAGGATTTTTGTGAGCAAGTATTGTCACACCTTGTGGCGCCTTGGCCGCGTATTTTTCTTCAGCGAAACAAAAGCCGGCTTTTGTGATTTGAAATTTGTCGAAATATTGACCGGAGGTAAAGAAAGAAATTTGGTTTTCGTTAGCTTTTTCTAGCGTCGCAACATCAAAAATTTTTTTAGTTTCATCAAAATCGCCAACTATTGCGGCGCCAGTAATGTCAACGATTTGTCTTAGAGTTAGAAACTCGAATTTTTTGTCAAAAAAACGCGTGCGATCCATAAAATTTATTCTGCTTTTTGAATGTTGTGAATCGCCCTGAAGTAAACTTCTGAAATGTACCGCTTGCCTTTGGACCCTCTTTTTAACTGCACAATCACATCGACAACGTTTTTAATGTAAGAGGTGATTTCAGATGGAGCCATGCCCAGACCGGCTTGCATCACCATCATCTTCAGCTGCTCCATTGCCATTTTTGGAGTGTCGGCGTGCAAAGTTGAAATAGATCCGGGATGACCGGTGTTGATCGCACGCAAGAAACTAAATGCCTCGGCACCACGCAACTCGCCCACAATAATACGTTCTGGACGTAGACGTAGACAGGCTTCAATCAAATCTTGTGTCGAAACTTTTGAACGACCCTGCCCGCCTTTTGAAGCAATTAAATGCACGCGATTTTGGTGAAAAGTTAGATCAATTTCTCGCGCGTCTTCCACGGTGATTAATCTTTCTTCGTGTGGAATGGCCTGAATCATTGCGTTGGTGAAGGTAGTCTTACCTGTGGAAGTACCGCCGGAAATAATAATATTTTTTTTGTAAAGAACTGCGCGCTGTAAAAAATCTTTGATGCGATTGAGCTTTAGAAGCTTGGCCAAGATCAGATCATTTTTGTCTGTAACCTCTCCAACAGCGGCGTTGTCAAACATTCCCATCGTTTCGTAATCATCCAAACTCCATTTAATACTGGAAGGTTTACGAATTGAAATCACCACGCATCCCGGTTCGCAAGAAGGGGGGAAGACGATTTGCACACGGTATCCGTTCGGCAGAGTTGCTGAAAGCAAAGGCTCTTCTTCGCTTAATCTTTGTTCGGTTGACTGCGCAATTAGGCGCGCCAGAGATTTTAAATGATTGATGTCAAAAGTTGGTAATTCTTCGCGGATCATGTCGCCCTTGAACTCAATCCATGCTTCACCTGGGCGGTTGATTGAAACTTCGCTGACACCATCCCTGTCCAACATCTGTTTAAGCGGCAATAAGTAGGAATCGAGAGCGGCAATACTCATGTTCAGAAAAATTAAGTTGTTGCGTGTGAACGGTTTAGAACCCGTCTTAGAAAAAAAGCAAAAACCCCGTCAAGGCGACAAAGCCTCGGTTATTTGCGTTGGAAGATTCTGCTTGGGAAGATTGTGCCTGGCTGGATTTGAAGCCGAAGCGAGTGATTTCGAAATAAGGAATAAAAGATTTGGTAAGCTTATAGTCAAGCCCTAGCGAGGTTGCTTGGTAGGCGTTTTTTTGAAACTTACTTTTGAGGTTTGTCAAGCTGACCGAAAGATGTCCAATTTGGTAAGACGCACCCAAAGTTTGGTACGTAGAATTTTTGTTATTCGAATTATTTTTCTGCTGCAAAGATTTTTCCCAAGAACCAAATGATGCGCCGAAGGTGAAGCCGAAATAGGCCATGGTTGTAGCGACATCGAAGGAAGATAAATTATTTTGATCGCTAGATTTTGATTTTCCGTTTTCAGCCGTTGCGGAAAAAGCGTAATCAAAATTTTCGAAACTGTTGGTGTAGTTAGTGCCAGCACTGATTACGTCGCGAACTGAATTAGATTTTCCGTTAAATACGGTTGAAGAAATCACGCTGCTGGAAGTGTCGGGAGTGTAGGTCGCTCCCAGTTGCAAGCCGCTGATTCTTGGAGTGTAGTAACTAATTTTTGTCGCATCTTCCGCGCCATTAAAACTACCGTTACGCAAAATTTTAATGGAGTTTTGATTTAACGCAGAACCGCTGCTGGCGTAGCCGCCATGACCGATGGGAGATTGAGCAATTAAAATAAATTGTGAGGCAATTGGCAAATTTACGTATTTTAAATAATTGCCATTAATGCCGCCATTGCCGCGCGCGAAGCTGGCTGGACCCACTTTCATTTTTTGATTTACCGCAACATTGTCGCCCAGCTCAACTTTTCCAAAACCTTCAGAATCAGCGAAAATAAAGCCTTGGTCAGCATTGACGGCGCCTTTATTTTGGTCGGAAGAAAGTTCGGATTCAGCTTTGATTATTGCGCCGTATTTCAGTGTTTTGGCGGAATTGGCGAAGTTTAGTTTTGCGAAAAGTTGGGAATTATTTTCAAAAACGGCGGCAGAATTGTGGCGATTATTAGTGGTGTCGGGAAGTTGATTTTGTTCAAATGTGCTAGCTTGATTTTGCGTAACGGCGGAAAAATTTGTTGAGCCCTGGAAGGAGATTTTGTTTGGGGATGCAGCGGCGTAGGAAAAATGCGGCAGCACGAAGAGTAATAAGGCGACGATTAAATTTGGGATTTTCAAAATTTGAGATTTACGTTGTTGCGGTTTTGAAGAAAGAGTTTGGGGTGAGAAATGCTCTGAGTTCGTGACGAGAAATGCTCTGAGTTTGGGACGAGAAACCCCCCTACCCCCCTT
>CANDYP010000007.1 GCA_947425005.1 Rickettsiales bacterium | reverse complement strand
GCGGAGAGGATTTAGATCGAAGATTTTTTAGAAACTCTTGGAGCCCGAGACGAGAAACCCCCCTACTCCCCTTATCAGGGGGGCTTTAACCGAACTCGATCAAAAGCCCCCCTGACAAGGGGGGTAGGGGGGTTTCTCGTCACGAACTCAGTCTCATCCCAAACTCAGTCTCACTAATAAGCCAACCTAATCACCACCTGACTATTTTTTTCATCCGCATCCACATCCAATTTTTGCTCGTAGCTGTTAATGTAGCACAGCGCGTTTGGCTTGTCTTCGCAGTAGTAAATTACGCCTTGCAGAACGTAATTTTTGCTGGTGTTTAATTTCGGCAATTTGGCTTCTTTGTTTTTGAGATTTTGCCAGTCAGAAGTTGTGACCAGATCAACTTGACCGCCCTTCACCACCTCAAGCAAATTAACAAAACTCGGGCCCATTTCGTTAAGTTTCCAACCTTTTTTAAGATCAATTTTTAGTGAAATTTCGGTGTCAGATTTGACCGAAACGTCAGGCAATTTTTGCAGATTCGGCAAATATTGCAGGAAGCCGTCTTTCTGCAATTTTAAAGGCGGCATCACGTCGAGAATTGAAGAGCTAAAATTGCCGCGATTCAAGACCACGATGCGGTTGTTGTTGGTGTCAGCGACGTAGAAATTATTTAAGACCGAGACGATTCCTTCCGGCTGGTTAAATTGGGTGACGCTGCTTGCGCCAGTGTTGTCGCCACTTTTCTTGCTGCCGACCAGATTAAAAATTTGCCCGGAAACAAAATCGTATTTGCGGATGGTGTGGTTGAAGCTGTCGGAAATGTAGGCTCCCGTGTCGTCAACCATTAGGCCTAGAGGATGCTGCATTAAGCCCTCACTTTTACCGCCATTTTTGTTGCCGAATTTAAATAAATCTTTGCCGATCAAAGTTTTGACGTCACCGCTTTCGTCAAGCACCCGTAGTGCGCTGCTTTCCGAATCAAGGAAATAAAGTTTTTTATTGTAGACCGACATGTCGGAAGTTTGCGCCAAAAGATTGTCGGGATATTTGCCGTCGGAAATACCTTCGGAGCCGTTACCGGCAAGGACTGACACTCTTTCTTTGGCAATGTTGTAAGTTAGAAGCTGATGCGTGCCGGAATTGGCGATTACGATGTTGTCGTAATTGGGGAAGAATTCGATGTCGGTGGGAGAGGCTAGTTCAAAGGATTTGGCGTCGGAAACTTCTTCGGCAGAGGCGATTGGCGCGCCTCTTTGCCCGGATCCAATCAGAGTTGTGACTTCGCCGGTTTTGAAATTAATTTCTCGCAAAGCGTGATTGCCGGAATCTGCGACGTAAAGCTTGCCCGCGTGGTACAGTAAGCCTTGCGGGGAATCGAAAGAGGCTTTGTCGAAAGCGCCGTCTTCGAGACCAACCATTCCGGAACCGATTTTTAAAATGATGTCGCCGGACAAAGAAGTGACTAAAATATTATTTTTGCCGCTGTTTGAAATGAACAAAGCGGGCATTGTGCGTGACTTGTAAGTGAAGTCAGCGCCGTATTCGAGCTTGGTGGGGAAGCTGAGGACATTGCTAATGACGCTATTTTTTTCGAGCACAATCGGCAGCGGATCGCGGTTCACTTCGTATTTGAATTTGGAAATAAGTTTTTTAATTCCGGATTTAATTTGCATCGCCCCTTCTTCGCCAACGTAAGTTTTTTCAACTTTGCCGCGCGGGTTGATTAACACTAGGCTTGGCCAGGCGTTAATGTGAAAATTATTCCAGATTCTGAAATTGGCGTCGTTAACTACGGGATGGGTGATGTCGTTGCGGATGATGGCTTTCTTGATTTGAGCGAAATCTTTTTCGTTGTCGAACTTGCCGGAATGAACGCCGATTACCACGAGCTTGCTGCCGAATTGTTCTTCTAATTTTTTTATTTCTTGCAGGACTTGGACGCAATTAACGCAGGCGTAAGTCCAGAAATCTAGGAGCACGATGCGGTCTTTGAGGTCGGTCAGTTCTAGAGGGCGTGAAACATTGAGCCACTGCTCGCTGTGATTTTTTTTGTCTTCAGAGAAGATTTTTCTGACGTCGGAATTGCGGAAAGTGGAAGTGAAAAATAAGTAAGAAAACATCGAGTACAGGGCGTACAACATCACCAAGACTGAGAAAATTAGCAGGATGAGTGATTTGTCCTTTTGACTGATCTTTGGCATTTACAAAATTTAATTGGATCTTGAGAGATTAAACACATCTGAGTTTTAACGAGAGACTCTACTCTAGAACAACAATGGACTTGGGAAACCGCTGAGCTGGACGTGATTTGTAACCACTAACTCGTCCCCTCTGCTGGACGGGGTTTGCAACCGTCCACACATTTGATTCCCAAATCTAGACTTGGGAATCAAACGGTTTTGGTCGGGGTTACAAACCCCGACCAGCTTTTAAAACTGAAAACTGGTAAAAAACTAACTACCGTGATACTCGCTTTTTCTGCTTCTTTTTTTGCGGGTAATGTTTTCTTCGATTCTTCTTTTTTTCTCTTCAGAAGGTTTTTCGTAAGCTTTTCTTCTTCTAGCTTCTTTGATGATTCCTTCTTTCTGAGTTTTTTTACGGAAAGACCTGATGGCCAATTCCAAATTACCTCTTCCAGTAATTGCTACTTGCATTCGACTTTTTACCCCCTTTGGACACAATAAATTTAAAAAAGACGAGGCTTGCCACCCCGCCACGTGACGGAACTAAACTCTCGGATCAATCCAAGAAATATTCCCGTCTTTTCTGTGATAAACTACATTTAATCTTCTGCTTTTTTCATTGATGAAGACAAGAGCCGGAAGGTCTTGCAGATCCATTTTCATGATCGCTTCTTCAACTGTCAGATTTTCAATGTCAGTATTTTTTTCGCCAACAACTTGCAAAGAATCTGCGGCAGTTTCTTCGTTTTCCATTTCTTCAAACACATTGTAAGCAACTGGCGGAACGATGTATTTGATGGCATCCAACGCTTGGTAGTCAGGCTCCATTGATTTCAGCCCTCTACCGTCGCGACGATAATTTTTAATACGTTTTTTGTATCTGCCTAATTGCTTAGCGCATTTTTCAGCGGCTTCATTGAAACATCCGTAAACATCACCAGCCTCAGCATTTCCCTTAACGGTAATGCCGCCTTTCACACCTTCATTGACAGTGATTATAACTTTAAACATCTGACCGGTTTTTGAGAAATGCACCTCGGCATTAACCGCTTTTTCAAAATATTTTTGTACTGACTTCGCTAAATTTTCTTCCACGTATTGAGTTAGTGATTGGCCAACTTCAATGTTCGATCCTAAAACTCTGATTTGCATGTTTGTTTAGTTGTTGGTTGATGGTTGCAAGTTGTTGGCATTTTTACCAACAACCAATTGACTCATTACGAATTGTAAAATTCCGCCGCGCTTAAAATATTCGACTTCATTACTGGTATCTAGACCGCACACCAAAGTGACTTCCTCCCTAGAGCCATCTGCCCTTGTGATGATGCATTTTATGTCTTGTTTGGGTTTAATGTAAGGGTCGATTCCCAAGATATCAACCGTTTCATTGCCGATTAATTTTAAAGTTTTGCGATTGTCCGCAGCTTTAAAAATCAAAGGCATCACGCCCATGCCGATTAAATTTGAACGATGAATTCTTTCAAAACTTTCGGCGATTACCGCTTTGACTCCAAGCAAGAAGGTACCTTTAGCAGCCCAGTCACGAGAAGACCCGGTGCCGTATTCTTTGCCGGCAAAAATTACTAAAGGAGTATTTTTTTCTTTGTAAAACATTGCGGCATCGTAGATCGAAACTACTTCGCCATTCTTCTCAAAAATTTTAGTGAAGCCGCCCTCTTTCCCGTCCACCATTTCATTCTTGATGCGAATGTTGGCGAAGGTGCCGCGCATCATTACCTCGTGATTGCCGCGTCTAGCGCCGTAGGAGTTGAAGTCCGCTTGCGCCACACCCTTTTCTTTCAAATAAACCGCTGCCGGAGAAGAGTTTGAAATATTTCCCGCCGGCGAAATGTGATCCGTAGTGATTGAATCACCAAACAATCCCAAAACTTTTGCGCCCTTGATGGCAGTGGCATTAGCGCGATTGAGGTCGTCGAAAAAATTTGGCAAACGGATGTAAGTGCTGCTGAGATTCCAATTGTAAGTGTCGGATTTTTCGACCGAGATGGCTTGCCAGGCGGCGTCACCTTTGAATAGGTCGGAATATTTTTTTTCAAAAATTTCGCGCGTCACATTTTTGCGGATCACGGCGTCGATCTCTTCTTTGCTGGGCCAGATGTCTTTTAAGAAAACTTTTTGGCCGTCACTACCAACTCCAATCGCATCGGTGCCGATGTTTATTTTGACAGTTCCGCACAGCGCGTAAGCCACAACTAATGGCGGCGAACCAAGGTAATTGGCCTTCACCAAAGGATGCACCCGACCTTCGAAGTTACGATTTCCAGAAATTACTGACGCCACCAAAGTATTTTTTGCTTTGATTACTTCTTCGATTTTTGGATGAAGCGGACCGGAATTTCCGATGCAAGTGGTGCAGCCGTAGCCAATCACGTTGAAACCAAGTTGGTCCAAATAAGTTTGCAAACCGGAATTGGCCAAATATTCGCTGACCACTTGTGAGCCTGGAGCCAGCGAGGTTTTGACGAAGCTCTTAACTTTCAAACCTTTCTCAACTGCTTTTTTAGCAAGCAAGCCGGCCGCAATTAAAACTGACGGATTGGAAGTGTTGGTGCAGGAAGTGATCGCAGCAATTGCCACGTCGCCGTCGCCTAAATCGGAATTAATTTCTGAGATCGAAATGCGTTCGTTAGCGCCGCCGACTTCGGCAAAAAGTTTTTCGAAAGACTCGTTAACTTCTGGAAGCGTCACGCGATCTTGTGGTCTTTTTGGACCAGCTAAACAAGGCACGATGCTTGAAATATCTAGCTCGACCACTTCGCTGAATTCTGGCGCCAGATCGTAATTTTCGCAGAACATATTTTGGGCACGGGCGTAAGCTTCAACTAATTCAACGGTTTGCAGGCTTCTGCCGGTAAGGTTTAAGTAGTTAATGGTTTCGCGATCAATTGGGAAAATACCGCAAGTGGCGCCGTATTCTGGGGCCATGTTGGCAATGGTGGCGCGGTCTGCGAGGGAGAGGTAGGCAAGAGCGGGGCCAAAAAATTCGACGAATTTTCCGACAACACCTTTTTTGCGCAGAGTCTGTGTCACCGCTAGTACCAAGTCTGTAGCGGTGATGCCTTCTTGTAATTTTCCGGTAAGTTTGAAGCCGATTACTTCGGGGATCAACATTGAGATTGGCTGGCCCAGCATTGCCGCTTCAGCTTCGATGCCACCAACGCCCCAACCCAAAACCGCCAAACCGTTAATCATTGTAGTGTGCGAATCCGTGCCCACAACGGTGTCGGGGTAAGCAATGGTCTCGCCATTTTCTTCTTTGGTCCACACTACTTGCGCCAAATTTTCTAGATTAACTTGGTGGCAGATGCCGGTTCCTGGCGGTACGGCGCGGAAATTGTTGAAAGATTTTTGGGCCCATTTGAGGAATTCGTAGCGCTCGTTGTTGCGCTCCATTTCAAGATCGACGTTTTTTTTGAAAGCGCCGGCAGAGCCCGCGAAATCTACTTGCACCGAGTGGTCAATTACCAAATCAACCGGCACTAACGGATTAATTTTTTTGGGATCTTTGTTTTGTTTAGCAACTGCGTCGCGCATTGCAGCCAAGTCAACCACCGCTGGAACGCCGGTGAAATCTTGCATCAAAACGCGCGCCGGAATGTAGGCGATTTCGATTCTTTTTTCGGGATTTTTTACGGAGTCAATCAAGCAAGAAATGTGCTCTTCATTTACCACGTCACCATCAAAATTTCTGACTAAATTTTCTAAAAGAATTTTTAAGCTGTAAGGCAGTTTTGAAATATCCTTGCCAACCTTGCCTGCCGCGTCTTCAAGAGAGAAAAATTTAAATTCTTTTTCACCGACTTTGAGCGAAGATTTCTTAACAAATTCTTGAGTCATTTTGATTAAATTTGAGTTGAACCCAGATCCGTCATTAGAAATCTAGGATGGTTTGGCTAAAGCTTGAAAATGAAGGGCGAAACAATGTTTTTAAACCGTAAACTTACAAGCGTAAGTGCGGATTAAAAACATTGTTTCAACCGCGCAGTTTCAAGATTTAGACGAACTAGACGGATTTCTAATGACGGATCTGGGTTGAAGAAATTACCCAATTTTTATTCGTTGCCGCGATGTCTTTTTTGAATGTCCAGACATCGGTTAATTCTCTGATTTCATCTTTGCCGCCTTCGATCATTTGACCCGCTTTGTCGACGATGTAATTGATTTGGTTTGAAACAAATTTAACCACCACGGAAGCAGTGTTATCAACCAACAGCACCGATACGATTTCCGCCGCATTAATGGAAATTAGATTGCTGACCAAGGTTTTTTCTTCGGCTTTTCTTTGGATGATTGCTTGCTCAAAACCGGCGTAGACTTTGTCTGAGAGCAAAAGCCTAAGACCTTGCAAATCAGCTCCAGCAAAGGCTTTGATGACCATTTCAAAAGTTGATTTAGCGCCGTTTAAAAAGAATTCGGCAGAGATGTTGCAGGCGGTTAGAATCTTGCGGAAATTTTCTTGAGAGCTGGCCTCAATGGTGCTGATGATTTTGTCGTTAGCTTGATTTTGCGCGGTGCTTTGTTCATCCATCTTTTTTTTCACCGCCATCACCTGGCTTTGCACGGCTGAGATAATTTCTTTTTTGCGGGAAACTTTTTCTTGAATTTGCTTCTTTTCTTCTTCATCCACTTTGCCGAATTGCTCTCTTAACTTCCAAAAAACGTAGAGGGCAATTGCTGCGAAAAAGATGATGTCCATTGGAGTCAGAGTTTGTTGGAAGGTCCGCTTTCGCTTCGCTACAGCGCGATTGCTACTGCTTAATCGCGCTGTAGCGAAGCGAAAGCGGATGGGGCAAACGACGGGTCTCGAACCCGCGACACCCAGAACCACAATCTGGTGCTCTACCAACTGAGCTACGTCTGCCGTATTTGAAGAGCGCGGCAATTTATTTTTGGAGTGCCTATTGTCAAGAAATCAAACAGGCTAAATTCGAAGAAAATTGGCGTGGAATTAATTACGATTGGAGCGCGCTCAGAAGCGCAGAACTAGCGTCGCTTACCTGAGATTCGCAACCAGCCACAGCGCTTGTGGCTGCATTAAGGCTATCCTCAAGATTTTTTACCGCGGCTTCTTCTTTGGTTTTATCTCCCACTTTTGATGTGAGTTCCTGTGTCGCTTTAGCCAAGGCCTCAGCCAAAACCACTTGCTTCATCTTAGCCAAAGACAATCCATTTTGCGCATTGGACAGCTTGCTGCTTGCATCATTAACCTTCCTATTTTTCTCGACTTCTTGGCCTTCTTTATCTTTGGCCGCCTTATCTTTGGCTTCTTTGTCTTTGGCTTCTTTATCTTTTTTGTCGTCGCCATCCTTATCTTTACCCGTCTTACCTTCTCCATCTTTAGCTTCTTTTTCTGCCGCTTCTTTGCTGAGTTTATCGTCGCGTTGCTCTTTCTCTTTCAAGGATTTTTCTACGGCACTTATTTCTTGCAGAATCACCTCTGGCGCCGATGTCCCGTCACGAACTTGCGCTGCAACAGCCGCAGACTTAGCTTCAAACTCTTTGTCGGTTATTGCTAAGAAACGGTCCGCGGCATTGGCAACTTCTGCGCCGATATTTGAATCGTTTGCGAGAGATGCTTGTGGCTGCGATGGCTGTGGTTGGGATGGTTGCAGTGTGGAAGGTTGTGGTTGAGACGCTTGCGATGCAGAAGGTTGCGCTAATGATGACTGCTCAACATCTGATTTTTTGTTAAGCGCATCCCTGTACCTCATGTAAGACGCATTAATTTCTTTGAATACTTCCGTTGCAAGCGGCTGATCTTTATTTTTATCGGGATGATATTTGAGAGCCAATTTTCTAAAAGCTCTCGTAGCTTCTTGCTCATTAGCATCGGCATCAAGCCCAGCAAGAGAGATGAAGCCCTCACCTTTTGCCACTCTTTCAAAAAAGAAGTCTCTGTTCGCAGAAGATCTCGCGAACACAGCTGGCTCTCCAACAGAAGGTGACGCGGTAGAGGCGCTAATACTGCTACTACCCAGGCCAGCACTTGACCCAACACTACTCACGCCAGGGCCAGAACTTGATCCAGCGTTACTGACGCCAGCGCCAGCGCTTGATCCAACGTGACTACTGCCAGAACCTTTTGATCCGAATTGATCTTCGTAATACTGCAGGCGAGCAGCTTTTTCGAATAATGTTGTTCCGCCAATTTCGCTCAAACCTTCTTTTAACGCATCCGCGCCACCAAGAACTTTTAAGCGCGCATCATCTTTAAGCCCCGCCAACGGTGCATCCATGATTCTTGCCATTTCATCAAATAATTTTTGACCTGTCAGATTTTTAGCGGCGTCCTCCAACAATTGTTGAGCCGCTGCATTCAAGAATTGTTGTTGCTCTTTTACATGAGCTGCAAGTGCCGCTTCGTATTCCAGCCTGATTTGTTTACCAACAGCAGCTTCCAGATCCTCTCCTCTCGTGCGATCTTCCCTGATTTGCTCTGCCGATTTTGACGAACCTGCAGCAGTTCCGTTTTTTAAATCTTTGATTTCTCTGGCAATATCTTCGAGCGATTGGACGTTGGTCTTCAGGCCGGCGATTTTAGCCCACTCGTCTTTTTTCAACTTCTCGATTCTTTCATTTTCTTCTGCACGCGTCTTTTCGTTTGTTGCTGGACCAGCGATGCTTCGATCCATTTTCAGCTGAGACAGTTTTGCACTTTTTTGCATGCCATCCGTCATCGCTGCGATTTCTTTTTCTCTCTCCTGAAATTTTTCTTCCTGGGTTTTTCCTTTTAATAAATTTGCAGCCTGTTCGAGACGCAGTTGATTCACCACCTCTTCTCTAGCTGTGATTTCTTTGAGATCTGTAGCTATTTCACCCGCGTTTTTTAATGCCAATTTTAGCGCAACATTTCTGAGCTGATCTTTAAAAAAACCTCTTTTGTTAAGCGGAGCGTCTTTCTTGCTAGGATCTCTGTTAAACACGCCCAACTTTTCATCCCGTTTATTTTCTAATGCTTTTTTGGCGGCCCAGTTCGGAGCATCCGCTATTCTCTTCGCGTAACTTTCGGTTATTCTGGATATTTCTTTTTCGGCTCCGCCTTTGCTGAGATAATTTACCAGACCACTTCTCTCTCCCTCTCTTACTGTCTGATCAATAGCTCTGCTGCTTTTGAATAAATTGAGTGGGTTTAGTGCACTGCCTTGATCACGCTCCAACCAGCTGCCGGTTTTTCTGCGCAAGTAGTTTCCGATGCTGCCATCTTTGACTTCTTGGTTCCTTACTTTTCTTAAGAAGTTTGTTTCTGCTCTGGTCGGATCACGCATTGAATCTCTGCCCGACATGTCGTCAAAAGGCTTCACGGCATTTATTGCGCCTGTGACTTTATCGTAAGCGTAATTGAGGCTTTGGTTCAGAGGCTTGATCCAAGCCTTATCCGACACTTCTTTTCTTGCGCGTTCTCTTTCAAATTTATTTTCTTGCAGATGTTGAAGATAGGCTTGCTGCCCAGCTGGATTGCTGGCAAAGGCTTTTGCTGCTTGGTCGGCGCTGTATTCTGACTGATCTCTAATAAATTCTTTCATGTTGTTGAAGCTGACTCCAACTCCGCCACTCAAGCTGGCACTAAATCCATCCACAACCGTGCCGCGATCGGACATGATGCCTTTGATCGATTCTTTGCCACCGGCAATATTTTTATCCGCCCAATCATTTGCTCTCTTTTTCAATTCTGTTCGGAACTCTTTACCCACCAAAGGCGTTGGTGAGTCTTTCATTTTTTGGGCTTCGGCTTTGATGAAGTCACGCAATGGCTCATTGACTAATTTTTGATTCATCCTGTCGGTGATGGTTTTGATATCCATGCCGGCGAGGGCCGCGACGCCAGGATTGGCATTTAAGGTAGAAAATTTACTGCTGGCAGTAGGGGTTTGCATTGCCTGCACCACCGCTGCTCTGATTGCAGAGTCTAATTCTTTGCCCGTCTTGCCGCCAGCAACAGCTTCTGTTTTAGCCTTACTGATTGCAGCATCGATGATGCTGTTGCGATACATGGCTCTTGGGCTAGAAGGCAACATGCTCCAAACTTTGCCGGCAGTATTCATCGCCGCGGTGCCGGCGGAAGTTTTTCCCATTACATCCGTGACGCCGCCCAGGACTGCTGATTTCGCACTGCGTGCAACTTCTGTTGCACCTTGCATTGTCTTGGCAAAGCCAGCTGCTGCTAAACCTCCCAATGAATCGCCTAGAGTAGATGCGGCTCCAGATACTCCACCCATTAGGCCACCGGCAATACTGCCGGCCATACTTTTTACGAATTCTGTCTGTGCAGCACCAGTAGTGCTTCCTTGGCCACCAATAGTAATCAGAGCGCCAGCAAGTTCAGGAATCTTGTCGATGATGAGTTTTGTGATGTAGATCAGGCCACCCAACATGATGAAAGCTGAAAACCAGGCAACCAATGATCTGTTAACTTCCGCCACCAATGTTGGGAACACGATAAAGCCGCCAAGGGCCTCGGTTTTGAAACAGGTTTTGTAGCTTAAAAGCGAAGTGAAGTTTTGATCGATTAACACCAAAAAATTGTACAGGATCAGAAACAGAAATATTATTTCCAGCGATCTGGCCCCAACAAAAGCCAGCCATTTTTTGAACATGTCATTGGTGTGAGAAGAAAGTGTGAAGGCGATGAAAATTGGCCCCATCGCCAAAACAAAAGCGAGCTGGGTAATGGCGACGACGTAAATCATTCCCACAGTTAGCATCACGTAAATGAAGGATCCGATCAGCAGATAAATTATTGGGATGTAGATAATTCCAAAAAGCGGGACTCCAAAAAATAAACCGAAAATTTTCTTGGCAGTGGCGACCGAAAGCAGCTTTTCGATGATGTGGTCAACGTAAGAAAATCTTGTAGCGTTACTGATGCTGGCAGCGCGATCCATCTGCGCTGATACTATTGCAGAGGTTGGATCAATGCTTCTGTCGGATAAATCCATGAAGATGGAGATCACGTAATCCATGCCGTCTTTGAAGAAACCTACGACGATCTTGTTGTAAAAGTACCAACTGGTCTCGCTGGTGAAAAATATGATGAGGCCAACTTTTAAAGCTCGGGACATTAATTCTTTTTTGCTGATCTCGGCAAGGCCCATCAAAACCGCAAGGCCGTAGAATGCGATGTAAATTGAGAGGGCCATTTGTAAGACCGAAATAAAACCAGAATCACGCACGATTGAGTTAAACATGGTTTCAATGATGCCGCCACGTCTGGCACCGTCAGCATCCACTTTACCCATCACGCTGTCTTCGATTAATCTCACGAAATATTCGATTAGGCCGGGATTTCGATCCTTACCTATGCCACTCATGAATTGAACTTGGTAAGTGCCGTAATTATCGTTGTAGTAGTTGTCTAGAATGATCAGCTTCATCACTTCGTTGCGAGCGTGAAGAGTGTCGCCCCCGGGGTTATTATCTATTCCGCCGGTATTGCCGATATTGTCGTCTTTGACAAAAGTTCGGTCATTCGCGCTGGTAAAAATATATTGGGTTACGTCCCGACCGCTGTCATCCAAGCATTTGTTATTAACGTCTCGTCTTACGTTACAAATTTCTACTTCGGAAAATAAGTGGTAAGCTCGCAGCGGAGAAACGTTGCCCGAGTTTCCAAACACACCAAGATAAAGCCCCATGCCCTTGGTGTATTTGCAAGGAACTTGGTCATCCGGAACTTTTGGTACTTGGTTTTTATCAACCTGGCTGAGTGGGAAATGGTAAACACCGTAATCGGTGGCTGCTCCGTATTGCTGAGTGCAGCTGCATTTGTTGGGATCGTTCTGATTGGCAGAGTCAGAGCAGCTGATGGCTTGATCTGAATAGTCTCTTTCTACAGCCGGAGTCTGGTTCAAGTAACATATGCAATTTGGCGAAGTGGCATTCTTGGCACAAAAATTTAGCGCTGCAGCTGTGCCGGTATTGCCGAAGCCGCAAGCAGGAGCATTTCTTAATGCTGTGTCGCTTCCGGAATCATCGTCGCCATACCACGGAGTCCAAGCTCCGGAAACTTGGAGAACAATTTTTTCGCCATTTAACTTAAGACCGGTGTCGTGCCAGCCCGCAACTTGATTGGGGTAATTTCCTTGGATGCCATCTTGAACGGGATTGGAATTGATGGTCGTTATTTCGTTATCAAACTCATCAGATTGGACGCAGCCTTTATCGCAAGACGCAACAGAAACAGCCAAAAAAATCAGACTAAAAACCTTAGCTAATTTTTTCGCTAAATTCATCGACCGGGAGGAAGTAGGGATTGAAAAACATGTCGCTCTGATTGCGACAGGAGAAGAAGAAGTGGTACCTGCGGCCGGACTTGAACCGGCAAGAGCGTTGAAGCTCCACGGATTTTAAGTCCGTTATGTCTACCATTCCATCACGCAGGCTAATGCACAAAATGGTCGTGGAAACTAAATTTGGCACGACGAGATTGCAAATAATTTGGAAGGCGCAAAAGCCTTCACACAAAACTAAAGCGGCCTCTCAAAAACAGAGGCCGCTGCAAAACATTTTTAAATTATTTTCGATTAATTTTTTCTGTCACCGGTCAAGCTTAGCATCATCATGAACAAATTGATGAAATCCATGTAAAGGCTTAGTGCGCCCATTACTGCCATCTTGGAAGCCATGGCAGCATTTCCAGAAGAGTGGTAATACATTTGTTTAATTCTTTGAGAATCGTAAGCGGTAAGGCCGGTAAAAATTAATACACCGATAACTGATGTAGCGAACTGGAAAGCAGAACTTTGCAAGAAGATGTTAAAAAGAGATGCGATTAACAAGCCGATCAAACCCATCATCATGAAAGATCCGAGGGCGGTTAAATCTTTTTTAGTGGTGTAACCGTAAAGACTGGTCAAGCCAAAAGTGGTGGCACTGATGAAGAACGCTCGGGCAATACTGGTGCCGGTGTAAATGACGAAAATTGTGGAAAGAGAAAGACCCATTAATCCCGCGAAAACCCACAGATAATTTCTAGCTGCTTCGGGAGTCATTGAAGATAATTTGTAACCAAAAAAGAAGACGAATACTAGAGGAGCGAACATCACAACCCAAGAAAGTGGGGTGCCAAATAAAGCTGACATCAAAACCGGAGAGCTAGCAGTTAGAAATGCCACGAGTCCGGAAATTCCCAAAGCGATACCCATGAAGTTGTAAACTTGCATCATGTATGCTCTGAGACCTACATCGTAGGAAACTCCAGCAGCAGCTGAAGAAGCAAAAGAAGACTTGTTATTAATGAAGTTTGCCATCTTTTTATATCTCCAAAATTTGATTGAAAGGCGGGACAAGAAGCTTGATTTAAGAACCTAATTTCATAATTTCCCTGACAATTTCCCTGACAATTTCCCTGCGAAAAATCCGAGAAATTTATGCGGGAAAATTTAAGTTTCAGCTCCAGCAGAATCAAGACTTTGTTTCATGAATATTTAATTCGCGAGATAATTTTCAGAACCCGTCCTGAAGAGCTGTTCAAAACCTCATCTACTTAAACTCACAATGAAAAAAATCATTGCCATCATTGGTCTAATGGGGGTCGGCAAAAGCACTTTGGGTGCAAAATTAGCTGATGCTTTAGGATATTATTTTATCGATTCCGACCAAGAAATTGAAGATCGCGAAAGAAAAACCATCAACAAAATTTTTGAAGAAAATGGTGAAAAATATTTTCGCCAAATTGAAAAAAATTTGATCGAAGAAATAGTTTCGCGCGATGAAAATATCGTGCTGTCTCTTGGTGGTGGCTCTTTCATCGATGATGACGTCAGAAAAACTCTTAAAGAAAAATCTACTGTGGTGTGGATCAGTGCTTCGATTAACACCATTTTGCATCGCATCGGACGAAAAACTAATCGCCCACTTTTAAATCAAACTGACAAAAGAAAAACTCTCGAAGAATTGGCGAAAAAAAGATACCCAATCTACGCCGAGTGCCATTTGAAGTTCGACACCGGCGAAGAAGGTCACGAAGTGATAATCAAGAAAATCATCAAATATTTAAAACAGAAAACAGCATGAAAAATGACATTCGCGTTAATTTAAATCAAAGAAGTTACAACATCGTAATCGGGCCCGATTCGATCGAAAATTTAACCGAATTTTTAGATCAAAAAAACTACAGCAAAATTTTTATTATCACCGACACTAATGTTGCGAAGCGCCATTTATCAAGGCTTGAGGAAGTTTTAGAAAAATCAAAAATTGCCACAGAAATTGTCGCGACCGATGCCGGCGAACAAACAAAATCTTTTCAATCTTTAGAGCAAATCTGCGAAGAAATTTTGGCCAAAGGAATTGACCGCAAATCTCTGATCATCGCTTTTGGCGGCGGCGTCATTGGTGACTTATCCGGCTTCATCGCTTCAATTTTATTGCGCGGAATTGACTTCATTCAAATTCCGACAACCTTGCTCGCCGCAGTCGACAGTTCAGTCGGCGGCAAAACCGCAATCAACAGCAAGTCCGGCAAAAACCTCGTCGGCAGCTTCTACCAACCGCAATTAGTAATTTGTGATTTGAATTTTCTAAAAACTTTGCCCGCCCGGGAAATCAGATCCGGCTACGCCGAAGTGGTGAAATACGGCCTCATTCAAGATCGCGATTTCTTCATTTTTCTCACTGAAAATTATCAAAAAATTTTTGATGGCGATGTCGAAGCTTTAACAAAAATCATCACAAAATCTTGCCAATCCAAAGCTGAAATTGTCTCGCAAGATGAAACAGAAAATGGCTGTCGCGCCTTGCTAAATTTCGGCCACACTTTTGGACACATCTTCGAAACCGAAACCAATTACTCGGCCGAAATTTTACACGGCGAAGCGGTCGCTTTAGGAATGTTAATGGCTGCGAAAATGTCGCTTAATTTTGGAATGATTGGCGAAAATGATTTTTCTAAAATCAAATCTCACTTAGAAAAGTGCGGCTTCGAGACTAATCCGAAAAAAATCAGAACTCACTGGGATCAAGAAAATCTGATCAGACATCTCTACAAAGATAAGAAAAACGAAGGCGGGAATTTAACTTTTATTCTGCTCGAAAAAATCGGCAGCGCCGTGATAAAAAAATCAGTGGCTTTGGAAGATTTTAAAAAAGTTTTGGCAGAGTTTTTGGCGTAAAATTTATAAAGTTAGTGGCGCCACCACAATCTTCCCAATCAGCAGCACCGCATCCAAAGTGATCGCAATCGGCGTCACAGCAACTTTCCCCACATCCTTCACCACGTTAGAATCGTGGTAATAAACCTTGATGTTGTAAGGCTCATTAAGCTTCGCCGGATTCGGCCCCAAATATCTTGGCGCGTACCTTCTGCCCGAAAGTATAATTTTTACCGACATCACATCGTTACGATCCGGAATAAAACCCCAAGACCTCAAAGCTTTAATATCCTCGCGCGGGAGTACGCTAGCTGGCCCTTCCAAAACCAACTCCCCGGCCACATCGTTATTCGCGCTCAGCTTGAGATGGGTTTTTTCCTGATTAACTACCAAAACCGATTTTTGATTCAGCGACAAAATATTTCTCAACAAGCCGGAATTATCGGTGAAGATGTAGTGGTAGTGCGTGCCAATCATCGCGATGTATCTGCCATCCGCGCCGACGAAAAATTGCTCGATCTCTTCGTTGTAGCTTTTGTCGCCCCAAATAAATTTTGTAATGCAGGAAGACTGCAGCAGTAGGCTTAAACACAGTAACAGATTCGTAAGAAATTTTTTATTTATCATTTTGCAACTGAGCCAAAATATTTTTTCTGATTTGTTTTAATTCAGAATCACTCAAAGAAATAAGGCCGCTGTGGAGTAGATATCCTCTGCTTCCAAGAGTTTCGTCGCTAACAATTTCTTCAATGAACTCACTCATTTCCGGCATCAATTTCAGATGCTCTTTTTTAAAATAAACAAAAAGCGGACGGGAAAGTTCATACTTCTTGGAAGCAATGGTGTCAAAGGTTGGCACGATACCATCGATGCTTGAGGCTTGAATTGTTTTTTGATTCGCCACCAAAAAATTGAAGCCAAAAATTCCAAAAGCGTCCGGATTTTCTCTAAGATGTTGGATGATTAAATTGTCATTTTCCCCCGATTCTACGAACTGCCCATCACTTCTAATTTTGTGGCATTGGCGCCTTCTCACCTCTCTATCCGGATAGGCTTCCACAAACTCTTTTTTCATAAAACAGACGTCTTCCAGCACGATGTCAGCAAAAACATCACGTGTCCCCGAAGTAAGCGGTGGGCCGTACACCACGATTTTAGTTTTCGGCAAATTCGCACTAATTTGATTCCAGGTTTGGTAAGGATTGTTGATCAATCTACCCTTCTTGTTGTCGTAAACTTTTTCTGCCAAAGCCAAAAAAACCTGCTCTTTAGTCAGCTTAATTTTTTTGCTGGTGACAACATTTCCAAACACAATGCCGTCGTAACCGATTTTGATTTCGGCAATTTCTTTCACGCCATTGTGGTGACAATTTTCTAATTCATTTTCTTTCATCAATCGTGACGCGCTGACGAAGTCTGGATATCCGTAACCAACTCCGCCGCAAAACATTTGAAAGCCGCTGGTGCTGCCGGTTGACTCTACCACCGGAGTTACGCACATCTTAACATCTTTCGACTCGTCGGCGGGTTTTTTTAAATTCTGATTACGGCTAAATTCTTCTGAAATGGTCGACATGAAAGGTGAAACCGTGGACGATCCCACGATGTAAAGGTAAGGTCTTTTTGATTTAAAAATTCCCAAATCAAATGTACCGGCAAGGGCAGAGGCATTTTGCAACGCCATCACCATCACAGAAAAAACAATCAGGAAAAATTTATTTTTACGAAACATATTTTGAAAAATTTGCTTTAAAATTTACTGAGCCAGTTAAGCTAAAACCATTCATTTTTATCATCAATTCAACATTTCTAAATGTCTCATTTTCTCATCACCGGAGGCGCGGGTTTTATCGGAAGTCATTTCGTTGAAAAGGTTTGCGCTCTAGGTCACAAAGCAATCGTTCTCGACAAACTTACCTACGCCGCCAATCTAAAAAATCTGCAAGCAGTTGAAGAAAATCCCAATTTCAAACTCATCCAAGGTGACATCTGTGATTCTGCTTTAGTTGCCAAAATTTTGAGCGAAGAAAAAATTGATTTCCTGATCAATTTTGCCGCCGAATCTCACGTCGATAATTCCATCAAAGCACCGGAAAGTTTTATTCAAACCAACATCGTCGGCACTTACAATTTGCTCGCCTGCGCTCTTTCTTATTTTCAAAATTTAAGTGAAGAAAAAAAATCGCAATTCCGCTTTTTACACATTTCAACCGACGAAGTTTACGGCTCACTTTCTTTAACCGATCCAAAATTTTCCGAAGAAAATCCCTACAAACCAAACTCGCCTTACTCCGCTTCCAAAGCCGCTTCCGACCATCTGGTGCGCGCTTGGTTTGAAACCTACGGACTTCCCACAATCACCACAAATTGTTCAAATAATTTTGGCCCGCACCAACATTGCGAAAAATTTATTCCAACCGTAATTTCCTCCGCAATCTCAAACAAAATAATTCCTATTTATGGCAATGGTAAAAATATTCGCGATTGGATTTTTGTTAAAGATCATGCTGACGGCATATATCTGGCTCTTCAAGAAGGTTTGGCGGGACAAACTTATTGCTTTGGCGGCAACTGCGAAAAAGAAAATATTGAGCTGGCTAACGCAATCTGCCAAATCCTAGACCAAATAAAACCAAAGTCGGACGGCACTTCTTACACGAAACAAATCACTTTTGTGACTGACCGCCTTGGTCATGATCAACGCTATGCCATCAGCAACAGCAAGGTTGAAAAGGCTTTCGGATTTAAACCTGCCAAAGAATTTTCCGAAAGATTGCAAGAAACCGTCACCTGGTATTTGCAAAATAATTAGACACCGTTAGCCAATTAATTTTATTTCAGATTTTGGCATATTTTGAGCGCTTTTTTTGGTAAAATTTTGATAAATATCTGGATATATTTTGAAAAATTTTACCAAAAAATAGGACGAGATATGGAATCAAATTAATTGGCTAACGGCGTCTAATGTTCAGAGAACAATTCACACAAAATAAAATCGGCTGGAAAAAATCTTTTCTCGAGGGCTTTTCACAAGATGACGCTGGCGACCCAGTGCCGTGGATGACTTATCCGGCAATTGAATTCCTCAAAAATAATCTCAACAAAAATCACGAAATTTTTGAATTTGGCTGCGGCGCCTCGACTTTGTTTTTTAGTAAAAGAGTAAAAAAAGTTGTGGGTCTGGAGACAAATCCGAGATGGCTTGGAATCACTAACTCTAAGCTTTCGCAACAATGCCGTAACGTCGAGATTAATTTAATGGAAGACGGGCTCACCAACGTCAACTACGAAAATTTTCCCAAAAATTCCGGACAAAAATTCGACCTCATCATCGTTGATTCACTCAAAAGATTTCAGTGCGCAACAAATTCGATCACCGCTCTGAAGGCAGGCGGGTCAATCATCTTAGACGATTCCGAAAGAAAAAATTACCAAAAGATTTTTGATTTTTTCGCAGCAAATAATTTTACAAGACAGGATTTTTTTGGCATCGCCCCGGGACAAATCAGAATCAAAAACACGACGATTTTCACCAAAGGATCTTGCTAATTCTTAAACCCGACCCCTCTTGAAGCCTTGATTTTGCTGGATCGAAGAAAAACACATCTTTTTCTCCCGCCGGGAGAAAATTCAAACTAAACCACCACCAAATTGTCGATGTGCACCAATTCTGACTTCGCTGACTTGCCCAAAATCTTCTTCACCTCATCCGATTTTTTTTGCAGAATTTTTTTGGTGTCCGCTGCGGAATAGTTGCTGATGCCGCTCGCCACATGATTCCCCTCTTCATCACGAACAAAAATCGCCTCACCTTCTTTAAAATTTCCTTTCACCGCCACCACACCAACCGGCAGTAAACTGATTTTTTTGCTGCGTAAAGCTGCCACCGCACAAACATTAACCACCACTTCGCCTTTAGCATTCAAGAAGCCGGCAAGCCAGTTTTTGCGCGACTTTGCCGAGCTTGTCGCGCTGCGAAAAATCGTAAAATTTTGTTCGCCTTCCACCAATTTTTTTAGCGCGCCATCCGAAGTTCCGTTGGTAATCACAGTCTCACATCCCGAATTCACCAACATCTTGGCCGCTAAAATTTTCGTTACCATGCCACCAGTTCCGACAGCTGATCCTGCGCCTCCAGCCATGTTTTCGATTTCCTTGGTAATCACCGTTACTTCCGGAATTAAGCGGGCATTTTTTTCGAGTTTGGGATTTTTGTCGTAGAGGCCATCAATGTCAGAAAATAAAATCATCAGATCGGCAGAGATCATTTGAGCTACGCGGGCAGCGAGCCGGTCGTTGTCGCCGATTTTTATTTCATCCACCGAGACAGTATCATTTTCGTTGATGATTGGAATGACGCGATTTTTTAGCAGAGTTGTGATCGTGTTTTGCGCATTGACGTAACGCTGGCGACTGTTGCAATCAGCGGCTGTGAGCAGAATCTGCGCCACGTCGAGATTTAATTTTTTAAAAAAATCGCGGTAAAAACTCATGAGCTGAATTTGTCCAATTGCCGCCGCCGCCTGCTTTTCTTCCAAGGATAATTTTTTGTGGGAGGCGTTCAGAGCGCTACGTCCCAAGGCGATGGCGCCCGACGAAACAATTGTGACTTGAACTTTTTTTTCGACTAAATCTGCAACATCTCGGGCAAAATTCTTCAACCATTTTTCGCGCAACAAGCCTTCCGAAACCAACAAAGACGAGCCTACCTTGATGACGACTTTTTGCCTCTCTGCAAACGGTGAATTCATTTCAAGCCCCTTTTTTGGCGCGCGGCTTTAATGCCTTCGCGGTAAATAAAATTCTCAATTAATGGCAAAGGAATTTTGTCAAAAGACTTGGCGCCCTTTAAGACGTAGATCCCAACACTGCGATTGCTTTGCTCTTGCTCGCCTTTTTTGGTGATGATGTCAGGGAAATCTTCGCCGAAAGTTCTGACTTCAATTAAATCCTCGGTCACGCCATTTTTGATCAAATAATTTTTGACGGTCTCAACTCTTTTTAGAGCTAAATTTTGATTGCGCAGCTCCTTGCCCGAACGATCGGCATTACCAACCAAGAGTAAGCGGTAATCACCATTCATGGTCATTAAATATTGCAGTATTTTTAGAAAATCTTTGTTGGCTTTGTCGTTAAATTTATTGAGGTCGAGATCAAATAAAATTTCAAAACGCTGAAATTGCGGCTCAACAATGACGGTGCTTGGCTCGTGATCTTGCTTCAAGTCATCGATGTAGAATTCAACTTCTTCCAAAAGTTTATAAAAACGACCACGACATTTTGCTAATTCAGAAGAGCGAAAAATGGGCTTGGATTCCTTGGCAGCCCAACAGTCGTAAAGGTAGGTCAAATGCGCCATTTGAATTGGCAAACGGTTTTGCATTTGCGGCGTCGAAACTAATTCTAATCTTTTTTGCATCGCGACTAGCTCTTCGATCTGCGCTGGATCTGCACCCCAAGCGATCGGATTTTCCGGAACAACTTCTTTGCCCAGACCCACTTCCGAACTTTTATTTAAAAAATGTTGAGCATCTTTTTGGTTTTTACCGGAAGCGAGATTGCGAGAGAATTGCAGGTATTCTAGCGCCAGGTAGGCTTCGTAGGTGCCGCGTGATCGCAGCATGTTTTCGTTAGCCATTGGATCGAAGGCTAGTTTTTTTTCGGGAGTGCAGGATTGGGTGAGAAAAATTGCGAGGAGGAGGAGAAGGGGAATTTGTTTGGGTAGATTCATGTTTGATGCGGGGGTTGGAATTTTGGAGGGGGTTGCGAGTTCGTGATGAGAAACCCAGCAAACCTACGAATTCATTGATCTGAAGAACTCTTCGTTGGTCTTAGTGTGCTCAATTTTTTGAAGCAAGAATTCCATCGCATCTACAGAATTCATCGGATTAACGATTCTTCTTAGCATCCAAATTTTCGACAGATTTGCACGATCAACCAGAAGTTCTTCTTTTCTGGTGCCTGATCTGGTGATGTCGATTGCAGGGAAAATTCTTTTGTCAGAAATCTTGCGATCCAGCATGATCTCGGCGTTGCCAGTACCTTTAAATTCTTCAAAAATCACTTCATCCATTTTCGAACCGGTTTCAACGAGAGCCGTCGCGATGATGGTCAGCGAACCACCTTCTTCGATGTTTCGAGCCGAACCAAAAAACCTTTTTGGTCTTTGCAAAGCGTTGGAATCAACACCACCACTCAAAACTTTTCCTGAAGAAGGAATTACGGTGTTGTAGGCGCGAGCCAGACGAGTCAAGTTGTCGAGCAAAATTACCACGTCTTTTTTAGCTTCCACCAAACGACGTGCTTTTTCGATTACCATTTCGGCAAGCTGAACGTGACGGGTTGCCGGCTCATCAAAAGTGGAGCTGACTACCTCACCTTTCACGGTGCGAATCATGTCAGTCACCTCTTCCGGACGTTCGTCGATCAACAAAACAATCAGCACGATTTCTGGGTGATTGCTGGTGATGGCGTGAGCAATATTTTGCATCAAAGAAGTTTTACCGGTGCGCGGAGGAGCGACAATCAAGGCACGCTGACCTTTGCCCAAAGGCGAAATCATGTCCAACACGCGCGTGGAAATGTCGTTGTTGATTGGCTTGTCTTCTTCGAGATTTAATTTTGATTGCGGGTAAAGCGGAGTGAGATCGTCGAACAAAACACGATTTCTGATTTTGTCCGGCGTGTTGAAATTGACGTCATTGACGCGAAGTAGAGCGAAATATCTTTCGCCTTTTTTCGGCGCGCGGATTTGGCCACGAATGGTGTCGCCAGTTCTAAGGCCGAATCTTTTGATCTGACTTGGCGAAACGTAAATGTCGTCTGAACCCGGGAAATAGTTGGTTTCCGGGGCTCTTAAAAATCCGAAGCCATCTTGCAAAACTTCCAAAACACCTTCGCCGATGATGACGTTTTCTGAATTTTGGTCAGAGAAATTTTTGAGGATGTGGTAGATGATGTCTTGTCTGCCGAAGTCGCCGATGTTGTCGAGACCGTATTCTTTGGCGACGTCAATTAGCTTTTCTGCCGATTTTAATTTTAAAGATTTTAGCTCGAGAGTTTTGCTGACTCCTGAAGAGGCGGTCACATTTCTTCTGCCATCGTAGCGACCGAAGCCGCCCACCGGCCCATCGTCATCTTCATCATCTTGCTGATTGTTGCTGGAATTGTTGGATTGGGTGCTGGCCTGGTTGCCGCGGCTGATTAAGTTGCCGGTGTGTAAATATCCGCGAGCTGGTTGCTCAACATTAGTTTGCCCATGGCCAGTAGAAATCGCAGAAGCTTCGTTTTGATAATTTTGGGTTTGGGCAGCGTGACCATGTTGGTCATTTGGAGAATCTTGATTGGAAGAATCATCAGCTTGGTTTTGGTTAGAACCGTAGCGCAGTGTTAGAGTGGAGGACATTTAAAAAGTTAAGTGTTGTTGATATTTAAAAGAGGGAAATTCGAGAAAGCTCTGGCTCTAAGAACTCGTCCTAAGCCTGGAGACTACTAAAATTTTGGGAGAGATTTGGAATTTTGCTTGGGAGAAACTCTGGAGTGACTAGAGCTTTAGAAGAAAGAATCGCCGGCCTTGGCAGACCTTGTACAGAACCTTGAGAGCCAAGGGCGTCATTTAATTAAAAAGATTTTTTTTGGCTGTCAAGAAATCTATCCAAAAAAGAAATCTTTAATGTAGTACAGCGCTTCAACGCCCAGCAGCACCGCAGAAATTGAAACGGCTATTCCGGTGAAGCCAATCACAATTCCGAAGATCACAATCAAACCATCTTTGCCCAAAAGCCCGAAAGAAATAATCAGAACACCAAGGCCCGGGATGAAGTTGGACAAGGGCATCGGCAGTAACACGAAAGTGGAAAAAATTAAAATAAAAAATCCCACAACTCTTTCTGCCCTTGCCGAAATCATGAAAGACAAGCGCGGTTTTAAAATTTTTTCTACTTTACGAATGTAGGGCGAAGAGCGCTGAATCAACATTGCCAGCACTGATCTTTTTACTGAAAGTTTAGCAAATCTTGTAGGCAATTTCGGCGCCGGATACCCCATCACCATCTGCACGGCAAAAACAACTAGAGGGATTGAGATCATGCTGGGAAAGGGTGGTGGCAGCGGAATGATGATGGCGAGAGCAAAAACCATTAACACTAATCCGAAGCCGACAGAGTCCATCGCGTCAACCAAATCTTTGACCTTAACTCTGTCGGAAGAAGATCGATTGACGACATCCTCGAGAACTCGAGTTGTGATTACTTTGCTCTGATCTGTCACTTAGCGGGGTTTTAAGAATTTTTATCTGATTTGTTTTCTGACTCGTTTTGAGCAGATTTATTTTGCCCCAATTGGCCTGGCTGCGCTGTCTGATTTTTATCCGCTTCTTGCTTTTGCTCACCCTTCAAACCTTCCTTCAAACTTCTAACACCTTGACCAAGATCTTTCATCACTTGCGGCAATTTTCCGGCTCCAAAAAGCACGAACACAATTGCTAAAATTAACATCAATTCCCAGATTCCTAACGACATATTTTCTCCGTTTTTAATATTATTTTCCTCTCTCAAGCCCCATCAAACCGACGGTTTAGGTTGGCCTGGAAACGCAATCTTAACTCTTCACCAACCCCATCAACTCACCCCATTCTCTGGCGCTCAATCCAGAATTTTCCTGAGTTACTTCTTCACCTTTCAACATTTTTTTGATTACCTCTAAAGCCGTGCCGGACAGCTCTTTGCCGTCGCGACGATATTTTTCGAAAGCGTCGAAACAATGCGGTACCCATTTTTTTACAATGTCCAACATCACTTCGGCGTAAGCACGAATTTCGTACTGCGCATGTTTGTCGGCGCGAAGTGCTAGGAAGTGCAAAAGATTGTGCAAATCAATCTTCCAGTACCACTGGGTGTAGCAATTAACCGGCAGATTCATGCGGGCCAATTCGCGAGCTAGACCTTCTTTGTTTGGATCTGCCACTTGGCCGTCAGCATCTTGATTGATCATCTCGAGGTAATGCTGGTAAGTCTGCTTGGCGTCATTCTTCAAAATTTCCAAAACTTTTTTTTGCTCTTCCGCGTTTAGAATTTTGGTTTCGTCGCGACCTTGATGATTGACCACAGACTGCGCCGACAAAGCCTCGGCCCGCGGGATGTAAAATTCATCTTCCATGATGGAGTAGCGCGCGGAATATTCGTTCACCGAAGCGGTGCGATGTCTGATCCATTGGCGCGCGATAAAAATCGGCAGCTTGATGTGAAATTTTATTTCGCACATTTCGAAAGGTGTGGTGTGACGATGGGCGATTAAATAATTGATCAAACCTTTGTCAGCGTTAACTTTTTTGGTGCCTTGTCCGTAAGATACTCGCGCTGCCTGCACTACGGCCGCATCATTTCCCATGTAATCAACAACTCGGACGAAACCGTGATCCAGAACTTCAATTGGCTGGTACAGAATTTTTTCTAAGTCCGGTGCAACTGGTCGAATCGTTTGACTTACCTGCGCGCGCAGGTGATTGATTTCTTCAAGTTGTTCTTTTTTGATGACCATTTTAGAAGTGATTTTTTGTTCGGGAGGGATGTTTTCTGAAGCGCAAACTAAATCCACATTTTCCATTTTAAAAGATTTTTTTAGATGCCTGCCGAAATAATAAAATCACAACTTCCCGCCATTCCTGAAAACCCCGGAATCTACCAATTTTCTGACGCCGCGGAAAATATTTTGTACATCGGCAAGGCCAAAAATTTGCGCAAAAGATTGCAGAATTACACGCAAATCGAGCGACTTTCTCCACGCATCGCTCGCATGGTTTTTTTGGCGCAAAAGTTAGAATTCATTCAGACTGAAACTGAGGTAGAAGCGCTGTTACTTGAACACAATCTGATCAAAAAATTCTCGCCGAAATTTAATATTTTGCTGCGCGACGACAAAACTTTTCCTTACATTTTAATCGACAACCACGCTTTTCCAGCGATCAAAAAACATCGCGGCAACAAGAAAGAAAAAAGTTTTTCCGGGGGAGAATATTTCGGACCTTTTGCGGCGGCCGGCGACGTCAATCACACCATCGATATTTTGAAAAAAAGTTTCTTGCTGCGTAGCTGTTCCGATGCCGAATTTAAAGGGCGCACCAAGCCTTGCCTGGAATATCAAATCAAAAGATGTTCGGCGCCCTGCGTTAATTTAATTAGCCAAAATGATTACGGAAAATTAGTGCAAAATGCGGTCGATTTTTTGAGCGGAAAATCGAGTGCGGTACAAGCCGAATTGGCAAAAAAAATGCAGCAATTAAGCGAGGCCCAACAGTACGAAAAAGCAGCAAACATGCGGGATCGCATCAAGTCCCTCACCTCAATTCAATCGAAGCAAAACATTAACATTGACGAGTTAGGCGATGCCGATGTCGTAACTTTAGTGACGAAAAATAATCAGATTTGCGTTTACATTTCATTCTTCCGCAGCGGCCACAATTACGGCTCTAAGCCCTATTTCTACGAGATTGACGAAGAGGCGTCAGACACAAAATTAGGAGAATTTTTGAGCGAATTTTTGGGACAATTTTATTTAGCCCAAACGCCGCCGGAATTTATTTTTCTGAATTTGGAAATTGCCGAGCGGGAATTAATGGAAGATTTTTTGAGCAAAATTTCTACGACCAAAACCGTGATTAAAGTTCCAAAACAAGGCAGCAAATTAAATGTTGTGAAGGATCAGGAGCGCCTTGCGATGCAGAATCTTGAACAAAAAATGACACAAAATTTGAGCAATGCCGCGACACTTTTGGAAGTCAAAAATATTTTCGATTTGCCGCAAATTCCAAAAAGAATCGAGGTTTACGACAACAGTCACATCAGCGGTGAGTATGCGGTTGGAGTCTTGATTACCGCGGGATTGGAAGGTTTCATTAAAAATGGTTACCGCAAATTTAACATCCGTTTTGACGAAATTAATCGCGACGACACAGCGATGATGCGCGAGGTTTTACGGCGCCGATTTAAAGCGCTGCCGTCGGTTGAGCGGAGTCGAAACCAACTGGAGACTCAAGCAACAGTAACGCAAGAGCTACCTGATCTAATCATTCTCGACGGCGGCCTGGGGCAGTTGAGTGCGGCGCAAAAAGTTTTTGACGAACTCAAAATAAATCCGCACTTGGTTTGCATGTCGAAGGGTGAAAATCGCAATGCTGGCGAAGAAAATTTTCATCAAATTGGGAAGGAATCTTTTACGCTGCCAAAGAATCACAAAGTAATGTACTATTTGCAGCAACTGCGCGATGAGGCGCACCGCTTCGCAATTATGACACATCGCAGCAAGCGGGCTAAGTCGGTGACGAAATCTAAATTGGATGAGATACCCGGGGTGGGTAAGTCGCGCAAAAAAGCTTTGTTAAATCACTTCGGATCTTTGGAGAAAGTTAAATCGGCGACGGTGGAAGATTTGATGCGGATTGATGGGATCAGTAAGGCGGCGGCGCAGAAGATTCGGGATTTTTTTGGTGGTTAGCTGGAATTGAGTTCGTGACGAGAAACCCCCATGACCGGCATGCGCTCATC
>CANDYP010000006.1 GCA_947425005.1 Rickettsiales bacterium | reverse complement strand
ATATTCTAAGTAAAGATGAAGGTGGACGTCATACTCCGTTCTTCAAAAACTACCGTCCACAATTCTATTTTAGAACTACAGACGTTACTGGTTCAGTAACTCTAGCTGAAGGAACTGAAATGGTTATGCCTGGTGATAATGTAAAAATCACTGTCGAACTAATTGCTCCAATCGCTATGGAAGAAGGTCTGCGTTTTGCTATCCGTGAAGGTGGCAGAACTGTTGGGGCTGGGGTTGTTTCTAAGATTATTAAGTAATGACTATGAAAAATAAAGAAAGCATCAAGATCACTCTTGAGTCTTTTGATCACGTGGTTTTGAACAAGGCGATGGGCGAAATCATTGGCACAGTTAAAAGAACTGGCGCAGGCATTAAAGGTCCGATTCCTTTACCTACTAAAATTCAAAAATTCTGTGTAATCAGAGGTCCTCACGTTGACAAAGATTCTCGTGAACAATTTGAGATTAGGTCTTCAAAAAGATTGTTAATCATTTCTCCCACTGCTCAGACAGTAGATGCTTTAATGAAGCTAAATCTCTCAGCTGGCGTTAATATTAAAATCGCAATTAACGGGGCAAAGAACTAAAGATGCTAGAATTAGTCGGAAAAAAAATTGGCATGAGTCACATTTTTAAAGATAGCGGTGCATCCGTTCCTTTAACCATGATCCAAGTTTATGATAACTGCGTTCTTGACCTAGTGGTTAATGAAGGCAAAGAATTCGATAGTTTGTTGATGGCTTTTGAAAAAGCTGACAAGCCACAAAAAATTTCAAAACCGCTTACTGGAATTTTTAATAAAAAAGCGGTGCCTTTGTTCAAAAAGATCAGAGGATCTCAAGTTAAAAAAAGTCTAGAATATAAAGTTGGTGATCAAATCGCCATTGATTCGGTTGTTAAAGAAGGTGACTTCGTTAGCGTTAGCGGAATTAGTATTGGCAAAGGGTTTGCAGGTGTTATGAAAAGATGGAATTTTAGTGGCTTAGAAGCCTCTCACGGCGTTTCTGTTTCTCACAGATCGCACGGTTCAACTGGCCAAAGACAAGACCCGGGTAAAACTTTCAAAGGTAAAAAAATGGCCGGACATATGGGCGTTGATAACATAACCGTTAAAAACCTAGAAGTTTTGATAGTGGATAAAGAAAAATCAGTGATTGCTGTAAAAGGCTGCATTCCTGGAAATGCTGGCGGTGATGTTGTTTTAAAGATTACCCGAAATTTCTAATTTATAAATCTATGACCTCTATAACGTTAAAAAAGATAGATTTTGGTGGTAAAAATATAGCATCTGAAGCAGTTGAATTGCCTTCCGATCTAGATTTGCAAAGCCCAAAATCTGTAGCTTATGTTGTAAGATGGCAACTGGCAAAAAGGAGATCTGGGTCTGCTAAAACCAAAACTATGGCAGAGATTTCTGGAACTACGGCTAAGCCATACAAACAAAAAGGTACCGGTCGCGCCAGACAAGGCAGCAAAAGATCAGTCCAATTTGTGGGGGGTAGGACATGCCATGGCCCAATGCCGCGGTCTTTTGATTTTTCAATGCCTAAAAAAATTGTAAAAGTTGCTTTATCCGATGTTCTGAAGTTAAAGCTAAGGGAAGATAAAGTGTTTTTATTTTCTGATAATTTTGATTCAAAAATTAAAACTTCTCAAATCAGCTCTTCTTTAAAAGCAAATAACGTTTCAAGTGCATTAATTTTATATAGCAAAGTTTCAAAAAATAATGAAGTTTTGGCTAGGTCAACAAGAAATTTGAAAAATGTTAAAGCTTTGAATGCTAGTGCAGTCAATGTTTATGACATACTAAGCTTTGATCACTTGATGATTGATAGCAGTGTTTTTGAAAATATTAAAGGAGCGTTATAGCGATGTCTGCTCTACTAAATTATGACAAGATCCGTGGCCTTGTTTATACAGAGAAATCAAACCAACAGCTGGTAAATAATAAGTATCACTTCGAAGTCGACTCGTCTTGTTGCAAAGAAGAGATAGCTTCGTTGGTTAAAAAAGTATTTGGCGCTGAGGTTGAAAAAGTAAATATCGTCAATACTCACGCCAAGACCAAAAGATTCAAAGGTGTCGAAGGTAGGAGAAAATCATATAAAAAAGCGATTGTTACCTTGAAAGAAGGTCAATCAATTAACTTTGGTTCATAAAAAATGGCTCTTAAAAATTATAAAGCTGTAACTCCTTCTTTAAGGCAGTTAATCACAATTGACAGAAGTGAGCTTTGGAAAGGCTCTCCGTTAAAAGTTTTGACTACAAAAGTAGCGGCTGCTTCAGGACATAATAATGCAGGTCATATCACCGTTAGACATAAGTCCGTAGGGCACAAAAAATCTTTTCGCGTTATAGATTTTAAAAGAGATAAATACGACTTGGAAGCCGTTGTTGAGAGAATAGAATACGATCCAAACCGTACCGCCTTTATTGCTTTGATAAAGTATTCAGATGGGATTTATTCTTATATCCTGGCTCCCCATAAAGTAGCTGCTGGCGAAAGAATTATGTCATCAAGAAGCTTAATCGACGTAAAAATCGGTAACGCAATGCCACTTTCCGTAATTCCTATAGGAACCATCGTTCACAATATCGAGTTAAAGCCGGGTTGCGGTGGTTCGGTGTCTAGATCTGCAGGTACCTATGCGCAACTAGTTGGCAAAGACGGGGGATATGCACTAATTAAAATGCAGTCAGGCGAAATTAGATTGTTCCCACTCAATTGTATGGCTACAATTGGATCAGTTTCAAATTTAGATAATAAAAATATCTCAATCGGTAAAGCAGGAAGATCGAGATGGATGGGTATTAGGCCCACAGTTCGTGGGGTTGTAATGAATCCGGTTGATCACCCTCACGGTGGTGGCGAAGGTAAAACTTCTGGAGGTAGGCACCCCGTCTCTCCAACTGGTAAATCAGCGAAGGGGAAGAAAACCAGATCAAGAAAAAACCCTTCCAATAAGTTTATTGTTAAATCAAGACGTACTAAATAATAGAATTTTATGCCTAGATCAGCCTGGAAAATACCTTTTGTAGATGGGTATTTGTTAAAAAAAGCAAGAGATTATTCAAGCTCTTCAAAAAAACCCATTGTCAAAATTTGGTCTAGAAGATCAACCATCTTACCACAATTTGTTGGTATTAATTTTGCTGTTCATAATGGTAAAAAGTTTGTTTCTGTTGCGGTAACGGAAGGAATGGTGGGACATAAGTTTGGTGAATTTGCTCCAACTAGAACTTTTTACGGACATTCCGGAGATAAAAAAATTAAAAAAGACTAAAACATGACTGAGAAAATAGCAGTAGCCTATCTAAGTTCTGTAAAATCAAGCCCCCTAAAGGTTATGAGGTTGACTGGAAATTTGACTGGTAGGCCAGTTTCTGAGGTTTTAAAATTTCTGAAGTTCTGTAACTTAAAACTAGCTCCAGTTGTTGGAGCCCTTGTTTATTCAGCAATGTCAAATGCCGAAAATAATCACAACATGGACGTTGATAATCTATATATTCAAAGAATCGACATCGGTCGCGCTTTCGTGTTAAAAAGATTTGCTGCTAGAGGTCGCGGTAAATCGAGTAGAATTTTAAAAACTTTTAGCAACATCAGGGTTGTTTTAGTAGAAAAACAAGTAAAACAAAAATAGAGGCAAAATGGGTCAAAAGGTTAATCCGGTTGGTTTTAGGCTTCTCAACAGTAAGAATTGGGAATCCGTTTGGTACGACAACAAAAATTATGCCAAAAAACTTATTAACGACATAGCTATACGAGCTTTCATCAAAAAAAACTATTCGCATTGTGGCGTAGGAAGTGTTGTGATTGAAAGGCCGTCTGATAGAGTCAATCTGATTATTAAGACTTCTAAGCCAGGCGTTCTTATTGGAAAGAAAGGCCTTGATATCGAAAAAATTAATCAGGCAGTTGAAAAAATTGCTGAAGCAAAAGTGGATGTAAAAATTGTTGAAATTGATAAGCCTGATTTAAACTCTTCGTTAGTTGCACAAAGCATCGCTAAGCAATTAGAGGGTCGTGCAGCTTTCAAAAAAGTTATGAAAAAATCCATGCAGTCAGCCATGAAGTATGGTGCTCTAGGAATTAAAGTTAGCTGTTCAGGCAGGTTGGGTGGCGCAGAAATTGCTAGAACCGAATGGTACAAGGAAGGTTCAGTGCCCTTGCATACCTTGAGGTGTAATATAGATTACGCTATAGCTAATGCCTATACAACTTACGGAGTTATTGGTGTAAAGGTGTGGATTTACAAAGGTTTTATTGAGAAAAAATCAAATAAATTGGTATAATAAAAAATGCTAGTTCCTGCAAAAACAAAATATAGAAAAGCGCAGAAGGGTGGTAAGAAAATTCTTGGCACTGCAGCCTCTGGAAACAGTTTAAAGTTCGGCTCTTCTGGACTTAAAGCCTTAGAACCGGGCAAATTAAACTCGAAGCAAATTGAGTCAGCCAGAAAAGTAATTACTCGTTACATGAAAAGGGCCGGAAAGCTATGGATTATGGTTTTTCCTCACACTCCAGTTACCAAAAAGCCAGCAGAGGTTAGGATGGGTAGTGGCAAAGGTAGCGTTGAGTATTATATTGCCAAAATAAAACCAGGTAGAATCATTTTTGAAATCGACGGCATTGACAGTGTTTCAGCTGCGATAACTTTAGAAAAGGCCGCAGCAAAACTGCCTTTCAAAACAAAAATTGTTAATTTGATCTAATTCACGATATGAAAAAAGAAGAAAAGCAATCAACTTTGTTAGATATTGCGAACCTAAAAAAAGAACTACTCATAATGAGGGTCAGGTCTTCTTCTGGTGAATCAGTTATCGCTAAAGATTACAAAAATAAAAGAAAAGAAATTGCAAGGTTATTTACGAAAATTAATGGCAGCAAAAAAGCCGCGAAAGCATAAATAGGTAAGAATAATGAAAGTAAAAGTTTTAAACATCATTGACGAAAAAACCTTCAAAGGTATTGCAACTATTTTTAAAAAGCACCTTCGCTATGGAAAGTATATTACTGTTCATAAAAAATATTTAGCAGATTCTCAAGGTAAATCATTAAGCGTTGGTGATGAAGTTGAAATTGTTAGTTCGAGACCGATTTCAAAAAGAAAAAAATGGGCACTAAAAGTTTAACTAAAGGAAAAGGTATAAGATGATTCAAATGCAATCAAGCCTGGTAGTTGCTGATAATTCAGGAGCAAAGACCGCTACGTGTATTAAGGTTTTGGGTGGAAGCGATCATATGATTACCGGCGTAGGTACAATAATAGTTGTCTCTATCACTGGCGTAATTCCTGGTTCTAAAGTGAAGAAGGGATCAGTCGCCAAAGGAGTTATCGTTAGAACAAAAAGCAAAATCGTTAGAAGTGACGGTAGTTTTGTCAAGTTTGACGATAACGCGCTGGTGCTTGTTGATAAGGATGGGGAGCCTATAGCCACTCGCGTCTTTGGCCCAGTTGCTAGGGAAGTCAGGCAGAAGAACTTTTTAAAAATTGCGTCACTAGCTTCGGAGGTTTTATAAAAAGATATGGCTAAGAAATTTAAAAAAAATGATCAAGTAATTGTAATAGCGGGATCGAGCAAGGGGAAGGTTGGCAAAATTATTTCCACGCTCGACAGCAAGGTGACAGTGGAAGGCGTAAACTTGGCAACGGTTCATAAAAAGCCTACATCTTCAACTCCAGGACAGATAGTTAAGGTTGAAAAACCAATCCACGTTTCCAACGTTTCTCATGTTGAAAATGATAAGGCAATAAAAGTAAAATTTGTTATAGATTCTGGTGATGCTAAAGTTTTTGCTAGAAAATATCGCGTTTCAAAAAAATCTGGAAAAAAAATCGATTAACTTAGTGATGCAAACATTAACTGAAAAATTATACAAAGATTCGATTTCTGATATAAAAAAGAAATTTTCTTATTCTAATGACTTAGAGGTTCCTAGGTTAAAGATGATTAGTCTCAACGTAGGTATTAAGGCTGCTGACAGTGATAATAAATTTTTATCATATTTGTCAACCCAGGTATCGAATATAGCTGGTCAGAAGGCCGTGCTAACAAAATCTCGTAAGGCGATCTCTACTTTTAAGCTTAGGAAAGATTTGCCTATTGGGTGCAGAGTTACTCTTAGAGGCGAAAAGATGTATCAGTTTTTTGATAAGCTTATAAATATCGCTCTCCCAAGAATAAAAGATTTTAGAGGGTTGACAGCGAAAGGATTCAATCAAAGTTCCCATTATAGCTTTGGCATTAAAGAGCATAATGTGTTCCTAGAAGTCGACTTAGATAACATACTAAAAGTTTTTGGCATGAACATTAATATCATTACCACTGCCAAAACAAAAGAAGAGGCTGTCTACTTACTTAAAAAGCTCAATCTTCCAATTAAATAAACATATGGCAAAGCAATCTCTCATTAGAAGAAATCTTAAGAGAAAGAATATATCTCAATTACAGAAGGCAAAAAGACTAAAATTGGTTTCTGCTGCAAAAAATCTAACTCTTCCATTCGAAGAGAGGTTAGTAGCTCAAATTAAATTATCAGAAATGTCGAGAGATGCTTCTAAGGTAAGATACAGAAATAGGTGTAGTCTTAGCGGAAGACCAAGAGGAAATTTTAGAAAGTTTGGGTTGTCAAGAATTGCTCTAAGAGAATTGGCATCTTGGGGTCAGATCCCTGGCCTAGTTAAATCTAGTTGGTAGTTTTATCTAGATAATTTGTTAATAATAAAAAATAAGTTTATAAAAGATGTTTTCTAATCACCCAGTTTCAGATTTGATCACGAGAGTTAGGAACGGCTATTTAGCTAGAAGGGCTGTAATTAGCTCCCCAGTCTCTACCTTAAGGGAAAGTATTCTAAAAATATTAAAGGACGAAGGTTTTATTTTGAGCTACAACAAACTAAAAATAGCTGCCATTGAGAGGTTTGACATTCATTTAAAATATCACTATTCCAACCCGGTTGTTAGTGAAATATCAGCTATTTCAAAGCCAGGAAGAAGGGTTTATTGCAGTGCTAAAGAGATACCTTCTGTAAAAAATGGTCTCGGGATGGTTATTATTTCAACCTCTCAAGGCATTCTTCCTGATCACGAAGCAAGAGTTAAAAAGCTTGGTGGCGAAGTTTTACTAAAAATCTTTTAATATAATAATAGTTCTGAGTTATGTCTAGAGTAGGAAAGCTACCGATTAAAATTCCTGAAACTATTAAGCTGGTCGTCACTAAAAACGTCCTTTCTTTTGATAGTGCTAAGGTCAAAAAATTTTACAAAGTCAGTCCAGGCGTGCAGGTTGAGTTCAAGGAGGGTTTAGTGAAGTTAACAGCTCAAGATAACGCTCCGTCAGATATTTCAAAGTTTGTCGGGATGGATAGAAGTAATATTAAAAACATTGTTAGTGGCTTGCAAGAGCCATTCAAAACTGTTCTTGAGATTAATGGAGTTGGTTACAAAGCATCTGTTGAAAAAGAAGTATTGGCTCTGACTCTTGGTTATAGCCATGAGATTTTTTACGCCCTTCCAAAAGGAATTATTGCTGCATTCGAAAAGCCAAATTTAATCGTTTTAACCGGCGACGATAAAGTTCTTGTCGGCCAGGTAGCTTCAGAAATTATTTCCTTTAGAAAGCCGGAGCCTTATAAGGGTAAAGGCGTAAAGATTTTTGGAAAACAAATTTTAAGAAAAGAGGGTAAGAAAAAGTAACATGCTTACTAATTACGAAAGAAGAAAATACAGAGTCAAAAACAACATCATTAAGAGAAATAAGTCTCTTAGGCCGAGAATTGTTGTTTTTAGATCTAATAAAAATTTTTACGCTCAACTTATCGGAGCTGAAGGCAAAATGTTGTGCGCCTTTTCAACCGCAAACTTTGAGGACGATAAAAAATTTAATGGTATCGAAAAAGCAAAATTAGTTGGTAAAAAATTTGCTGAACTATGCTTGAGGAGTGATATTAAAGAAGTTGTGTTCGATAAAGGGGCCTACATTTACAGTGGCAGAGTCAAGGCCATGGCCGAAGCCTGCCGAGAAGCGGGATTATCATTCTAAATTTTTAAAAAATAATCAGATGTCAAAACAAGCTAAAAACAATAGTTCAGAAATTATAGAAAGGCTGATATCGATCAACAAAGTTTCTAAAACAGTTAAAGGTGGCAAAAACCTTTCATTTGCGGCATTGGTTGTAGTGGGTGATAAAAATGGTAGAGTCGGCTTTGGAAAAGGAAATGCGACTGAGGTTTCTGACGCTAAGAATAAAGCGTTTGAAGCTGCAAAAAAGGCCATGACAAAAATTGCTCTAAAAGAAGGTAGGACTATTCATCATGACATCTTTGGGAGATTCTGCGCCGCCAAAGTTTGCCTAAGGGCGGCTCCAGCTGGTACAGGCGTGATTGCTGGGGGTCCTATGCGCGCCATTTTTGAATGTGCTGGAATCCATGATGTAGTTGCAAAATCAGTTGGCACCTCAAACCCTTACAACATGGTTGGAGCTACTTTTGTTGCTCTAAAAGCCTTGACTTCTCCAAAGCTTATTGCGGAAAAAAGATCCAAAGAAATTTCTGAGATAGTTAAAAGAAGAAATTTAGCTCTTAACACAAATAACGAATAACCTCATGCAGTTAGATATTTTTCTAAATAAAAAAATTGTTGTTACGCAAACCAAAGGCGGATCAAAATTAACCGACAGACAAAAAGGAAGTTTGATAGGTCTCGGCTTAAGAGGTATCGGAGGCGTTTCTAGTCTTACCTGCTCTTCAGCTGTTCTTGGCATGGTTAAGAAAGTGCAGCACGTAATCAAAGTATCATTAGCTTAATTCATATGTCTATTTCTCTAAATAAGTTAGCAAAAATCAAAAGAAACGATCGCATCAGAGTCGGTCGCGGTATTGGGTCTGGCAAAGGAAAAACATCTGGTCGTGGTGTAAAGGGTCAAAAAGCTAGAACTGGTCATCATTCTGTGAAAGGTTTTGAGGGTGGTCAAACGCCGGTTCACATGAGACTTCCCAAGAGAGGCTTTGTCAATGTCTTAAAAAAAGAATATAAAACAGTTACCGTCACAGATATAGTCAGTGCGGTTGCCAAGCAACAGCCCGGTCTCGCTGTCGTTACAAAAGAAAAGTTGGTAGAACTTGCTTTGGTTAAGAATGCAGAATCCAGGGTTAAGCTAATTATGGGCAAAGATCCCGCTCCAAAAATAAGCTTCAAAATTGCTGTAGATAGCTACTCCGAAAAAGCAAAAGTTTTTGCTTAAATTTTCACTTACTTCATCCATCTAGATAACAAGATAACTCGCGAGATTTCAAAACTGTGTCATCTTTATCTTCAAATTCTGAGTTAAAAAAAAGAATCTTATTCACGATAGTCATTCTTTTGATCTATAGATTTGGCACATTCGTTCCAATTCCTGGTATCAATGTTGAGGTTTTAAAAAAGTTTTTTGAAAGTAGCGGCGCCAATATTTTTGGCATGGTAAATCTATTTTCCGGAGGCGCTCTGCAGAGAATGAGCATCTTTGCGCTTAATATCATGCCTTACATCACCGCATCAATCATTATGCAGCTCTTAACTTCTATGTATAAAGGGCTGGAGGCTTTAAAAAAAGAAGGCGACTACGGACGCGCTAAAATTAATCAATATACAAGATATCTTACCATTATTTTGGCATTTTTTCAATCCATGGGCGTCTATTATGCCTTGTCCAGTGGCGAACAAAATGCATTTATTTCTGATTCTTCAATTTTTTTATGGACGACTTGCATTAGTTTGGTTGGAGGTACTGTGATGTTGATGTGGTTTGGAGAAAAAATTACTTCTTCTGGAATAGGTAATGGAATTTCACTAATTATTTTTATCGGCATAGTTTCCTCGCTGCCTTCTACTGTTGTGCAGGTTTTTGATCTCTCGAGAACAGGAGCTTATTCTTGGGTTATGGTTATTTTATTTTTTGTAATTTTTGTGTCTTTTTTGATGCTTGTTTGCTTCGTTGAAAAAACTCATAAGCGCATTAAGATTCAATACCCAAATGGAGCGATGATGAAATCTTCTGGTATGAGTGACTCCTCATTTTTGCCGCTAAAAATTAATATTTCTGGGGTGATCCCTCCAATTTTTGCCAGTTCGATTTTAATGTTTCCGTCAGCTCTAGTTCAATTCACGGGGACTGACGGCGACTTTTTGATATCAATGCTTAGAAGAGGTGGGCCACTTTATCTGTCCTTATTCGCAGCTTTAATTTTGTTCTTTTCTTATTTTTATTCTTCGATCATTTTCAACACAGAAGAAGTCGCCACCAATTTGAAAAAAAGTAATTGTTTTATTCTTGGAGTCAGGCCCGGAAGCAACACATCAGCTCATTTAGATAAAATTGTTTCTCGCCTAACTTTAATAGGCGCTGTTTACCTAACCTTTGTTTGCATTACCCCAGAAATTTTGGTAACGCAGTATTCAATTCCACTTCACATTGGAGGTACTGGAATTCTGATCATGGTTAATGTTGTTTTGGATCTGATTAATCAGGTTCAATCTCATTTATTTACAAACAAATATGGCTCAGGAAGTAAAAAAAGAAGAGTTAGGGTGAGGGCGTGATGATAAATATAATTTTTTTGGGCCCACCAGGATCTGGCAAGGGCACCCAGGCTCTAATGGTTGCAAAGGAGTTAAAGATTCCAGCTATTTCAACTGGAGAGCTTTTGCGCAAGGAAGTAGAGAGACAAAGCGATATCGGAAATCTGGCTAATTCATATATGAATTGTGGAGGGTTGGTTCCTGATGAAGTAGTGGTAGATATTATTAAAAATAGAATTGCCAATACAGATTGCCAATGTGGCTTCATTCTTGATGGCTTTCCAAGAAATATGAATCAGGCCATAGTGCTTGATTCTATGCTTTCTTCTTCCGATAAAAAAATTGATGTCGTTTTCAATTTTGAAGTCGATGAGGAAGCTTTGATCAAAAGAATTTCTGGCCGCTTTTCCTGCAAGGAGTGTGGTGCGGTTTATAACCGTTATTTCAAGCTCCCTCAGAAAGAAGGAGTTTGCGATAATTGCGAATCTACTCAATTTGAAAGTAGAGAAGATGACAATGAGTCTATCGTAAAAAATAGGCTCAAAGTTTATCATGATTCTACTGCTGAGTTGATCGGATATTATGGAAAAAAGGACTTGCTTTGTTCAATCGACGCCATAAAAAGCGTCCCCCTCGTTTTCGATAAACTGATGAAGTCGTTTAAAATTTTTCAAAATCTATAAATAATAACTAAACAAGAGGAGTCCCGTTTTGGCTAGAATTGCTGGTGTCAATATTCCAAAAGACAAAAGATTTGTCATATCGTTGACGTACATTTACGGAGTTGGTACGACCACTGCTCAAAAAATTTGTCAAAAATTAAAAATCGATCTTACTTTAAGAACTCACCAAGTTAGTGAAGACAAGATTTCCCAAGTAAGATCCTTGATTGAAAAGGAGTACCCTATTCTTGAAGGCGATCTTAGAAGAAAAATTTCTTCTGATATCAAGAGGCTGGTTGATGTTGGATGTTACAGAGGCATTAGGCATGTGAAGAAGTTGCCAGTTAGGGGGCAAAGAACTCATACTAACGCAAGAACTCGTAAGGGCAGGGGTGTCGCTATTGCCGGCAAGAAGAAGGTGACTAAATAATTTCTAATTTTTTTAAAAATGACCAAGTATAGTGGAAAAAAAACTACCAGTAAGAAAAAGAAAAATATCTTAAACGGTGTAGTGCATGTATATGCCAGTTTCAATAACACAATTATCTCCATCGCAGATTTGCAGGGCAACATCATTTGTTGGTCCTCTGCTGGCAAGCATGGCTTTAAAGGATCTAGAAAGGCCACTCCTTACGCCGCTCAAATTGCTACTCAGAATGCAGTGGATGCCGCAAAAGAATATGGTCTGCAATCTGCGGTAGTCGAAATCAAAGGTCCAGGAGTCGGGAGAGAGGCTTCTCTTAGAGCCATCCAAGCGTCCGGTATTAGTGTTACTATGATTGTGGACAACACCTACCATCCCCACAATGGCTGCAGACCAGCAAAAAGAAGAAGAGTCTAGTTGATCATTTATTGCATTTATTAAAGTAACCTTAAATCAAAAATATGGCGATCTTAAAAGAAAGTTGGCAGCTACTTACAAAACCTAGTTCTGTTGTTGTTAAGGAGGGTTATGATAATATCAGAAAATCTATTATCGTTCTTGAGCCTTTTGAAAGAGGATTTGGTGACACTTTAGGAAACGCCCTCAGAAGGGTTTTACTTTCTTCGATTGCCGGCTTCGCCGTTACCTCTATCAAAATTGATGGAGTTCTTCATGAGTATAGCTCAATTGATGGGGTAAGGGAGGATCTGCAGGATATTATCATGAACATAAAATCTCTTGCGATCACAAAAACTGATTCATCGCCGTGCATACTTAAGCTTTCTACCAATAAAGTTGGTCAAGTTTATGCTGGATCCATAGAGACTCCTGCGGGTGTCGAAATTGCTAACAAAGATCTCGTTGTTTGTACCTTAAGCAAGGGTGCAAAAATCGACATCCAAATGTATGTGGAGTGCGGTAAGGGTTACGTAGTTGCCGAGCAAGGTAAAAAGAATGAGCGTGGCGTTGGTGCAATTATGATTGATGCAGTTTTTAGTCCGGTCAGCAGAGTTGCATACAGAGTTGAAAATGCTCGCGTAGGTCAGATTACTGACTTTGATAAATTGATTCTAGAAATTCACACCAACGGCACCATCATCCCTCAAGATGCCCTTGGAGTAGCTGCAAAAATTTTGCAAGAGCAGTTGCAGGTTTTTATTAATTTTGACGTTAGTAAATTAGAGACTACCGCTCGCAAGGAAATTAACCTTGAGCCGGAGTTTAATAAAAACTTACTTAAAACAATTGATGAGTTGGAGCTTTCCGTCAGGTCGTACAACTGTTTGAAAAATGAGAATATTATTTATGTTGGTGATCTAGTCTCTAAATCAGAAGCGGAAATGTTAAAAACTGCCAACTTCGGTAGAAAGTCTCTTAATGAACTAAAGGAAAATTTAAAAGCCATGGGGCTTGGCTTCGGTATGAAGCTTACCAACTGGCCACCAAAAAATTTAGAAGAGCTTCTGAAGCTAAAAAATAAAGAGTTTTAATCGACTCTGTCCCTATACATAACAGCAATAGTTAAATGGTTTTAAACAATGAGACACGGAATTAAAGGAAGACAATTAGGTAGAAATAGCGCCCATAGAAAGGCCTTATTCCGCAATTTATCAATTGCTCTTTTGCAGCACGAACTAATCAAAACCACTTTACCTAAGGCGAAGGATTTGAGGCCATTTGTTGAAAAGATCTTATCTTTGTCAAAAGACGACACTTTAGCGAATCGTCGTTTGGCCATTTCAATCTTAGGTAATCAAGAAATTATTGATAAGCTTTTCAAAGATATTGGCCCAAGAGTTGCCGCCAGAAATGGTGGCTATGTCAGAATTTTAAAATTCGGATTTAGAACTGGAGATAAAGCTCCAATGGCAGTGGTAGAGCTAGTTGATAGAGTTGCTGTTCCAGCCGTATTGCAAGAAAAGGTGGCTAAAAAAGCCTAAAAGATTTTTAAACAAGGAGAATTTAATGAAAAACGTGCTTTCAAATTTTGCTCAAGAGCAAGTTAAGAGAATTAAAGAGGCTAGAGGTGGAGAGTTATCCAGCTTTAAAGTTGGAGATACCGTTAGTGTAAAATATAAAATTACCGAAGGTGCCAATACCAGAATCCAAGCTTTCAATGGCATCGTAATTGCCACAAGCAAAAGCATTTCAAACTATGCAGCCACTTTTACAGTTAGAAAAATTAGCAGTGGAATCGGAGTTGAAAGAAAATTTACCGTTTATTCCCCGCTTCTAGTTAGTGTTGAAATTTTGAAGCAAGGCGTTGTGCGCAGAGCCAAACTCTACTACCTAAGAAAACTCACGGGCAAAGCTTCTAGAATTAAAGAGAGACTAGATTTTCTCGTTAAATCTGGCATCGCTGAAGGCAATTCTGCAGATGCAAATTCTTAGTTTTTATCAGACTTTTGGTAGCAATAAAAAAAGCAGGCTGATCTCAGTATCCCTGCTTTTTTTATTGTTCATAACCTCCTGCGCTGCGGATCACTCCCAATATGGACGCGTTACCCTGCATGGTCCATCCAATAAAAATGCCTTCACTTTTTTTGTTAGCGAAGATTATTTGCTAGCTAATCAAACCTCAAAAAAAGACGAAGCTCATCCCAAGATGAGCAAGGCCGAATCAGGCCTTCTGCTCGAATTGTTAAAGCAAAATAAATACTGCGTGAATAGTGATAAAAAAATATTTTTTAAGATCACTTCTAGGCAAGAAAAAATTTATGACATGACCTTTGCTCATTTAATCGAGCAGAATTACAACGCCCGTCCCGTGACGCCGCGCATGTATTACGGAGAATGTCTGAATAAGCCGATTACTCAAAGAGAGGTCGTGAAGCAAATTATTGATGAGACCAAGTTCGTAATTAAAGAATAGTGACGCGTTATTTTCCGAGCAAAGAAAGATCAACACCACTTTCCGGATTCTATTTTCTTGATAGTTAGTCATTGGATTTTAAGACTCCCATTCCTCCAAAAGCTCAACAAGATACATCTCAAAACTTCTGCATTTATGACCGAACTACTCTCCTTCTTCACGCTGAGAAGCGTTATTTTATTTGCTTCTACAGCTTTCTCGCTCATGTTCGTCATGTTGCTGTTAAACATCATCACGGTTGACGACGTAGTCGTAATATTGAAGATGTCTCCTGAAGCAGCTAACGCTTTCAAGCTAATAGTATCAAGAGTCCAAGAGGTTTCGACTAACATCTTAAACATCATATCTCAACTTCTAAACAAGCTATTCAGCTTTGCAGGGGTCGATGTAGATTTGACCAAAATCAAAGTTGATTTACATCAGGCCGGCAGCAGCGCCATTCCTTCTCAAGGATCCTCTTCCATTGATTTAAACAAGTAACTCCCAGCAAAAGACCCTCTTCCAAAAACCTATTGTGCTAAATCTTATTAGATTACTCGGTTTATTTTTAGCTTCTTCAGCTCTTTACCCATTCCGCAAAGAAGTCGCAGTCTACTATTTTTTAAAATTCTCTGGGCCGCCTTTTATTAAACTCGGGCAAATGCTGTCCGTTCGCCCAGACCTCGTTGGTCCAAAATTAGCGACAACCTTATCAGCCTTCCAAGACCGCTTGAAGCCTTGCTCTGACTCAAATCTAAAAAAAACTTTAAACCAAGAATTCGGCAAAAACTTCTCTGAAATTTTCTCTGATTTTGATTTTAACGCTGTCGCCTCCGCCTCAATTGCTCAAGTTCACAAAGCCAAATTAAAAGATGGAAAAGTCGTTGCGGTAAAAATCCTGCGTCCGCAAATTGCGCAGATTATAGCGCGCGACATTGCCACTCTTAAGCTCTCCATTAAATTCTTAGCCATTTTCTCAAAATTTCTTGCCAAAAGCCTTACTGATATTGCTGATCTTTTGAGCGAAGTATCAAAAAGCGAACTCGATCTTTTGCACGAAGCGGCCAACGCCTCGCGCCTTAAGGAAGATCTAAGCGAGGTCAAAGGTTTCTACGTGCCAGAAATTTTTTGGAAATTTTCTACTTCAAAAATTTTGGTTCTGGAATGGCTCGAGGGCATTCCATTCTCCAACAAAGAGGCGATTGCAAACTCTGCTTTCGACAAAAAGCAAATCGCGCAAAACCTGGTAATTAGCTACTTCACGCAAGTTTACGTTCACGGATTTTTCCACGCCGACATGCATCCGGGAAATTTATTTTTGCTAAAAAATGGCGACATCGGCGTAGTTGATTTTGGTATCGTGGGCAGAATCGACAAAAAAACTCGCCTTGCCGTCGCTGAGATTCTGATTGGATTTTTGCACAAGGATTACCAAAGAGTGGCGCAGATTCACATCGATGCCGGCCTCGTGCCACCGGACACTAAAGTTGACAATCTTGCATTATCCTGCCGCAAAATTGGCGAGACGATTGTGGGTTCAAATGTCAAAGATGTTTCCGTCGCCAAGCTTCTGAGTAACCTAATCACCATGACTCGCGACTACAAAATGGTAACGCGCCCTGAACTGCTGCTGTTGCAAAAAACTCTGTTACTGGTCGAGGGCGTGGGTGTAACGCTTGATCCCGAGCTTAATATTTGGGATCTGGCGCGTCCTTGGGTTGCGGAGTGGGCCAAAAAAAATATCGGTTTCGACGCCAAAATTCGTGACGCGGTGGTGGATTTATTCGAATTAGCACGAAAATTTTTGCGCAACATTTAACGCCTTGTTGTCATGTTCCACATCAAATCAAAATCAGATTACGCCCAGCAATATCAAGCATCCATAGCTGATCCCAAAAAATTCTGGAGCGACATTGCCAAAAACTTTGTCTGGTTTGAAAAGTGGTCGGAAGTGATGAATTGCAATTTGTCGCAAGGGCAAATCGAGTGGTTTAAAAATGGCAAAACCAATATTTCTTACAACTGTCTGGATCGGCATTTGGCGCAGCTCGGTGACAAGACGGCGATCATCTGGGAATCCAACTGCCTCCAAGAAAAAAATCAAAAATTAACTTACCGCGAGTTGCACGAGCAAACCTGTCAATTAGCTAATTTATTGCTCGCGTGCGGTGTCAAGAAAGGCGACCGCGTCTGCATTTACATGCCGATGATTCCGCAAAGTGTGATCGCGATGCTAGCCTGCGCGCGGATCGGCGCCGTTCACTGCGTTGTCTTCGCGGGATTTTCTGCTAAATCTTTGGCGGACAGAATCCGCGATTGCGGTGCGAAAATGTTAATTACTTCTGACTTACTTTTCCGCGGCGATAAAAAAATTGAACTGCTTGAGATCGCGCAGGAGGCGGTTGCGCAGTGTGACTCGATTGAATCAATAATTGTTTACAAAAGAGGGGACAGCGAGATTGCGACTGCCGAAAATAGCAGTTTAGGCTATTTTCTCTGGCAAGACGAAATCGCCAAACACTCAACCACCCATCAAGCCGAAATCTGCGACGCCGAAGACCCGCTCTTCATCCTCTACACCTCAGGCTCCACCGGCAAGCCCAAAGGCATTCTACACACTACCGGCGGCTACATGGTTTACGCCGGATATTCCTTCCAAAACGTCTTTCAATATCAACCAGGCGACATCCATTTCTGCACCGCCGATATTGGCTGGATCACGGGTCACAGCTATTTAGTTTACGGCCCGCTTCTGGTTGGTGCGACGATTTTAATGTTTGAAGGAATCCCCACGCACCCAACGCCAGCACGCTTTTGGGAAGTGATCGAAAAGCACAAGGTTAATATTTTTTACACCGCCCCCACCGCGATCCGCGCCCTAATGCAAAAGGGTGATCAGTTTGTCGAAGGCCACGATTTATCCTCGCTAAAAACTTTGGGCAGTGTCGGTGAGCCCATTAACGAAGAGGCTTGGCAGTGGTATTTTGAAAAGGTGGGCAAGAAAAAATGCTCAATTGTCGACACTTGGTGGCAAACCGAAACTGGCGGGATTTTAATTTCGTCTCTCGCCGGCGTCACAGACAGCAAGCCCGCTCACGCTGGACAGCCTTTGCCGGGAATCGTGCCGGTTTTATTCGACGACGCCGGAAATAAAATTTTAGAAAAAAATAAAATCGGCAATCTCTGCCTAGCGCAACCATGGCCCGCAATGGCTCGCGGCGTTTGGGGTGATTCAGAAAAATTCTTCAAAACTTACTACGAACAATTTCCCAACTATTATTTTGCCGGCGACGGCGCTTTTCAAAATGAAGGCGGGCTCTACAGAATCATCGGTCGCACCGACGACGTAATTAAAGTTTCCGGCCACCGCCTCGGCACGGCTGAAATCGAAAACGCGATTAATTCGCACGACGCCGTTGCGGAATCGGCGGTGATTGGCGTGCCGCACGAGATCAAAGGCGAGGCGATTTACGCTTTCGTAATTACAAAATTCGCTGCAGAAAATTTAGAAAAAGAAATCGCCGAAATAATCCAAAAAGAAATCGGCGCCATCGCCCGCCCAGAAAAAATCTACCTTGTTTCCGACCTCCCCAAAACCCGCTCCGGCAAAATCATGCGCCGCATCTTGAAAAAAATTATTGCAGGTGAAGAAGAGCTCGGAGATATTTCAACCCTTGTCAATCCCGACATAGTCAAACAATTTCAAAGCGATACTCGCTTTGCCTAAGTCCTAAAAAATCTCAAATAATGCAACTCACTCTTCTCAAAGCTAAAATTCATCGCGCCACTATTACGATGGCCGACCTTCATTACGAAGGCTCAATCTCGGTTGATACCAACCTTCTCAAGGCTGCGGGAATTCTGGTTCACGAAAAAGTTGACGTACTCAACATCAGTAATGGCCAACGTTTTACAACTTACACAATCCCAGCCAAAGCCGGCTCGGGTGCGATTCAAGTGAATGGTGCCGCGGCGCGTTTGGTGCAAGTTGGGGATCAGGTAATTATTATTTCTTACGCTTCGATGAGCGAGGAAGAAGCTAAAAAATTTAAGCCAACTGTGGTCATGGTTGACGAGAAAAATCGCCCCACAAAGAACCCGACAAAAACACCGACAAGGAAATAGTTTATTGCATTTAAAAAGGTGGCCTTCTAACTTGCGCCGCCTCGTTGGATGACCTCTCGGGAAAATCAGAAAAATCAGCAAAAAAAATTCAAATCTTTAGGTAATTTATGAAAAGAACTTGGCAGCCAAGCAAAATAGTGCGCAAAAGAAGACATGGCTTCAGATCTAGAATGGCAACTGTCGGTGGCCGTAAAGTTTTAGCTCGCCGTCGTCTAAAAGGTCGCGCTTCTTTGTCAGTGTGATGAATTTGTGACGAGAACCCCCCCCTACCCCACCTTATCAGGGGGGGGCTTTGATCGAGTTCGGTTAAAGCCCCCCCTGATAAGGGGGGTAGGGGGGTTTCTTGTAACGATCTCTCACTCACCGCCCCAAACATGTCCCTCAAAATCCTCCAAATCAAAAAATCCGCAGAGTTTCAAAAAATCGGTAAACAAGGTCAGAAATTTCATTCCAAAACTGTCCTCCTCATCTCTCTTCCCACCTCGCAATTCTACTACCAAAATTTAGTCAAAGGTCAAAACGCCAAAGATTTTTGTCGCGTCGGTTACACTGTGGCAAAGACCGTCAGCAAATCTGCCGTAGTGCGTAATCTGGCCAAAAGAAGGCTGCGCGAAGCTTTCCGTGCTTTGTATTCGGCGCATGTTAAAAATCATCACGACTACGTTTTGATCGCCAAAAGAGAAATCAAAGACGCTGATTTTAAAAACATTGTCTCCGATTTAAAATTCTGCTTAAAAAGAATTCACCAGGCGCGGGGCGCTTCCGCAAGACCAGATCAATCCAAAAAATAATTTCAGTGACAGAAAAATTGCCGGCAAAAAAATCAAAAATTCCTTACTTTTTTTTCGTATTTTTTGCGGTGATTTTTGCGGTTAATATTTTTTACATTTACATTTCGAAGAAGACGTGGAGTGGCGTGGTGACTGAAGATTCCTACCATAAAGGCCTGCATTACAATCAAATTTTGGCTGACGAAAAAAAACAAAAAGAGTTGGGCTGGCAGATGAAAATTTCTTACAAAAATTTGGGAAATGGCACGGGCGATTTACGAGTTTTTGTGCAAAATAAAAATCACCAAAAAATTTCCGATGTCGAAGTGACCGCTTATTTCAGGCGTCCAACCCAGGAGGGTTTTGATTTTTCGCAAAAGTTAGAATTTAAAAATGGCGAATATGTGGCGAAAATTAATTTTCCGCTGCGAGGTCAGTGGGAGTTTAAGGTCAACGCCACCAAGGCTGAAGACAGCTTTCAAGAAACTAAACGTTACGTTGTACAATGATTAAACCTTGTCGACATTGCGGCGAAGACACTAAAAAAATCGAAGAAGATTTTTGCTGCGCTGGATGCTCGGCGGCCTACAAAATCATCAACAAACTGGGTTTTGAAAGTTATTACAAAAGACGCGAATTGGATTCCGGCGTTGGAAAAATCAAACCGGAAACAGTTGAGGCGGTTGATATTTCAGAATTTATTTTTTGTGAGCCGGATGACTCAAACTCCCTGTCATTGATGGTGCAAGGAATGCACTGCGCGGCCTGTGTTTGGCTGATTGAGAGCATTCTCAAAAAACAAAAAAATGTGCTGAAGGCGCGCATTAATCTTTCTAAAAAAACTTTATTTTTGCAGTGGCGCGGCGGGGCAAAAACCGGCAATGAGCTGGTGCATTTGATCCACGATATTGGCTACAAACTTTTGCCTTTTGATGAAGAAGTTTTGAATTCCGCTGAAAAAAAATACAACGACACCATTCTGCGCGCCCTTGCCGTGGCTGGTTTCGGAGCCGGCAACGTCATGCTTTTCTCTTTCTCTTTGTGGTTTTCGGATGCGATCGACATGGGCGCGAATACCAGAAATTTGCTGCATTTTTTTTCCTCTCTCATCGCGCTGCCGGTGATTATTTTTTCGGCGCGACCATTTTTTTCATCGGCTTGGAAGTCAATCAGGCAGGGCTATCCCAACATGGACCTGGCAATTTCGATTGCGATTTTTTTGGCCTGCGTCGTCAGCTTACTCGAAACTTTTAGAGGCGCGACCCACGTCTACTTTGACTCGGCGGTGATGCTGATTTTCTTTTTACTGATTGGTCGTTACCTAGATTTAAAAGCGCGCAAAAAAGCCTTCGCCATCGCTTCAGAGTTTACAATGCTCGCGGCTAGTTTTGGTCGCGTCGAAGAAAATTCCAAAATCAAAATTTTGCCGGCAAAACAATTGCGTGAGGGAATGATTTTAATTGTGGCGGTTGGCGAAAAAATCGCGGCGGATGGCGTTGTGATTGAAGGCGAAAGTGAAATCGACACTTCATTAATTACCGGTGAAACTTTGCCGAAGAAAATTGCGACAGGCGCCGAAGTCTTTGCTGGCACGATTAACACGACTGCGCCGCTTAAAATAAAAATCACTAAATCGGCACAAAATAGTTTGCTCGCGGAAATAATTCGTTTGAGCGAGGAGGCCGAAAATAAAAAAATTCACTACATTCGAATCAGCGATTATTTGGCGAAATTTTACACGCCGGCTGTGCATTTGGTAGCGCTCGCCACGTTTTTATTGTGGCTGAAATCGGGTTGGGAAATCGCTTTGATGAATGCAACAGCAGTTTTGATTATCACCTGTCCGTGCGCTCTGGCATTGGCTGTGCCGATTGTGCAAACGATTGTGATTTCGAATTTTATTAAAAAAGGAATTCTGGTGAAATCGGGCGAGGCCTTGGAAAAGCTGCGCGGAACTGAGGTGGTGGTGTTTGACAAAACGGGGAGTTTGACGGTGGGGGCGCCGAGGTTGGTGGAAATCAAAATATTAAACTCAAACTCATACAGCGCCCACCCAATAAAGGCACTCGGTCTAGCCCCCCTGATAAGGGGGGTAGGGGGGTTTCTGGTGCCAAACTCAGATTTATTCGAGATTAGTCGGAGTTCTGCTCAACAAACCCCCCTACCCCCCTTGTCAGGGGGGCTAGACCGAGAATGGCTTGGTTCGAGGGTTTATTTTAAGTTGGCGGCGAGTCTGGCAAAACACAGTCGTCATCCAATCGCGCAGGCGATCTCCAAAAGTTATGACGGAGATTTGGAAGAGTTGCAAGTCCAGGAAAATCAAGGCTTCGGACTAGAAGCCATTTTTCAAAATAAAATTTTAAGATTAGGGCGGAAAGATTTTTGTGGCGTTAAAAACGATTTCGAAATTCCAGAAAATTTCCTCAGCTGCTTCCTGAAATTTGGCGACGAGGAGTGGGTATTTTTATTCGAAGACTCTTTGAAAGAGGACGCTGCCAGCGTGGTGGCGCAGCTTCAGAAAATGGGCAAAAAAATAATTTTACTGTCGGGAGATTCTGAAAATTCAGTGCGCAATGTTGCGCAAAAATTGGAGCTGGCGGAATTTTATTTTGAGCAAACTCCGATTGCAAAAGTGCAATTTTTAGAAAAATTAAAAGCCGAAAATAAAAAATTTGTAATGATTGGCGATGGTCTCAACGACGCGCCGGCTCTGGCTTTGGCCGATGTTTCAATTTCTTTTTCAAAAGCCTCCGACATCTCACAAAATATTGCTGACGTGGTGATTCAGGGACAAAAATTAATGCCAATAATTGAGCTGTTAAATTCTTCCGCGAAGGCAATTAATTTGATGAAACAAAATTTATGGATTGCCTTGATTTACAATTTAATCGCCGTGCCCTACGCCATCTCCGGCCACGTCGTGCCTTTGATCGCGGCCATTGCAATGTCGTCATCTTCGCTGCTAGTTTTGTTTAACTCACTTCGCATTAATTCAAAATGTCAGTCTTAATTTTTTTAATCCCAATCGCGCTTGCAACTGCCCTGCTTGGATTGGCAGCTTTTTTGTGGAGTTTGAAAAGCAAACAATACGAAGATTTGCAAGGTGCTGCGAGTAGAATTTTGTTCGACGATGAGGAGGATTTTGCTCCAAAAAAAGATGGTGCAAATATTCGTCAAAATGATGAAAACGCCAAAAAGGCCTCAGAAAAAAAGTAAAATTTGTTGAAAATTGTACCTGGTCTACAGGCTTGATATTAGAGGCTCAAATCAAAAATATGACCAGAATCAAGACCAATATCGAGACCAATATCCAGACCAAAAGTGCACGATCGTGCAAAATTCAGTTTTGGCGGTTTTTTTGTCCCTCGTAATTGTGCGGTGAATGAGTTTTTATTCGTTGTCTTTTTGCCGGCTACAAATTAGTTTTCGCGACTTCTTCCCCTCTCAAAATTTCTCAGAATTTCAAAATAAAACCTCAGCAAAAATGGCCAGAATTTGTTCTCGAGATTTCCTTAAAAACTTTGCCATTCTCTTAAGTTTATTTGCCACCTCCTGCCTCAAGGCAGAAAGCGAAGCGCCGGTAATTCGCATTGTTAATCTGCAAGGCCAGTCGCGCGACGTGCGTACTCGAGTTCCGGAATTAAACGCCAGAATCCTAGAGTCTCAAGGCAGAATACCGCTTCAAGAATCTTCTTCACAATTTCAGCAAAGAGATCTTTCGCAAAATCAATCTGCGACGTCGCAAGAAAGAGCCAGCGTCGACCAATCAACGGCACAAACAATCAAAGACACTTTGCAAGCGGAGCCTGGTCAAAAACCTTCAAATTTTAATTTGGTTAAAAATGAACCGGGAAATGAGCCAGCCGATTCAACGACTTCAGTTGGTGCAGTTGGCGACAAAGATCAGGAGATTGAATACGACTTGTCAGATTCCGCTCAGAATAAAAAAGCCAAAGGCGGCAAGATGAAATTGAAGGTTCTGGAACAGCCGCCGCTTAAGAAGTCGGGCAAAGAAATCGTGGTTTCCAAATCTAAGCAAAAAGGAATTTTTGTGCAGGTGGGCTCGTTCTCAAACGAAGAAAGTGCCAAGCAAGTTTTGGGCGCCACACAAAAATTTTACAAAGGCCGAATTGAAGAAGGAGAGGCTGGCGACAAAACAATCTACCGCGTTTTGCTCGGGCCATTCGCAAGCAGCGCCAAGGCTAAAGTTGTAATGAGCAAAGTTAAAAATTCCGGTCGTGACGCGATCCTGGTCAAAAACAAATAGCATGAAACTGCGAGGCTTCTCCTTTATTTTTATTAGCAAAATAGCGCTGATTGTGGCGCTGTTTTGTCTTGCTTCCTGCAAGTCTGACGAGGATACGGTTAACAAAACTTTTAACCAAAAATACGGCAAAGAAGTTGAGAGAGTAAGGCTAGATCGCCTGCCACCCCAAGCACAATTTCCTCAAGAAAAGCTAGAATTTACCGCGCCAATAGAGCGCGATTTTCGCTACGCAAATAATAATTTGGGGGCGGATTTAGAACAGTATTCCAATTTCGAAGGAGCGCTGTCGCAGGTTTTTTTACAAGATGCAGATGCGCGCAATCAGGCGCCAAGCCAAATGGGAAGTATTTTTGACAATCCTTACCGCGCTCCAATTAATGTTCCTTTCAGAAAAATTGGTGATGAGTTTGACGCGATTGAAGTCCCGGAACAAGACGCTTACGGGGTGAAGACGGGAATGTTGGAGAAAGAATATCTTTTGGTTAGTAAAAAGTTGCTGCAGAAAAATGTGGATCAAATCAACAATTCAAGAAGTGAAAATGACCTTGAAGACAGTGAGGCTCTAATCGCAGAGCAAAAGCAAATCAAAAGAAAATTAAAAATGATTAAAATTTTCGGAGAAGAGGCGCTGGAGTTGGAAGACGAAGAGAAGGCGAAATCTTTGAAAAAAGCTGCAGAGGCAAAGGCCGCCAAAGAAAAGGCTAAAAAAAATAGTGACGCTGTTGCGGCAAAATCAGCTGCCGCAACGTCGGCCGTTAAAACTCCAATCGCAACTCCGCCCACTGTAATGGCTCCGCCGCAGGCCGGCACGCTACTCAAGACGAATCCCTAAATCATGAAATTTTTTCCCATTTTAATCTGTTCGGTTTTTTTGTTGACTGCGTTGCAGCTTGAGGCCGCTTCGCAAACGAAAGCCCCCTCGCAAAAAAAAGCCCCCTTGCAAACAAAAGATTTTGAAGATCTGGCGAAGCCGGTTCCGTACAAAAAATGGTCGCTAGAGCCAGTAAGGTTGGTGCCGGAAAAAAAACTGGGAAAAAAAGAAGTGGTGAAGCTGGTTCCACAAAAAAAAGAGTCAGCAAAATCAGTCTCAAAAAAATCAACGAAGTCAGTTTCGAAAAAAAAAGAACTAGCAAAATCAGTTCCACACAAATCAGCGAAGTCAGTCTTACAAAGTAAAAGCTCGACAAATTTGCCTGTAAAATTGCCGGCAGAATTACCGGTGAAGTTGCAAGCGCAATTGCCGGCAAAATCAGCGACGGTCTTCGGCGCTCTGCAAGAGGCGCAATTTTATTTTTTGATTGACCCTGACACCGGTGAAGTCTTGCTTTCCAAGAATCCTGACGCGCGCATCCCGCCTTCGTCAATGACGAAAGTAATGACGGCTTACGTAGTTTTTGATCAAATCAGGTTGGGCAAAGTGGGCGTCAACAATCAATGTCTGATTGGCAAAGATGCTTGGCGCAAATCGGGCTCCAGCATGTTTTTAAATTACGGCGACATTGTGACGATTGACGAATTGCTGCAAGGCCTGCTGGCAGTCTCGGGGAATGATGCGGCAATTGCCTTGGCCGAAACGACCGCCGGCGGCTTCGATAATTTTGTCAATTTAATGAACACGAAGGCGCAAGAGCTGGGGCTGACTAACAGCCATTTTAGAAATCCCCACGGGCTTTTCGAAGAGGGCCACTACATGAGTGTGCGGGATCTCGCCACTCTGACCACCAGAATCTACCAGGACTTTCCGCAATATTCGCATTATTTGGGCATTCAAGAATTCACCTACCACAAGATCACTCAGCGCAATCGCAACCCTTTAATCAAAGGCAGTTACGACGGGGTGTTGGGCGGTAAAACCGGTCACACCGACGCTGGAGGTTACGGCGTTTTAGGTGCGGTAAAACGTGACGACAGAAGGCTGATTGCGGTGGTTAACAAGGCTCCAACTCCGAAAAAAAGGGCGGCAATTGTTACGGAATTGCTCGATTACGGTTTCAACAATTTCAACAAATTAACTCTTTTTCACAAAGATCAGGAAGTGGCAAAGATGTCGACTTGGTTGGGCACAAAATCACAAGTGGAGGTTGTGACGAATCGGGAAGTTTCTTTTAATATTCCGCACGAAAAATCTTCGGATAATGTCAGTGTAAAAGTGAAATACAAAGAGCCTCTCTACGCCCCAATTGCTAAGGGCGATAAGGTCGGAACATTGTTCGTGGAAGTTCGGGGTTATAAAAATTTTGAGTACCCGCTTTTCGCCAAGGAAAGCGTTGACAAAGCGGGATACTTAAAAAGAATTAATCAGATTCTGCGTTACAAAATAGCCGGAATTTCCAACAAAGTTTTCAGCAAAAAATAATCCCCAAATCAATTTCAAAAACATGGACATAAAATCTCTCATGCGCCAAGCGCAAGAAGTGCAAAAAAAGATGCAGAAGATTCAAGACGACCTGGCAAATAGTGATTTCGAAGGTTCTGCCGGCGGTGGTGTGGTCAAGGTTGTAATTACTGGTGCAGGCGTGGCTAAGAAAATTTTGATCGACGACGCGTTGATCAGCAAAGACGAAAAAGAAGTTCTTGAAGATCTAATCGTTGCCGCTTTTAACGACGCCAAACAAAAAGCGGATAACGGTTCTGCCGATTCAATCAAATCAGTTACTGGCAATATTCCCCTTCCTCCCGGATTTAAACTTTAGACCTTTAGTTTCCCAAAATTAGTTCCTAGAAAAATATGAAAGTAAAATTGTGTGGTTTTAGTGACCAACAATCAGTTGCTGCGGCCATCGCTGCGCAAGCTGATTTTATTGGTTTTGTTTTTTGTCCAAAATCCGTGCGTTACGTCACTCCGGAAAAAGCGGGGGAAATTGCTAAAATAATTCCGCCGGTAATTGCCAAAGTGGCCGTGTTCGCCAATACTGATTTGGAGGTGATTAAAAAAGTTCACCAAAATTTAGCGCCGCAATATTTCCAATTTCACGGTACTGAAACTCCGGGATTTTTACAAAAAATCAGAGAAATTTTCCCCAAAGTAAAAATTATCAAAGCCTTCCGCATCGGCAACAGACAAGACTTGAAAGAGGTCAGAGCTTTTGAAGCAGTGGCTGATTTATTTTTATTCGACAGCAAAGCGGTGTCGGCTGAAGGAGTTCCCGGCGGTACCGGAAAATCTTTTGATTGGAAAATTTTATTCGGATTTAGAAGTCGCAGAGATTGGTTTTTGTCTGGCGGGCTAAACGTCAATAATTTTTCTGACGCTGTCAAAATAACTGGCGCCAAAATGATCGACGTCTCATCAGGAATTGAAAAACCCCGCGGCCAGAAATCAGCTGAACTTATTGAGCAGCTAATGACAAAAGCTAAAAATCATGCTTAGCAAGATCAGAAATTTCCTTATCGGCAACCGTCGCGATCCTTTTGACAAAGAGACTAGAAAGCACATTTCTCTAGTCGCCATCATGGCATGGATCGGGTTAGGCGCTGACGGAATTTCATCTTCTTGTTACGGTCCGGAAGAAGCATTTTTGGCGCTTGGCACCCACGCAGATCTGGCAATTTATTTGGCAATCGCCACCGCCTTCACGGTCTTCATCATCTCTTACGCCTACGTTCAAGTAATCGAATTATTTCCCAATGGCGGCGGCGGGTACCGCGTGGCGACAAGATTATTGGGGCGTAATGCCGGCTTAGTTTCGGGCTCGGCTTTGATCATTGATTACGTGCTAACCATTGCGATCTCAGTCGCCAGCGGCATTGACGCCATTTTCAGTTTTATGCCGCCCGATTGGCAAGAGGCAAAATTGGTGATGGCAATAATTTGTGTCGGACTGTTGGCGATCCTCAATCTGCGCGGCATGAAAGAGTCGATCAAATTTCTAATGCCGATTTTTTTGGGCTTCATCGTCACCCATTTTTTTCTGATTATTTACGGCATTTTCACTCACCATTCCGGCTTGATGGAGCTAGTTCCCAAGGCCGCGCAAGAAACTTCCGACATGACCAGCTCGGTTGGTTTGGTTTTTGTAATTTCACTATTTTTAAAAGCCTTCTCGATGGGTGGAGGTACTTACACCGGATTGGAAGCGGTCTCAAATAACGTGCACGCTTTGGCTGAGCCCCGAGTTAAAACCGCCAAATTTACAATGTTCATCGTGGCGGTCTCTTTGGCCTTCATGGCGGCGGGCATCATCTTACTTTATCTGCTGTGGGATGTTGCAAAAGTTGACGGCCAAACCTTGAACGCGACAGTTTTCTACACCATTACTGAAAATTGGAAAATCGGAGAGTTTGAGATCGGTAGCGCAGTGGTGCCAATTTTTTTGGCGCTTGAAGCCGGATTGCTTTTGGTTGCTGCTAATTCAGGATTTTTGGCCGGCCCTAGTGTTGTCGCCAACATGGCCAATGACGAGTGGATGCCAAAATCTTTCAGCTCACTTTCCAGTCGCCTGGTGGTGAAAAACGGCATCTTATTCATGGCGGTGTCAGCGGTTTTGACCTTGCTCATCACCGGCGGTTCGGTGCATGTTTTGGTAGTGCTTTATTCGATTAACGTCTTCATTACTTTTTCAATGTCGCTGCTGGGCCTTAGTATTTACTGGTTCCGCAACCGCAGAAGAAAGCCGGATTGGAAGCGAAAATTAGTCGTGGCCATGGTTGGCTTCGCACTCTGTTTTGCGATTCTAATCATTACAATTTTCGAAAAATTTTACGAAGGCGGTTGGGTAACGTTGGTCATCACTTCAATCTTCATTGCAGTGGGCTGGAAAATTAAACATCTCTACCTCGATTTCAAAATGCGTTTGGCGCAAACCGAATCACAATTTTTCGACTACGAAAATATCGCGCCAACATTGGAAGAGCAGGTGATCGACAAGAGCGTTCCGACCGCGGCAATCATCGTTGATCAAACCTTCGGCAGCGGCATGAATTGCCTGCTTCAAATCAAAAAATTATTCCCTGGAATTTTTCAGAACTTCATTTTTGTCACGGTGGGCGAGGTGGATTCCAACACTTTCCGCGAAGAAAAAAGATGGCGTGAAATGCGCCGCAAAACCAAAGCGGCTTTGCGTAAATACAAAAATTATTGCAATGCGAACGGGCGCTTTGCCAAGGCTTACGTGGGTTATGACACCGACATCGTAGAGAAGTTAACGCAGTTGACGGATCGAGTGAGCAAAGATTATCCCAACGTGGTTTTCTTCGGCACAAAATTTATTTTCGACAATGAAAATATTTTCACGCAAATCTTGTACAACCACGTGCCATACATCATGCAAAGACGTCTGCATGTAAAGGGTTCGAACATGGTGATTTTGCCGATGAAGATTTAGAGGGTTTGAATTCGGGACGAGAAACCCCCCTCCCCCCCTTATCAGGGGGGCTTTGATCGAGCTCGGTGAACGCCCCCCTGATAAGGGGGGTAGGGGGGTTTCTAGTCCCAACCTCTTACTA
>CANDYP010000005.1 GCA_947425005.1 Rickettsiales bacterium | reverse complement strand
ACCCCCCTTGTCAGGGGGGCTTAAACCGAACTCGATCAAAAAGCCCCCCTGATAAGGGGGGTAGGGGGGTTTTTCGTCACGAACTCAGTCACAAGCCCCGTCACAATCTCAGTCACAAATTCCAATCTCAGGCTGGGCGCGGTTTGTAACCCCGTTCAGCGGCAGGAATACGTGAATTGATTCTAGATCGAAAAAACTTTTTACCCCGCTTTAGTCCTTGATTAACAAGGGTTAGCGGATTTTTACTGGGTTCTTAGTTGGACAGTAGTGGTTGCAAACCCCGACCAGCCTGAAGGTCTGGTCAGATTAGAAAAAGAATGTCTGGCTGTTTAGCTTAAGCGGCTGAACTCACGGGGTTTCAACGAAGCTCAACCAGCGGATGGGGGCGGATCGAGTGTTTACGCTAACCCCAAAACTTCCGCATCGTACATCTTTTGGTACAGACCGCGACAAGCCATGAGCTCTTGGTGCGAGCCGCTTTCTGCAATCTCTCCGTTTCTTACAAAAATAATGCGATCGGCCGCGATCACGGTGGAGAGCCGGTGGGCGATGGTGATCACGGTTTTTTCTTGCGCTAAATTCTGAATCGTTTGTGCGATTATTTTTTCATTTTGATTGTCGAGCGCTGAGGTGGCTTCGTCCAAAAGCAAAACCGGCGAATCCTTGAGAATGGCGCGCGCAATCGCGATGCGTTGACGTTCGCCGCCGGAAAGTTTTACGCCTTTTTCGCCGACAAAATTTTGCATTTTTTGCGGCAGTTGGTTGATGAAATCGAGCGCCGAATTTTCCGCAATTATTTTTGCCACTTGAGCTTCAGTGACCGACTTGTCGACGTAAGCAATGTTGTCAAAAATCGTGCCCGAAAAAATAAAACAGTCTTGCGAGATGTAAGAAAAATTCTGGCGCAAGTCGGCGAAGGACAGCGCATTAATGTCGTAGCCGTTCAAAGAAATTGCGCCGCGGTCAAGGTCGTAGAAGCGCAGCAGAAGCTGAAGAATTGTGCTCTTGCCTGATCCGCTCGATCCGACAATTGCAATTTTTTCGCCGGCTTTAATTTCTAAATTGAAATTTTTGAGCACGGCAAAATCGCGGCGACTTGGGTAAGAAAAATCGACATTTTCAAATTTAATTACGATTTTTTTGGCCGCTGGAAAAGTCTGCGGATTGGCGATTTCTTTGACGGGAGACTCGATCTGCAACAGCTCAAAAATTCTGCCGGCAGCAGCTGAGGCGCTTTGTAATTGTCCGGCAATTTGGCTGAGCGAAACCAAAGCGGTGGCGGTAATTACTGAGTAAAAAATGAAGGAAGAAAGATCGCCGGAAGTGATTTTGCCGCTGAGTACGTCATGGCCGCCGAACCAGAGCACGAGCGCGATGCCGCCGAAAGCGCAGCCGATGACCAAAGCAATCATCAGTGAGCGAATGCGAATTTTTTCCAAAGAAATTTTTAGAGAATTGTCGACGAAGCCGAAAAAATTCCGCGCCTCTTTTTCTTCGCACAAGTAAGACTGAATGGTTTTGATGCCGTTGATGCTTTCTTCGATGTGGGATCCGACCGAGGCCAGAGAGGCTTGCAACTGTCGTGAAAGATTTTTCACCGACTTGCCCATCACGAAAATCGGCGCGATGGCGAGTGGGATGACCAGCATGGTCAGCAAGCTGAGTTTGACGCTGGTGCAAAAGAGTAAACAAATTCCGCCGACAAAAAATAGCAGGTTGCGCAGCAGGAACGAAACCGTGCTGCTCATGGTTTCGTAGAGTAGAGTGGTGTCGACGGTGAGGCGCGAAACTACGTCGCCGGTTTTGGTGATTTCAAAAAATTCGGTCGAGACGCGGATGATGTGGCCGTAAACTTTTTTGCGCAAATCGCTGATTACTTTTTCGGCGACGGAGTTGATGAGCGAGGAGCGGTAGTAGCCGGCGACGGCCATGATTACGACGGCGGCTACGAGGGTGAGTAAAGAGAGGTCGAGGAGGTGTTGGTCATTTTTCGCGAAGCCGAAATCAATCAGGTATTTGAGCGCTTTGCCGAAAAACAAAACTGTCGCGGCGGTGATGAGCAAGGCGAGGAGCGCGCAACAGGTCTCGCGGCGGTAGGGTTTAAAAAATGGCGCGAGGGCGAAAAGATTTTTCAGCGATTTTTTTGGGGTCGACATTTTACAAAGAATTGTGAGAGCCGTCGCACAGGACGCCGTTTTTGCTGTGTTTGCAGCCGCAGAATTTGACTACGGTATTTTCTGTAGCCTCGTAGACCACTGATTTCATTACGCTGGTGCCGTCAGGGTTTTTGTAAGCTTTGTGTGATCCGTCGCAGAAAGGTTGATTTTGCGAGTGTCCGCACGAGCACCAGAAATATTTTTTGCCGGCTTCGACCTCAACTTTGAAAGGATGTAGAGCAGCGATTTTAGGCAGAGATTCAGTCATGGATGGGGGGGTAGTTGAGGGGTAAATTAGCTGGGAGTTTGGCTACAAAAGTGAGTTCGGGATAATGACTCGGTCTAATCACCCTCCCCTTGAGGGAGGGTCGGGGAGCGAAGCGATCCGGGGAGGGGTCCAGTTTGCACTCGAACATGACCCCTCCCCGAACCGCTTCACGGCTCGACCCTCCCTCAAGGGGAGGGTGATTAGACCGAGTTATTATCCTGAACTCACATTACAAGGTTAGGTCGAGAACTTCGTCAAAACTAAGAATTGCCGCGGCAGTTTGACTGAGTTTTTCGTAGTAACCAATTTCTTTTAAAACTTCCAAATCGCGCGCTGCTGGCAGGATGGCGGTGATTGTAGTCTTGTTGAATTTCGCTGATGTTGTGGCCAAGGCTCTTAAAATTGAGTCGTGATATTTTGGATTGCCGAGGTAGGCGATGTATTTGTCGAGCTTTTGAGTTAAGCGACTTGCGGCCGCAACTTTGTCTGTCGCGTTGAGGTATTCTTCTAAAAAATTACAGGCCTTAAAATCAAAAATGGAAAGGTTGTCGCCTTGCAAAAAGGCTGCTTCACAAAAAAACATTTTGGCTTTTGTGGCCTCAAAACTGCTGGGTAAAAAATATTTTTCTCCCTCGATGTGATTGCTGTCTTTCATTGATTGGACTAGGTCGAGCGCCAGTTTTTTGGCAACATCTTCAGGGGCGGAAGTGGAAGAGGCGGTGGATATTTTAGGTTGTGCGGATGTTTTTTCTTCGGCTGTTGCGGGGGCAGATTTTGGTGCAGCGGAAGCGGCAGTTTTTCTTAAAAGTTCGGTAACTTTTTCAATCAGATTTTTGTTGGTCTCAACTTCCACTTGATGACTAGCGGTAAGTTTTGTGTAAAGATCCTCTCCAACTTTGATGATGGTTTCTTGCGAGTCCTTCATTGCAGCGTCTTGCGCCGCTTTCCAATCGTGCATTCTTTTTTGCACATCTTCGGTTTTTTGCAAAGCGAGCACGATTTGTTTTTCGGTTTCCAGGCGGAGTCTAAGCTCGTCTTCCTTCTCTTTTCTGGCTTCGGCGGTTTCTCGGAGCAGATCTTCTTTTTCTTTTTTGAGGTCAGAAATTTCTTTTGTTAAAGATTCGATCTTTTTGTTGTCAGCCATCAAGCCTTCGCGCAGTTGGTTTTCTGCGACATCCACTTCCCGGAGCTCTTCTTCAAATTTTTGCTGTAAGTCAGTGATTGTGGTGGTGGAGGTTTTTTTTAAGCGCAAATGTTTGACGAAAAGCACGATCAAAAGTAGGGCGCAAACTAAATTGCTGACGGTGACGTAAATCATGGGAGGGGAGTTGATTAGAGTTGCAAATTGTCGATTAATCTAATTTCGCCCAAGTAAGCCGCAACGAATATCCTAGAAGCTGGAGCCTGGTTAAGGTTTGTGATTAATTTGAGATTTTTTTCTTCACGAATTTCCAAATAATCGATTTTTTTGAAACCGGTTTTTAGCAATTCTTGCTGTTTTTGTTGTAGGATTTTTTCGACATCTTGCGGATTTTTTCTGACTTCATTTTTTATTTCGGACAAAATTTTAAACAGTTCGGCGGCTTTTATTTTGTCAGCGTCCGAAAGTCTTTGATTGCGGGAGGACAGGGCCAGCCCGCTTTTTTCGCGCAGAGTTGCGTGCGAAAAAATCTCGACATCCAGATTAAGATCTTCGGTTAATTTACGGATGATTGCCAATTGCTGAAAATCTTTTTCGCCAAAAATTGCGACGTCAGGCCGGGCGATGTTGAACAATTTGGTGACGACTAGGGCAACACCGTCGAAGTGGCCGGGGCGAGAACTTCCGCACAGGCAGTCAGTTAATTTTGTGGGAGTAATTTTGAAGGAAAAATCTGGGCCAAACATCTCGGCGGCATCGGGCAAAAAGACGTAATCAACGTCGCAAGATTTTAGTTTTTTTAAATCTTCTGCGTTTTGGCGCGGATAGTTTTGGTAATCAGCTGGGTCGTTGAATTGGGTTTTATTGACGAAGATGCTTACAACCACAAGGTCGGCCAGCTCTTGTGCTTTTTTAACCAAAGCCAGATGACCTTCGTGAAGGGCGCCCATCGTGGGCACGAAGGCGATTTTTTTGCCGGCAGATTTTTGTAGTTCAGATTTTATTTCGGAGATTTTTGTGAATGTCAGCATGTTGGGGAATTATTTTTTCTAAGATCTTGAACAGGTTCTAAAGCTTAGCGCCCTGTCTGCACCAGCCAAATCTTGTTTCGATTCTTCGAAAATAAAATTATTTTCGGTAAAAATTTTTACGATTTCACCTTGCTGACCAAAGCCAATTTCGAGAATTATTCGAGCTGATTCTTGCAAAAAATTTCCGGCTTCTGCCGCAATTCGGCGGTAAAAATCAAGACCGTCTGGGCCACCATCAAGAGCAATTCGGGGCTCAAAAATTCTGACCTCGGCCTCCAAGGTTTCAATCTCTTGCGACTGGATGTAAGGCGGATTGGAAATGATGAGATCAAATTTTTTATTTTGCGAAAGTGCTAAAAAAAGATCGGACTTTGTGAGGTTTAAGCGGTCATTAATTTGATGCAGTTCGGAATTCTTTTGGCAGATTTTTAAAGCCGCGTCGCTGATGTCGACCCCGCTTCCTTGCGCTGATTTGTAGAGCAGAAGCAGTGTGGTAATCAGGCATCCCGAGCCAGTTCCAATTTCCAAAATTTCTAATTTCTGAGCTTGGTCGGGGAATTTTTTTAGTACTAGCTCGATCAGGCTTTCAGAATCAGGGCGCGGATCCAGCACGTCACTTGTGACCACAAAATCGTGACCAAAAAACTCTCTTTTGTTGATGATTTGCGAGATTGGTTCGCGCTTCGATCTGCGCTCAACCAGGCTTAAAAACCGCTGCTGCTGGTTTTGATCTAGCACTAAATCAGGGTTAAAAATTATCTGCTCTTTAGAAACGCAAAGGGCGTGAGTTAGTAAAATTAGAGAATCTAACTTACTGTTACTCACGCCCGATTTTTCTAACTGACTTCTCGCTTGCGCTAAAATATCAGAAATTTTCATTAATTAAAACTTTCCAAGAATTTCGCGCATCGGAGTTTCGTTGATTAGAAACTCGATATTTTTCTCTCTTCTGACATCAAACACTGCGACGTCGTCTTTGCTTAACGGGTTCTTCGTGCCCAACTCTTTGGTTACTGGAGCTAAGCTGGCAGAAAATCTTTTTAAGAAAATTTGGTAAGAATCATCAGTGGCGAGAGCGGTGTCTGGTGCTGGAACAGCGGCTGTGTCTGTAGTGGCTGGAGCAGCTGGTGCCGCAGTTAAGTCTGTTGATTGGACTTCAACGGCTGGTTTTTTTTGCTCAGAGATTTGAGTTAGTCCGGCCGTGATGTGGTTAATAAAATTATCAATTTTTTCAACTTTTGCGGTGACCGCCCCTGACGGCAAAGTGTCGTCCTGAAAGATGTTAAGCTGCCCGTTGACCGAAATTTTGTAGAGTGGGTTAGAAAATTCTAAATTATTAATTTTGATAGTTTTGCTGTATTGGATGGGGGTGTCTTGAATTTGAGTTGGGTCGGTTGGGACTTGTGCCTGATCCGTTCCTTGGCTTGGCATCGTGACATATTCGATGTCCATGATGAAGTTGCTCTTAACTAAATTATTGTTGGAAAGAGCGGCGGCCATGTCCTCTGGTTTTGCGAGAGTGGGATCAGTGGCAGCTGCTTGATCTGTTGAAGCTGGAGAAGTTTCGGTGGCGGCAACAACTGCAGCAACAACTGGATTAGTGGTTGCGCTAGTAGCTGGAGCGGCGGGAGCGCCATCGGTAACAGCCGATGCTGCTGGCGCGGAGGCGTTACCAATGGTAATTTCGCCAGTTTTGATCCCTTCAATAACTTTCTTTTCCGCAGAATTTTTGTAAATGTTTAGAACGTCGAAGCCTTCGATGTCTTTTAAGTTGGCGGTGATTTTGGTTGTAATTTTGTCGCCTTCTTCAGTGGTGGTTTCGAGTGCGATAGCTGAGCTGCTGGCAGCGTAAAGCACATTTTTGTCAGCATCTAAAACTCTGTAACCAGAATCTAGGTAAGAAAATTTAGAGATCATGCCGTCAGAAACTGACACAGTGATTTCTGGTTCTTTGCTGAATTCGATGTAGCCAGAATTGTTGCTTTCTGGATCTTGCACTAAAACTTGGTCAAGTAATGCGACTGAAAAATTGTTGTTAAAGATGCCTGCGGTGGCTTCCAAATGCTTAACCGTGGTTTGATATTTGTTTAAAGCTGGATTTGGAATCGTAAATTTTAAGTCTTTAATTGAGACTTTTTGTGCCAAAGGAAAGCCGGCAACGGAGACTTCTCCCGCTGAAACGTAACTGCTATTTTCGCTGATGAAATTATTTACCTGCTTCTCGATTTGACCGGTTTTGAAGAACCAAAAAACGCTGTGAACCACCCCTAAAACTACTAGAATAATGCCTGCTTTTACCACGATGCCTTTGCTCATAAAATTTATTTTTAGTTGGGTGAAATTTAGTTGATGGAAACATTTCGAGTTTCATCTGGAACCACTAAAGTGAGGCCGTCTAACTCTTTGGTCATGATAATTTGGCAGCCCAATCTGGAAGTTGGAGTTAGGCCGAAAGCTAAATCTAACATGTCTTCTTCATCCTCAGAAGGCTCTTCCAGCATTTCGTAAAAACTTTTTTCAACAATTACGTGGCAAGTTGAGCAAGCAAGAGAGCCTTCGCAAGCGCCTTCTAAATCGATATTGTTGTTGTGAGCAGCTTCTAAAACTGTGGTGCCAACTGGAACTTGAAACTCTTGTTTTTCGCCTTTGGTAATGAAAATAATTTTAACGGTTTCTGTCATTGAATTAGAGCCTTCTTGGGGGATTTGAAATGAGAAAATTTGAAGCTGGGCTTTTTACAAATTGAGGTTTTAAAAGACAAAGAATTTTCCGCAAGTTTTTCAATTATTTTAATGTCGTAAATTTATGACCAAGGTTGTTTTGTTTCAGCCGGATATTGCCGGTAATGTGGGGGCGATAATTCGTACCTGCGTTTGTTTTGATGTTGAGCTGCACGTCATTGAGCCATGCGGTTTTCCCTTCGATATGCAGCGCATAAAAAAGTCGGCTTTGGATTACATTCATCAAGCAAAAATTTTTCGTCACGACTCGTTTGAAGAATTTTTTTTCAGCGAAATTGAGCAAAAAAATCAGCGATTAATTTTAGCATCGACCAAGTCGAGTGATGATTACCGCAAATTTTCTTTTCAAAAAAATGATGTTTTAATGTTCGGCCGAGAAAGTGCTGGAGTTCCTGAAGACGTGGCTTTAAAAGCCCACCACAAAATTTTTATCCCGATGAAAAATGGCATGCGCTCCCTCAATGTGGCAATTTCTTGCGGCATCGTTTTGGCAAAATCTTTAGAATAAATGACCGATCTCCTAAAAAATATTTTCGCCCCACATCTTGATTTTGAAGGCGTTGCCGAGCCAGAAAAATTTCTCAAAACTTTTTGCAATCTTTACCGCATCGAACTTTTTAAAGATGGTCTTGATCTGATTTTAACTAAAGTTCAGGAAAAAGATTTGAAGTTCGAAGTCAAGATTACCAAGGGTTGGGACACTAATGTCGGTTGTTACTTAACCGAGCAAAGCAAAGTTTTTAACAAAGTTTTCGGCACTTTTTCGAAGGTGGTGAAGAAGAAAATAATTTTGCGTCAACTGACTTGCAACCTGATAGCGCACGAGATGGCGCATGCTTTGGAATTTGAAAGTGAAATTAATTTGGGCGAAGAATTTCGCCAAGCTATCGGCTTCGACATGAAAAATCGTGAGCCCCAAAATGTGGCTTTGAAGGGCGAAATCAAACGGCTGATGGTCGATGCGCTGAAGACCTATCCGCAACATCAATTCATTTCAGAACTGTTCGCGCGCTACTTCGAATTGCTCAGCATTTCGCGAAATGTGCGGGCAAGCGGAGACTTCACCACGACTGAAGTCATGAGTTTTTTTGAAAATACTACCAACTTCATTGAGCGAATTTTTAACCCGCAAATAAAGTCAAAAATTGATCCTAAAATTGCGGCGCATACTCTTGAAATAGCTAGTCAGGTCAAGCTCGAACAGCCCGAGCAAAAATTTCAAGAACGCGTAGAATCTTTCCAAAAAAAGACGCAAGGATCGTGGTCGAAGGGCGTCAAATCAAATGCCATGTGGCAAGCGGGATGGCAAAAATCTCAAGAGCTCGACGAGAAAAAGTGATGAATCCCAGCCTGTCACTGCGTCGAATGACGGGATCTCGTGAGTCAAATTTAAATTTAAAATAATGGCAGTTTACACAAAAATCTTTCCCGAAGAAATCAAGCAACATCTAACAAAATACGATTTAGGAAATCTGGTCTCAATCAAGGAGATCATTGACGGCATCGACAATTCAAATTTCATTTTAGAAACTCAAAAAGGGAAATTTATTCTCACAATTTTTGAGTCACGAATCGACAAAAATGACTTACCATTTTTCATAAATTTTAAACTTCATCTGGCGCAAAAAGGAATCTGTTGTCCGCGTCCGATCCTTGATAATTCTGGCTCTACGATTGTTGATCTGAAGGAAAAAAAATCAGCGATTGTCACTTTCTTAAGCGGCGCAACTTTAAAAACTCGCTTGGACGGTTACTACGACAGCATCACTGCAAGCCACTGTTTTGAAGTTGGTAAGGTGCTGGCAGAGCTCCATTTAGCGGCGGCAGATTTTAAAATGTCGCGCCTTAACGAGTTAGGCATCAAGGGCTGGAAGCCTTTATTTTCTAAGTTCGAAGGCTTGGTCGAAAATTACCAAAAAGATTTACGCGCAGAAATTTTTGACAATCTAGATTTTTTACAAAACTCGTGGCGCTTTGATCTGCCTACGAGCGCAGCTCATCTCGATCTTTTTCCGGACAATGTTTTTTTTGACGAGAACGCAAAATTAAGTGGTGTGATTGATTTTTATTTCGCGGCCAGTGATGCGCTGATCTACGATTTTGCGGTGATTGTAAACGCTTGGTGCTTCGACGAAAAAAATAATTTCGAACAAAAGAAATTTGACGAAATGTTGTGCGGTTACGAGACGGTCAGAAAATTTTCTGCAGCAGAAAAAAATTTCCTAAAAATTGCTTTGATTGGAGCGGCGATGCGCTTTTTGCTGACAAGGCTTCACGACATGTTTTTTACTCCGAAAGATTCTTTGGTGAATGTCAAAAATCCGCAAGAATATCTAGCGAAATTGCGCTTTTTTAGAGGACAAATATGAGCGTAAAATATCACTTTTTCGGCAAGGATTGCATCATCGATCGTGAACTGCAAAACCGCGACAATCTTCGCGATGCGCTAACTGCAGAAAATTTTAACAGCCAAAAAGTTTTGTTCGTAAATCAGATTCACGGCAACGAAGTTGTGGGGCTGGATGCTCTAAATAAAATTCACGGCGATCAAGGTTTGCCCAAGGCGGACGCGCTTGTAACCAATTTGCCAAACATTGTGATTGGCGTGATCACTGCGGATTGCGCGCCGATTTTATTTTGTGACGAAGAAAAAAACGTGATTGCCGCAACTCACGCCGGATGGCGCGGAGCAAAGCTGGGTGTGATTGCGTCAACTGTTGTGGAAATGAAAAAACTGGGCGCGGAAAATATCACAGCGATGGTTGGTCCGATGATTCAGCAAAAATCTTACGAAGTTTCACAAGAATTTTTTGATGAATTTATCAGCGATGATGCGGGTAATAAAAGTTTTTTTGTAAATGGTGAAAGGTCAGAGAAATACTGGTTTGATCTGCCTTCTTACGTCGAGCAAAAATTGCGCGAAGCGGGAATTAAAAAAATCGAAAATTTGAAAATTGATACTTACGAAAATGAGAAAGATTTTTTTAGCTTTCGGAGGTCAACTCATCGAGGGGAGAAGGATTGCGGGAGGAATGTTTCGGTGATTGGGGTGGTGGAGGATTGAGGGTGTCTGAACCGGCCCTCCTGCGCTCTTCGAGCTACGAAGGGCAGCCTTCGCTCTAACGATCTCCGTCTGACAGTCCTTCCCTAACGGGAGGCCTGCCAGCCGAAGCTCGTAAGAGCGAAGGCTGGTGCCTGAAGCCGGAATCGAACCAGCGACACAAGGATTTTCAGTCCTTTGCTCTACCAACTGAGCTATTCAGGCATAATACCCAAACAACCTGAAGATACCGCACTTTTCCTTCGTCTTTTTTGTAAAAATTCGCTCGGAGAATGACGCTGTACCACTTGGTACAGCGTCATTCTCCGTCGCGATTTTTCCTAAAAAATACTTTGGAAAAATGCGGTATCTTCAGGTTGTTTGGGTATAAAAACGAGCCGCGCAAAGTAGGAACCGGCTTTTATTTTGCAAGTCCACTAAAATTTAAATTCAGAAATCATGGAAAATTTAACTGATTATTCAAATTACGTTCTGATGGCCTATGCTGTTGCAAGCCTTGTTATGACTGGGTTGATGCTGATAGTTGTGACGAAATATTTTTCCGCAAAAGCAAAAATCAAAAATGAAAAATAGCCGTAAAAAAAAGCGCGTAATTTTTGTGGGATCGATATTTGTCGTCTCTTTGCTGGCGCTGCTTTTTGTGATTTCAAATTTTCGTGACAGCATCGTGTTTTTTTACGCGCCTTCAGAACTAAGGGCGGAAGAGGTTTTGCAAAAAACCGCTCACAAACAAATCAGAGTTGGTGGTTTGGTGAAAAAAAATTCCGTCAAAAAAATTGATGCGACGACAACTGAATTTGTAATTACTGATTTGCAGGAAGATTTGCTAATCCATTATTCTGGACTGTTGCCAGACCTATTCCGAGAAGATCAAGGCGTCGTGGCCAAGGGAAAATTTGATGCAGAAAAAAATGAGTTTTTCTCAAAAGAATTACTGGTGAAGCACGACGAAAAATACATGCCGCCGGAAGTGGCGAAGAGTTTGAAGAAATGAATTAAATTCTGCGAAGTTCCTCGCTTCGCTTCTCGATTGCAGATTCCATCCTCAGCGCAAATTCCTGCTTAGAAAGCCCCGGTTCAATCGGATCCAAAAACTCCAAAGTGATTTTTCCGGGCTTTTTTAAGAGGCCTGTTTTTGGCCAGAACTCACCTGAGTTCAAAGCGGCGGGTACAACCTTTACATTACAAGCGAGGTACAAAGCAGTGATGCCGGCTTGGTAAGGATATTTGTCGGCACCTTCGCCAACCGGAACCCGCGTGCCCTGCGGGAAAAGAATGATCGTTTGATTTTGGGATAAATATTTTTTGGTTTGTTTGATGAGGTCTTTTAATGCGCTCATGCCGCCATCGCGATCAACTACGATGCCGCTCATCACGCGCAGGAACCAGCCGTAAAATGGAATTTTTAAAAGCTCTTTTTTGAAGGCGTAAACTGGGCGGCGGAATATTAAATGCATCACGACGGTTTCCCACGCGGACTGATGTTTGCAGGCTACGATGCAGGATTCTTTGGGTAATTTTTCTAGACCGATAAATTCGTACTCAATTTTGCAAAGTTTGTTTAAAACCCAGACGATGACTGCGGCCCAAACTTTGGCACCGTGATCGGCGATTTTGGAGCTTTTGAAAATGAGGGACGTAGGAAGGTAAATAATGGGGATGATGATGCCCCAGAGGTTGAGGAAGATCTGGAAGAGGAAGGAGGTGATGAAATTCATGTGGGGGGGTGTGGAGGAGTGAGGGTGTTTAACCAGCCCTACTACGCTCTTCGAGCTACGAAGGGATCCTTCGCTCTAACGATCTCGTCTGACAGGGCTGGTCCGACTTCGCCAAGGCTACGACGGACAGGCCTGCCATCCGAAGCTCGTAAGAGCGAAGGATGGTGCCGATTGAGAGATTCGAACTCCCGACCCACTGTTTACAAGACAGTAGCTCTACCCCTGAGCTAAATCGGCAAAAATTGGAGTGGCGCATTCTTTTCAGCAACCAAAAAAAATCAAGGGGAACTTTTGCAAGTGCGCGCAATAAAAAAGCCAAACCGACAATTGCCGATTTGGCTTCTTAGAAGAACTTAAAAACTAAAATTAGTTTTTAGCTTTTTCTTCAGCTTTAACTTCAGCTGCAGGAGCTACAACTTTTTTAGCTTTTTTAGCTTTTTTAGCTGGTTTAGCAGCTTCAGTAGCAACAACTTCAGCTTTAACAGCAGGAGCAGCAGCTTTAACTTCAGCTTTAGCAGGAGCAGCAGCTACAGGAGCAGCAGCTTTAACTTCAGCTTTAGCTACAGGAGCAGCAACGGCTTTAACTTCGGCTTTAGCTACAGGAGCGGCAACAGCTTTAGTTTCAGCTTGAGCAGCAGTAGCGAAAAGAGAAACTGCAGCAATGATTAATGAAAGTTTTTTCATTTGATTTACACCAATTTGGTTTTGATAGATCTAGCCATTGCTGACTAGTTTCTTCCGGGCGTTAAATCGTCTTCTGACTGCTTTTTAACAAAGAGTTGAAGGGGAGAAGTAACCGAAAGGCGGGCGGAAAATATTGGTGAAACTTTGTTTGTCAAACTAAAAATGGATTACCTTGCCATAAGCGTCCAGCACGGCTTCATGCATCATCTCTGACATCGTTGGATGGGCGAAAATTGTGTGCATTAAATCTTCTTCTGTGAGCTCGGCTTGTTTCGCAATTACGTAGCCCTGAATCATTTCAGTAACTTCGGCGCCGATTAAATGTGCGCCCAAAAGTTCTCCGGTTTTTTCGTCGAAAATAACTTTGATCAAGCCTTCAGTTTCGCCGGCGGCGATGGCTTTGCCGTTGGCCATGTAAGGGAAGCGACCGACTTTAATTTTCTTGCCGGCCTCTTGCGCTTTCTTCTCGGTTAGGCCAACGGAGGCGATTTGCGGCATCGAATAAGTACATCCCGGAATGTTGTCTTTTTTAATTGGGTGAATTTTTTTGGCGTCGTATTTTCCAAGTTTGCTGGCGATTTTTTCGGCAGCGATTGTTCCTTCGTGAGAAGCTTTGTGAGCTAGCCACGGCGCACCGGCAACGTCGCCGATGGCAAAAATATTAGCGTCAGCGGTTTCCATGTAGCCGTTAGTTACGACGTTACCTTTTTCCAATTTTACTTTGGTTTTTTCGAGTCCGAGATTTTCGGTGTTGGCTACGATGCCTACAGCCATGATGACTTTCTCGGCGGTGATTTCTTCAACTTTGCCGTTAATTTCAACTGAGGCAGTGACTTCGCCTTTGCCTTTCTTCAAAGATTTTAGTGCCGCAGAAGTGTGAATTTTAATGCCTTGTTTCTCGAAAGATTTGCGCGCCAATTTCGAAATTTCTTCGTCTTCAACCGGCAAAATATTTGCTGCCATTTCTAAAATCGTAACTTGTGCGCCCATGTTTTTGTAGAACGAAGCAAATTCGCAACCAATCGCGCCAGAACCAACAACTAACAACGATTTTGGTAGGGCCTTGGGGATCATGGCTTCGCGGTAGGTCCAAATATTTTCAACATCGGGTTCCATGCCAGGAATCACTCGCGCTCTAGCGCCGGTAGCCACGATAAAATAAGCTGCTTCAATTTGTATTTCATGCACCCCCATCGCGGCGCTGACGCGTCCGCTCGATCCCCCTAAATAAGGGGATCCTGGATTTACTTGGCTTACTGAGATTTTTTTGGCATCTAAAAATTTGGCGAAACCGTCAATTACTTCGATTTTATTTTTCTTCATCAAGCCGGCAATGCCGCCACTTAATTTTGCGGAGACTCCGCGCGAGCGTTCAATAATTTTAGCGAAATCAAATTTTACTTTTTCGGCGGAAAATCCGAAGGCATCTAAATTGTGTAAAAGGTGATTAACTTCTGAAGATTTCAAAAGTGCTTTGGTGGGAATGCAGCCCCAGTTTAAGCAGATTCCGCCTAAGTGATTGGCCTCAACAATGCCAACTTTCAAACCAAGCTGGGCGGCGCGAATTGCTGCTACGTAACCGCCAGGACCGGCGCCGATAATGCAGACATCAAATTTTTTTGCAGAGGCTGTCATATTTTTTGTAGAAAAATTTTGAGGGGGGCGGGAAAGTGGCGCGGACCATATTTTGCCTTCTCGAAAACTCAATATTTTATCCAATGTCCGCTGAAATCGAAAATCTAATCACCGCGATTGAAGCCTCTCTGGCCTTGATTAAGAGGTGTCTTTGATCCGGAAAAAATCCAAGAAAAATTAGCTGAGCTGAATAAGTTGTCGGAAGATCCAGAGCTGTGGAATAACAAGTCGGAAGCCCAAAAAATTCTCAAAGAAAAATCGGTTTTGGAAGAAAAGTTGGGAGCGTTTTTAGCAATTGAAAATGCCCTGAAAGATAATCGCGAATATGCCGAATTGGCCGAGTTGGAAGGCGATGCGCAGCTTCTAAAAGATACTGAAAAAAATCTGATTTCTTTGAAAAAAACTTCCGACAGTTTTGAGGTTGAATGTTTATTTTCCGGCGAAACCGACGTTAACAATTGCTTCCTCGACATCAATGCTGGCGCTGGTGGAACCGACTCCTGCGATTTCGGATTAATGCTGCTTAGAATGTACGAACGCTTCGCCAATTCCAAAAAATTTAAAGTCGAAATCGTCAGCATGTTGGACGGCGAAGAGGCGGGAATTCGCTCGGCGACATTAAAAATTTCCGGTCGTTTTGCTTTCGGCTGGATGAAGATGGAGTCAGGCGTACACAGGTTGGTGCGCATCTCGCCTTTCAACGCCAACGGCAAAAGACAAACCAGTTTTACCTCGGTTTGGGTCTATCCGGAAGTTGACGACGAAATCGAAATTGCAATCGAAGAAAAAGACATTCGCGTTGACACTTTTCGCGCCTCGGGCGCTGGCGGACAGCACGTCAACAAAACCGATTCCGCTGTGCGCATGACGCATTTGCCAACTAATATTGTGGTGCAATGTCAGTCCGATCGTTCGCAAATTCGTAATCGCGCAGAGTGCATGAAGATGCTAAAATCACGGATGTTCGAGATGGAAATGAAAAAGAAAGCCGACGCGCTCGCCGCGACGGAAAGCCAAAAAACTGACAATAGTTGGGGCCACCAAATCCGCTCTTACGTCTTGCATCCTTACCAGCTGGTGAAAGATTTGCGCACCGATTTTGAGACGGGAAATATTCAAAGTGTGTTGGATGGCGAGATCGAAGGTTTCATCAAAGCAGCTCTAACCGAAAAAATTTAATTCTGAGTTTGGTAGTGGGTCCCGACCCTAACTTGTCGCCCCGTCGCATGACGTGGCTCATTGCCAAACTCGATGTTCATTAATACTGATTATTATGCGTTGCCCATTTTGCGGAAGTATTGAAACCCAAGTTAAAGACAGCCGCATCTCGGATGACGGTGAGTCAGTGAAGAGACGGCGTTATTGCGCTGCCTGTGATTCACGATTTACGACGTACGAACGTGTGCAATTGCGCGAAATTTTGGTGATCAAAAAAAATAGCGAGAAGAAAATTTTTGATCCGGAAAAGCTGAAAAAGTCAATTGAGATGGCGGTGCGCAAGAGGCCGGTGGCAGAGCTGCAAGTCGAAAAGTTAGTGAACAACATCGTGCGTCAACTTGAGATGGAAAATGAAACCGAAATCCCTTCGTCAAAAATTGGCGAGATGGTGATGCTGGCTTTGGAGAAGCTGGATAAAGTGGCCTTCGTGCGCTTTGCTTCGGTCTACAAAAATTTTGAAAAGGCGGATGATTTTCAGAAATTTATTAAGCAGGTAGTGAAGTAATGAGCAAAAGTTACAACATCACGGACATTGTCCAGTTCTACGTCGACAACGATTTAAACGAAGTGATTGCAGAAAATCCGCAGAATCATTTTGCCCAGAAAGATAAGATTAAAAAAATTCCCGTAGTAAAAAAATCAGCGCCGATTTCGCAAGGTTACGAAGAGAGTCAGGAAGAGAGATTCTACGATATTCCGGCGTCAATTCCCCAAATAATTTCGCCAGCTCAACATTTCGTTAAGCCGCAATTCTCAACTAACGAGGCCCTCTCAACTTTGGCAAAAAAATCTCAACAAAACATTGCGAACAACTCTGTTTCAGAAATTTCTGATCAGAAATTTGTGTCACTTAACGAAATCGTGGCAAAAGCTAAAAAGGCCGCGGATGCTGCAAAGACGCTGCCGGAATTGCGCAAAGCCGTAGAAAATTTTGACGGCTGCAATTTAAAAAAGATGGCAACTAACACGGTTTTTTGTGACGGAAGTCCAACTTCAAAAGTGATGGTGATCGGCGAAGCGCCCGGTAATCACGAGGATTTGCAGGGTATCCCATTTTGCGGTGATTCCGGAAAAGTTTTGGATGGCATGTTCCGCGGCATCAACATGACGCGCGAAAAAAACTTCTACATTACGAACGTAATTTTTTGGCGACCGCCGGGGAATCGCCGTCCCACCGACGAAGAATTGGCGATTTGTCGGCCTTTTGTGGAGCGTCACATTCAGCTTTTAAATCCGGAAGTTTTGGTTTTGGTCGGTGCCACTTCAATGGCAGCAGTCCTTGGTATTACTGATCCGATCAGCTCGGTGCGTGGAAAATTTATGGATTTTGCGCCGAAATTTTTGTCGCGTAAAATCAAAACTTTTGTTGTTTTTCACCCGTCTTATTTGATGCGGCAATCGTCGAAAAAAAAGCTGGCGTGGCACGACATGTTGGCGTTAGAGCAATTTTTAAAAGATAAATAAATATGCAAAAACAACTTCTCCCCGTGGGATTTTACGATTTGCTTTTTGACGAAGCAGAAAAAAATCATGAAAATATTAACATCGCTGTAGGTGCGTTTTTAAAGGCTAAATACCGTTTGATCAAAACGCCTTTGGTGGAATTTGAAGATAATTTTTCGACTAATTTTTTGGGACAACCGCAAAATTCTTTTCGAACTGTCGACGTGATTTCCGGCAAAAATTTAATTTTCCGCAACGACATCACGCCACAAATATCAAGGCTTTTGGCCAGTCGTTTAAAAGAAGAAAACCTGCCACTGAAACTTTGTTACGTTGGCGACGTGCTTTGTGCAAAAAATAATGACCTCTACAAAGACCGTCAGCAAACCCAGGTGGGAGTTGAGATCATCGGATGTGACGCAGAAAAATCTAACTTCGAAATCATCGAAACTTTGCTGCAGGTTCTAAAAAAATTAAGCGTCAAAAATTTGTTAATCGAATTTTCTTTGCCGAATTTTTTGGAGATTTTTTTGGATGAAATTGACGCGAAAAATCGCGAAGAATTACGCGACGCAATTAGGCAAAAAAATCTGACATTGATCAGAAAATTCGCCGGCAAAAATAGCGACATCATCAGTAAAATCGTGCTTTCAAATCACGACTTAGAAAATCTGGCGAAAGAAATTTCAGCCAAAATAAAATCACCAAAAATTATTAAAGAAATTGCCAGGGCGCAAAAAATTGCCGACTTTTTGAAAGAAAATTTTCCGCAAGTGGCAGTGTGTTTTGATTTATTTGGTGACGATCAATCTTCTTACCATCTCGACATCATGTTTGATGTTTTTTGTGGCGATTTTGCTTATCCGGTGGCGCGCGGCGGCAGGTACAAAATCAATGAACTCGATGCAGTCGGCGCCACGATCTACATGAATTTTTTGAGGAAGGTGAGTTAGTTTGGTCTGAGTTCGTGACGAGAAACCCCCCTACCCCCCTTATCAGGGGGGCTTTTATCGAGTTCGGTTTAAGCCCCCCCTGATAAGGGGGGGTAGGGGGGTTTCTCGTCACGAACTCAATTAGAAATTCGCACCAATCTCAATTAGAAGTTCGTCCCAATCTCAATTAAAAACTCGTCCCAAAACTAAATCTGAAAGCCTGCGTCCGGTCGTAAACTTCTTTCTTGGCAACTCTGGCGAAGTCCAGACGGATGGGCCCCAGGGGCGAAGACCACACAACGCTGACACCGTAAGATGATCTGATTGAGCCACTATCCTTCACTTCTGCACCCCTTTTGCTAATTGCGTCAACTTTGGTGACGGTACCGTTGTCGCTAAACAGCACGCCGTTAATACCCAGCTCTTTGGGCAAGCCAACCGGAAATCTAAATTCTGCAGTTCCGACGTAATAAATATTGCCGCCGACAACGTCGCCGCCAACCGGGCTGCCGTTAAGTACGGTTCTTGGCCCTAAGCCGGCAAATTCAAAACCGCGGAAGTTATTGCCGCCTAAAAAGAAGGCGTCGTTACTGCGCACGCCTTGGCCGTTGCCGTTAATCACGCCGCCGCGCGCCAAGAATTTTAAAATAAAATCTTCAGAAAAAGTTGGCGTGTAGTAGCCGGCCGATCCTTCGTATTTGGTATTTTTGATGTAGCCGCCGACGCCGGCGTAGTCTTGGCTGGCGGAGGCGTAGTAGCCGTTGGTTGGATTCATGCGATTGTCTCTTTTGTCGTAAAGAAGGCTGTGGCCGATGGTGGAATTGGTGAAGTCGCCTTGCAGATTTTGTAAGTTGAGTGAGGCGGTTTTGTCGACGTTGCTGATGCTTTCTTCGCGGAATGAATAGCGAATTTGATGCTTCAAAAATTCGGTAATTGAATAGTCGCCGCGGAAGGTGACGCCGCTGGATCTTTGATCGTAAACTAGAGTGTTACGTTTGGAGAGATCGTATTTGAATAGGTCAAAACCAGCGTCAATCGGGCGTCCCAAGAAATAGGGCTTGGTGTAATTTATTTCAGAAGTAAGGCGGCTGTAAGATTTTTGGATGTTAAATCCAAGCTCGCGACCCGTTCCCATTAGGTTACGTTCTTTAATGCCGACATTGGCCGTGACCTTGTCAACCGTAGAGTAGCCGACGCCGAGATTGAGCTCGCCGGTCTTTTTTTCTTTTACTTCAATTTCCAAATCAACCTTGTCGGTGTTGCCGATTCTTTTGGTGGTAAATTCAACTTTTTCGAAAAAGGCAAGATTTTGTAATCTCTGTTTTGAGCGATTAATTTGAGTGATGTTGTAGGCGTCACCGTCGCGAATGCGTAGTTCGCGGCGGATCACCTCGTCAAGAGTTCTGGTGTTGCCGCTGATGCGAATTTGATCAATGTAAATTGGCGGCGTTTCTTCAATTACAAAATCAATGTCGATAATTTTTTGGTCTTTGTTGCGCTTGAGAACTGGTTCGATGTGGGCAAAGGCGTAAGCTTTTTCCGACATTATTTTAATCATCGCGTCGACGGTTTTGTCGATTAGTTCAGAATTGTAAACCTTACCTGGTTTGATCAGAATTTCTTTGTTCAAAATCGAAGCGTCAAACTTGGCTACGCGGTTGACGATATTGACTTCGCCGACATCGTATTTGATGCCTTCTTCGATCAGGAAAGTGATAAAAAATTTATCTTTAGTGGGCGTGATTTGAGCGATGGAGGAGATGGCGGCGAAATCGGCGTAACCTTTGGAACCGTAAAAGCGGCGCAATTTTTCTTTGTCGAATTCAATGCGATCCGAATCGTAAACATCGGCAGTCGAAAGAAATTTATACCATTCTGATTTTTTGGTGGAGACTTCATCAAGCAGCTCGCGATCAGAGAAGGCCAGGTTCCCGACAAAATAAAGATCAGAAATTTTTGCCTTCTGCCCTTCGAAAATTTCAAAAATAATGTCGATGCGGTTCTGATCTTTTTGAATAATTTTCGGATCAATTTTGGTTAAGAAGCGACCCGATTTTAAATAAATTTCGTTAATTCTTTTTAAGTCAGATTGCAGTTTGGATTTAGTAAAAACTCCGCGCTTTTTTAAGCTGACTTCGCTTTGCAGCGCATCGTCTTCCACCTTTTTATTTCCCACGAATTTCACGTCGCTAATGACGGGATTTTCTTTTACTTCGATGACGAGCTGATTGTTTTCTTGAGAGATTTTTACGTCGGCAAAAAGATCGGATTCGTAAAGTTTTTTAAGCAACTCGTCGATGTTTTTTTGCGAGAATTTTGAGGCGCCTTTTTTATTGTCAGAAGTTGGTAGGTAAGAAAGGATCGTGTCGTTGTCGACCCTTTCATTTCCTTTGATGACGACAGATGGTCGGGCTGCAACTTCTTTAGAAATTTCTTTAGCGGGTGATGAAAAATTAACCAGCGAGCAGCACAAAAATAGCGCCAAAAAATAAATTTTTGGCGCAATACTTTTCGGGCAAGAATTGTGGCTTGCTTGTCGCATTAATGTTTTTTGAAGAGGGGATTTTGGAGGGGAAATTCGGGGCGACGATATGGTCGGGCTTTTTGATTTTCAACAGCGCAGTTCGGAGTAATCTTTGTAAAAAATTTGACGAAATAATTTCCCAAAAATGAATTGTCACACGCGTGTGACAATTGGTAAAAATTCTAAAAGCTGATGATCAAAGGCCCAAGTCATGGGTTGACTTTTAGTGACAAATCCAAATGATCCGCCCCCTCTTCTCGATGGCGATATCTCCGCTTTAAACTCTCATGTTCTGATTACTAAAAACATTTCAGCGGGCTATGTTGCGAAATTTCTTTCTGACAATTCCATTAATTTTTAGCGTCACTAATCAGGCATTTTCTTTTGATTTTAGTGTCGCCGCAAGAAGTCACATCAGCATTGTGGGCTCTTCCACCGTTTATCCTTTTGCAGCAACTATTGCTGAAGAATTTGGCCGTACAGCCAAGTTAAAAAATTCTAAATCACAAAAATTTAAAACTCCGATCGTGGAATCAACCGGTACCGGCGGCGGCTTCAAACTTTTTTGTTCCGGTATCGGCTACAATTATCCCGATTTTTCTGACGCATCACGTCGCATCGAAAAAAGTGAAATTGCCAAATGCAACGAGCACGGCATCAAAGGCATCGTCGAAATCAAAATCGGTTACGACGGCATCGTGCTGGCAAATTCAGTTGCCGGCGGCAAATACAGCCTAACCAAAAAACAAGTTTTTCTGGCTTTGGCGGAAAATGTTCCCCAGAAAAATAATGATTTAAAAAGCGGAAAATTAGTTAAAAATTATTACCAAAAATGGAGCGACATCGATCCGAAATTACCCAAGGTTAACATCGCAATTTACGGTCCGCCATCAACCTCGGGAACGCGTGATGCCTTTGTTGAGCTGGTGATGGAAGAGGCTTGTTTAGACATTAAAGAATTTACCGAAGCCTTTCCGGACAAAAAAATCAGACAGAAAAAATGTCACGTAATTAGAAGCGACGGCAAGTTCATTGAAGCCGGCGAAAACGACAATTTGATCGTACAAAAACTGCGCAACGACAAAGACGCTTTGGGAATTTTCGGCTTCAGTTTTTTGGAAGAAAATCACGAATTAATTCAAGCGGCTTTCATTGACGAGACGCTTCCAAGCTTTGAAAACATTGCGTCCTCGAAATATAAAGTTTCGCGCCCGCTCTTCATTTATTTTAAAAAAGAGCATCTCGATTTAATCCCGGGAATGCGCGAATTCGTTAAAGAAATTATTAGTGCAGATACGGTGGGCCCAGACGGCTACTTGCTGCAAAAAGGACTCATCCCTTTGACTGATTTGGAAATCAAAAAAGTCGGGGATGAGGTGGCTGGTAATTTGTAACTTGTTGCAAGTTCTGGCTGCGTGTTTGAGGTCTTCGCTTAGCTAGCTCCGTGCGAGTTAGCCTTGTGATAGATTCCTTGTCTAAACTACTAACTATCGTAACTCACTATGGTATTCATACCTCTCATAATAGTGGTTACGTTATCTGTAGTTACTTCACTGACTTAAGATAGCGTGAGCTCTTTTCTCTCTTGAAAAGATAAGGACCTATCCAAGTGATAGCTTCTTATACGGCCCGTCACGGGAGATTTCTCGTGACGGGTTTCGAATTGTTAATGTACTCGAATCCCAATCAAATCTCATGGAAGAAAAATTTATCAAAGTTGTTGGCGCTAAAGAGCATAATTTAAAAAATGTCAGTATTGAGATTCCTAAAAATCAGCTGGTTGTGGTTACTGGATTAAGTGGTTCCGGAAAATCTTCCTTGGTGTTTGACACGATTTACGCCGAAGGCCAGCGCCGCTTCATCGAAAGCCTTTCATCTTACGCGCGTCAATTTTTGGATCTGCAAGACAAGCCGGATGTCGAATCAATCACCGGCCTTTCTCCGGCGATTGCGATTGATCAAAAAACCACCTCGCGCAATCCGCGTTCAACTGTTGGTACGGTCACAGAAATTTACGATCACTTCCGCCTTTTATTCGCGCGCATTGGTGTGCCTTATTCGCCGGCAACTGGCAAGCCAATCGAAAGCCAATCGGCCTCACTGATGGTCGAAAAAATTCTAGCTTTGCCGAAAAAAACCAAAATTTATTTACTCGCTCCCATCGTTCGTGGCCAAAAAGGAGAATATCGCAAAGAGATGATGGGAGTTAGAAAGCAGGGCTTCCAGCGCATTAAGGTTGACGGCAATGTGCACGATTTAAACGAAATTCTTCCCGCGCTCGACAAAAATAAAAAGCACGACATTGAAGTAATTGTTGACCGCATCGTAATCTCGGACGATCTCGGCAACAGGCTTGCTGACTCGGTTGAAACCGCTTTAAAAATTTCCGGCGGTCTGCTTTTTGTAGAAATCGTCGGGCTTGCTGAAAAGACAAAATCCGTCCACAAAGAAGGTGACGTCATTATTTTTAGTGAAAAATTTTCCTGCCCAATTTCCGGTTTTACGATTTCTGAAATCGAGCCGCGACTCTTCTCTTTCAACAGCCCATACGGCGCCTGCAAATCTTGCGACGGTCTCGGAACTGAATTTTATTTCAGCGAAGACTTAGTGGTCGAAGACGAAAATTTGTCGCTGCGTCAAGGCGCAATCGCAGTTTGGCAAGGCACGCAAGCGCGCTTCTACCAGCAGATCCTGCAAGCTTTATCCGACAAGTACAAATTCAGTTTGGATGCGCCTTTCAAAACTTTGTCGCAAGAAATTAAAGACAAAATTTTCTACGGCACCGGTGACGAAGAGATCGAAGTGAAGCACGAAGACGGCCTTAAAGCCTTCAAAGTCAAAAAGCCTTTCGACGGCATTATTAACAATTTGAAAAAGAAATTTTCCGACTCTGAAAGCGAATGGATGCGCGAAGAATTAAGCAAATTCCAAACTCTCAAAACCTGCGAATGTTGCGGCGGCCACAGGCTTAACGAACAAGCTTTGTCGATTAAAATTGACGGGCTGCATGTTGGCGAAGTCAGCAGAATGTCGATTGAAAAAGCCGATCAATGGTTCTCGGAATTAGAGTCAAAATTAAATTCAACTCACCAACAAATTTCGGAACGTTTGTTGAAAGAGATCAAGCGCCGCTTGAGTTTCCTGCGTAATGTCGGTTTGGAATATTTGACGGTGAATCGTGAATCGGGAACTTTGTCGGGTGGCGAAGCGCAAAGAATTCGCCTGGCTTCTCAAATTGGTTCGGGCCTTTCCGGCGTGCTTTACGTGCTCGACGAGCCCTCTATTGGCCTGCATCAATCCGACAACGACAAATTAATTACGACGCTAAAAAATCTGCGCGATTTAGGAAATTCTGTAATCGTGGTCGAGCATGACGAAGAAATGATGCGCGAGTCGCAATACTTGATTGACGTGGGTCCGGGCGCTGGTGTGCACGGCGGGCAAATTATTTCTGCCGGCCTGCCTAAGGACGTAATCAACGATCCAAAAAGTATTACGGGCCAATATTTGAGTGGCAAAAAGCAAATCGAAATTCCGAAAACACGCCGCAAAATTGATCCGAAAAAAATCATTTCGTTGAAAAATGCGACGGCGAATAACTTGAAAAATGTAACATTTAACCTGCCGCTCAAGATGTTCGCCGCAGTGTCTGGGATCTCTGGTGGCGGCAAGTCCAGCCTTGTAATCAAAACGCTGTACCGCGCTTTGGATAAAATTGTCAACAAGGCGAAGGTAACGCCAGGGCCGTACGAGACCATTACCGGCTCACATTTAATCGACAAAATTATTGAGATCGACCAGTCGCCAATCGGCCGCACGCCTCGTTCTAACCCTTGTACTTACGTCGGCGCTTTCACCTTCATTCGTGAATTTTACACAGCTTTGCCTGAGTCCAAAACCCGCGGCTACAAAGTGGGCAGATTTTCGTTCAACGTTAAAGGCGGGCGCTGCGAAACCTGTCAGGGTGACGGTTTGATCAAAATCGAAATGCATTTCCTGCCCGACGTTTACGTGAAATGCGAAACCTGTCACGGCAAGCGTTACAACCGCGAAACCTTGGAAGTGCGCTACAAAGACAAATCAATTTGCGACGTTTTGGAAATGACCGCGGAAGACGCGGCAGAATTTTTCGCCAGCATGCCCCACATTCACGACAAGTTCAAAGCCTTGTGCGACGTGGGTTTGGGCTACATCAAAATCGGTCAGAGTGCCACAACACTTTCCGGCGGCGAAGCGCAAAGAATTAAATTGGCCAAAGAATTAAGCCGCAAAGCTACGGGAGACACGCTTTACATTTTGGACGAACCGACAACCGGCTTGCATTTCGAAGACATCAGCAAGCTCTTAAAAGTGCTGCACAAATTGGTTGATTCCGGCAATTCGATTTTAGTGATTGAACACAATCTTGACGTTTTGAAAACCGCAGATTGGATTGTGGATATTGGCCCGTGCGGCGGCGAGAAGGGCGGTTACATTGTGGCGGAAGGCACGCCGGAAGATGTCGCTAAAAATAAAAAATCGGTAACCGGAAAATATTTAGCGAAGGTTTTGAAATAAATCCCGTCCAGTGGGGTTGTTGGCTGCTAGTTGTCAGTTGTTAGCTAGCGCACCGCCAACCAACAACCAACAACTAGCAACCAACAATCGCAAACATGCTCAATAAATCTCTCTCTGAAGCCTTAGTCGCTTGCTCCATCCTGGTTCAAAAAAGAATGGATGAGCTACTGCCGCAAGACTTTAACGAGTCAAAACTGGTGGAAGCGATGCGCTATTCCAGCATGTCGAGCGGTAAAAGAATTCGCCCTTTTTTAACAATCGTGTCAGCGCAGATTTTTGGCATTGCGCCAGCGGCTGCGCTTAATGCAGCTGTGGCGATGGAGCTGATCCACGTTTATTCTTTGATTCACGACGACTTGCCGGCAATGGATGACGACAATGAGCGCCGAGGGCAATTGACTTGTCACAAAAAATTTGATGAAGCCACGGCAATATTGGCTGGAGATGCTTTGCTCACTTACGCTTTTGAAATTCTGGTCTCCCCCGAAACTGGTCACGATGCCAATGTCAGATGTGAATTGGTCAAGACGATTGCAGCAGCGGCGGGCTTTAGAGGCATGGCGGGAGGTCAGATGCTTGATCTCGAAACGGCCAATCAAAAAATTACCAAAGAACAATTAGCCCGAGTGCACCGCCTAAAAACCGGCGAGCTTTTCATGGCAGCCTGTGAGGCGGGGGCGATTTTGGGCCGTGCTGGCGCAGAGGCGCGCCACGCTTTGCGTTATTACGCTCACGATTTGGGTTTGGCCTTCCAAATCAAAGACGATATTTTGGACCATTGCGGCGTTAATGAAGGCAAGATTGGCATTGACGAACAGGCGCACAAGAAGCCCAAAGAAAATGCCAGCGTGGTTGATGTGATTGGGCTGGAGCATGCAACTCAGCAATTGGCTTTGTTGAGAGAGCAAGCCGTGGCGCATTTAAAAATGTTCGGACCGCAAGCGTTGCTGTTGGTAGAGTTGGCGGAATTTGTGGTTTCGCGGGAGAGATAAATACCGAGTTCGTGACGAGAAACCCCCCTACCCCCCTTATCAGGGGGGCTCAGCCCGAGCTCGATCAAAGCCCCCCTGATAAGGGGGGTAGGGGGGTTTTTCGTCCAGAGCTAATATTTAAAAAACAAATTTATGAAAAAAAATTTCTTAGCAATTTTTATTTTCGCAATTGCTCTCTCTTCGCAATCTTTCGCGGCTTCGAATGAAATTTGGAACAGCTCGGAAGGCTTGAAACGTTTGGAGCGCAGCCAGTTCAAAAATGATTTTTATCAATTAGTAAATTTTTATCAGCCGCAAATTAATCCGCTTTATTGTGGCGTGGCGACAGGCGTGATCTTGCTCAATGCCACTTACGGAAATGATGAAATTCCAAGTCAAAAAGAAAATCACGTGGAAAAACCAGCTGCTGCAGGTGGTGGAATTGCAGAATTTCGCTCTTATTCGCAGCTGAGTTTTTTGAATGAAAAAACGGACAAGATCAAGAAGCGTGAAGTCATTGGGCTAAAGGTTGCAGCGAGTGTTAAGGACGGTCAGGAATTTTTTGATGCAGGACTGTCTTTGGCGGATTTGGCGAAGATTTTAAGTAAGGTTTACGACTTCGAGGTTAAGGTAAAAAATGTTGAGAAAAATGATGAAGAGTCGCACCAGAAATTTCGTAAAAAATTGAAAAAATATTTGGCGGACAGAAAGAAATTCGTGGTGGTGAATTTTGATGGGAAGGTGGTTGGAAATCATACTGGCGGCCACTTCTCGCCACTAGCAGCATTTGACGCAGAGAGTGATTCGGTTTTGGTTCTGGACGTGGCCTTGCACAAAACTACCTGGTATTGGGTGGGCGTGGATAAGCTTTGGGAAGCGATGAATACTAAGGATGGTGATACCTACCGGGGGTATTTGGTGGTGGAGAAGGATTAAGAGTGTACTCCTGTACTGAGTTCGGGACGAGAAACCCCCCCCTACCCCCCTTGTCAGGGGGGCTTAACCCGAGCTCGATCAAAGCCCCCCTGATAAGGGGGATGAGCGCATGCCGGTCATGGGGGTTTCTCGTCCCAGATGCAGTTTAAAAATTTCTAAATAAATCAAACAAAATGTCCCTCAGCAATCTAAACTCCCCACAGCTTGAAGCTGTACAACATACCGACGGACCCGTGCTAGTACTAGCCGGAGCTGGCACTGGCAAAACCAAAGTCCTAACTTCCCGCATCATCCACATCGTTAATTCACATCTTGCTTCTCCCCTTCAAATCCTCGCCGTAACCTTCACCAACAAGGCTGCAGCCGAAATGAAAAAGCGCATCGGCGAGGTGATTGGCGACCAAGTTAATAATCTCTGGGTCGGAACTTTTCACTCAATCGCTGCCCGCATCTTGCGCCGTCACCCTGAGGCTGTTGGCCTGCGCAATGACTTCACGATCATTGACGACGACGATCAAACTCGTTTGCTCAAACAAATTTTAAACGACCTCAATATCGACGTTAAACAATTTCCGCCCAAGACTTATTTGAATAAAATCTCGCGGATGAAAGACAAAAACGTCGGGCCGGGAAGTCTTGAGTCTGCTGCCTTCGACGTCTCTTTGCCGAAACTTAAAGATGTTTACGAGACGTACCAATACCGCTTGAGATCAATGAACGCCGCCGATTTCGGCGATTTGCTGATGCACAATCTCACCTTGTTTACCACGCAGCCTGACGTGCTTGCTTACTACCAAGACAAATTCCGCTACATCCTGGTCGACGAATATCAAGACACCAATAACGGGCAATATCAGTGGCTTTTGAAGCTTGCCGCAATTCACAAAAATATTTGCTGCGTCGGTGACGATGACCAGTCGATCTACAGCTGGCGCGGCGCCAACATCGCGAATATTTTGCGTTTCGAAAAAGATTTCGCTGATTCTAAAGTTATTCGCCTCGAGCAAAATTATCGCTCAACCTCGCGCATCTTGAAAGCCGCGGATTCTGTGATCTCGCACAATAAAGAACGTCACGGCAAAACTTTGTGGACGCAGGCCGGGCAGGGCGAAAAAATAAAAGTTTTGTCTTTTGCCGATGACCGAATGGAAGCGTCAAGTACGGCGCAAATGATTCGAATTGCGATTGCGGCGAATAAATACAAAGCCTCGGGAATGGCGGTACTCGTGCGCGCAGGCTATCAGACTCGCGCTTTTGAAGAGGCCTTCATTCACAACTCACTGCCTTACAAAGTGATCGGCGGCATGAAATTTTACGAGCGCATGGAAGTTCGTGACTCGATTGCTTACTTGCGAATTTGCGCCAATTTGGACGACGATTTAGCGCTGAGTCGAATCATTAACGTGCCGAAGCGAGGGGCGGGAGATGCAGCAATATCAGCGATCTACGAGAGATCTAAGTTAGAAAAAATTTCATTTTTCGCGGCGATTAAAAAATCGTTAGAAGAAAATGTTTTGAAGGGAAAGGCGCGCGACGCGTTGAAAAGTTTGGTCGAGATCATTGAAAAAACTCACGAAAAAGTTGGTACGGCAACCCTGGCAGACCTTGCCAAATCTCTCTTGAACGATGTCGGCTACATTCCGATGTGGAAGTTGGAAAGCACTTTGGAATCACAAGGACGCCTCGAAAATATTGAAGAATTCATTAATAGTTTGGGCGATTTTTCCAGCATGGTGGAGTTTTTGGAATATGTTTCGCTGATCGAAGCGCGTGACGACAAAAATTTGACCGACGCTGTGACGGTAATGACGGTGCATGCTGCCAAGGGTTTGGAATTTGATTTGGTTTTCGTTCCCGGATTGGAAGACGGATTATTTCCGAGCGCCCGATCGGTGGAAGAGCGCAACGGCGTCGAAGAAGAAAGGCGCTTGATGTACGTCGCGATTACGCGGGCGAAGAAGGAATTAATTTTGTCTTACGCTAAAAGTCGTTACGTTTTTGGTGATTACCAAATGCAGGCCCCGTCTCGCTTCATCAAGGAATTACCGGAATCGGAAGTTGAGTTTGAAGAATTGTCGCACGGAAATAATCGTGGGTTTTCAGGCGGATTTTCTGGCGGCGGAAGTTACCAAAATCAGAAATTCCAAAGCGGAAAATCTAGTAATGAAAATTCTTGGACACCGCGAAATGAAATTAAAACTTCGGTGCTGGATGCAGTTTACAAAAATGTGAGTAAAGCTGCGACGTCAAGCGCTGCAACGCCTAACCATCAAGACGGAATTTCCGGCAGAAGAGTTTTCCACCAAAAATTTGGTTACGGAAAAGTGCTGAGTGCGGATGGAAATAAGTTGGAAATATTTTTTGAAAAGACGGGTGTGAAGACGGTGATGAAAGATTTTGTTTCGGCGGCGTAATGTTTTTAGAACCTGTTAGCTAGTTCATTGCTCCTTAAA
>CANDYP010000004.1 GCA_947425005.1 Rickettsiales bacterium | reverse complement strand
CCCTAACCCCTCCCAAAATGTCCGAAGAAAAATCGAAAACCCCTCTGCTCGATCTAGTAAAAATCCCCGCTGATTTAAAAAAATTCTCTCTTCCCGAGATCAAACAAATTGCCGACGAACTTCGTTTTGAAACCGTTGCTGCCGTCTCGCAAACCGGTGGCCATCTTGGTGCGGGCTTGGGTGTCGTCGAAATCACCACTGCGCTTCATTACGTCTTCGACACGCCACACGACAAAATAATTTGGGATGTCGGACATCAAGCTTACCCCCACAAAATTCTAACTGGCCGCCGTGATCGCATGCGCACGATTCGTCAACCAAATGGCCTTGCCGGTTTCACTCGTCGTGCTGAAAGTGAATACGATCCATTCGGGGCCGGACACAGCTCCACCTCTATCTCCGCGGCACTTGGCATTTCCGTCGCCAAAAAATTTAAAAAAGAAAAATCGCACGTCGTTGCCGTAATCGGTGACGGTGCAATGTCCGCCGGCATGGCTTACGAGGCTATGAATAACGCGGGTGCGCTTGAAGATGAATTTTTCCACGACAATCGTTTAATCGTAATTTTAAACGACAACGACATGTCGATTGCCCCGCCAACGGGAGCGATGTCGCACTATTTTTCACGCCTGGCCGCTTCCAAATCTTATTTAAAAATTCGCGATTTGGGCAAAAAAATTTCGCACAAATTGCCCGAATCAATCGCACATTTTCCGCGCAAGTTAGAGAAGGCGACCAAGGACTGGTGGATGGGCGGCAACATTTTTGAAGAGATGGGTTTTTACTACATCGGCCCAATTGACGGTCACGATTTGGACACGCTGATTCCGATTTTAAAAAATATTCGCGACGATCATTCCACCGATCCGATCCTGATCCACTGCGTGACTGAGAAGGGCCGCGGCTACAATGACGTGATTAAAAGTAACGACAAACTTCACGCTGTGGCGAAGTTCGATCCTGAGACGGGGGTGCAGGAAAAGGCTGCTGGCGGGCATCCGAGCTATTCTAAAATTTTTGGAACTCGCTTGTCGGAGCTGGCAAAAAAAGATGAAAAGATTTTGGCGATCACTGCTGCGATGCCTGGGGGCACTGGTCTAGACGTGTTCGCCAAAGATCATCCTAAACGAATTTTCGACGTCGGCATTGCCGAACAACATGCGGTGACATTCGCCGCTGGCCTTGCCACTGAAGGCTTGAAAGCCTACGCCACAATTTACTCCACCTTCTTACAACGCGCCTACGATCAAGTTGTTCACGATGTCGCTGTGCAGAAATTACCCGTCAGATTTGCCATTGATCGCGCCGGCTTCGTAGGCGCCGACGGCCCGACTCACGCCGGTTCGTTCGACATCGCTTACTTAATAAATTTACCCGATTTTGTTTTGATGGCCCCAAGTGACGGCCAAGAATTAGTTAAAGCCATCAACACCGCGAACGAAATAAACGACCGCCCGAGCGCCTTCCGATTCCCGCGTGGCGAGTCCTCCACGGAAATAAATTTCCAAGACAACGAAGTTTGGGAAATCGGCAAAGCCCGAATAGTGCAAGAAGGGGCGCGTGTCGCCGTAATTTCCTACGGCGCAATTTTGTGTAACGCGATTGCCGCTGCAAAAATTTTAGAATCCGAAAATGGTCTGAAAATCACCTTAGTTGACGCAAGATTTGCCAAACCAATCGACGAAAAACTTTTCACCAATCTAGCCCAATCCCACGACCTAATCATCACAATCGAAGAAGGAAGTATCGGCGGCTTCGGCTCCTCCGTCAGCCACTTCCTCCACACCTCCGGCGCCTTGGATCAGGGCTGCAAATTCCGCAACCTAGTAATGTCCGACCACTTCATCGAACAAAACAAAATCGAATCCATGCGCGAAGAATCCGGCATCGGCGCCAAAAACATCGTCGAAACGGTGAAGAAGATTTTAAAAATAAACTAATTTTTCAAAAAAAATAAAACCCATCAATTAAACAAAAAATCCCCGTCAGTTAAATAAAAAAACCCGTCGGTTGAGCGGAGTCGAAACCAGGGAAGTTTCCTGCGCGCTTTAGTTACGCCGCAGGAACCTTCCCTGATTTCAACGAAGCTCAACCGACGGGTTTTTACTTATTGCTTAAGCGCTTTGGGTTAAGCCGCTAATCACCAGCTCAATCTTGTCTACGGCTTCTTTCACATGTTCGGACGTGATGACTAGTGGTGGCAAAATTCGGATTACGTTTTCGCCGGCGGGGATGGTGAGTAATCCATTTTCGATTAGTTTTTTTACCACTTCGGCATTTTCAAATTTCTGATTAATTTTCACGCCTAACATCAATCCAACTCCGCGTATTTCATCAATCGCTTGCGGAAATTTTTTCTGCAGAGCTTCCAATTCAGATTTCAATTCTGCGCTAACTTTCTGCACGCCATTTAAAAAATCTGGCGCCAGCATCTCGTCCAAGACTGACTCGGCAACGGCCATTGCCAAGGGATTGCCGCCGTAAGTTGTGCCGTGAACTCCGAGAGTCATTCCACTTGCAGCCTCTTTAGTTGCAAGGCAAGCACCCAAAGGAAAGCCGCCGGCAATGGCTTTGGCGGTGGCGATGATGTCGGGTTTGACGCCGTAATATTCGTAGGCAAAAAGATTGCCGGTTCTGCCCATGCCGCACTGCACCTCGTCGAAAGCCAGTAACAGACCTTTCTCGTCAGCAAGCTTTCTCAATTCTAAAATAAAATTTTTGTCGGCAACTTTGATGCCTTCTTCGCCTTGAATTGGCTCGATTAAAATGCCGGCGGTATTTTCATCAATCGCCTTTCTGACCGCTTCAATATTGCCGAATTCGACGTTGTCGAAGCCGGGGAGGGCGGGTTCGAAACCTTCAAGATATTTTGGTTTTGCTGCCGCGGAAATGGTGGCAATGGTGCGTCCGTGAAAGGCGCCGGTGAAAGTGATGATGCGATTTTTTTGGGGCTGACCGTGAGTGTAAAAATAGCGACGAATCATTTTGATCGTACATTCAATGCTTTCAGCGCCGGAATTGCAGAAGAAAACGTAATCTCCGAAAGTGGCATCCACCAATTTTTCGGCGTAACGATTTAACTCGGTGACATTGTAAATATTAGAAACGTGCCACAATTTTTTGGCCTGAACCGTAATCGCCTCAACCATTTTTGGATGACAGTGACCAAGTGCGTTCACCGCAATACCAGCGCCAAAATCGAGGTATTTTTTCCCGTCGTCACCAAAAAGATAAACACCAAAACCGTGAGAAAATGTGACGTCGAATCTTTTGTGCACAGGAAGAAGTTTGGGGCTGGTAGTCATTTTAGATTTCAGATTTTAGATTGGGGGGTTTATACTCAACCTAATCCAAAACACCGAACTTCTGACTTCGCCTTTTTGGTAAAAATTTGATCGGAAAACTTGGCTGTAGCATTTGCTACAGCCGACGTTTTCTGTCGCAATTTTTCCTCAAAAATTCTCGTCAGAAGTTCGGTGTTTTGAATCAGGTTGGGTATAGGATTTTCGTGTAGCGATGCTCGTTTTGCAGCCTTCCAAATCTAAAATCTTAAATTTTAAATCTTAAATTATTTCTTCGTGCTTCTTGATTCCAAGCAAACCAAGCAACAAATTCTCGACGAGTTTTTAAAAATCTGCTCCTTTGACGGATGGACGAAAGACGCGCTTTCGCAAGCGATGTCCAATTGCAAAATTGAAGCGAAATTTGCTGACCTGATTTTTGAAAATGGGCTCACCGATTTAGCAGAGTTTTACATCGAATCGCAAAACGAAAAATCCGCAAAAAAAATCACTGCAATTGAAAATTTTCACGGCAAAAAAATCCGCGACAAAATCCGCTTAGCGCTTTACTGCAGGTTTGAAGTTGAAGCGGAAAATCAAATCGCGCTGCAAAGATTGCTTAATTTTTATTTGAATCCCAAAAATTTTACTTCTTTTGAAATTGGTCCGAAGCCTACGCTTCAAGGCTTAAAGGATTGTTACAAAATTGCCGATTTTATTTGGAAAGAGCTCGACGACCAATCAACCGACTTCAATTTCTACACCAAAAGACTCACTCTTTCCAAAATTATTTTACGCAGTTTTTTAGTTTTTGTAAAAGACGAGTCAGCGAATTTTGAGAAGACCAAAAACTTTATTGATTCTCAAATTGAAAAGGTGATGAAATTCGAAAAGTGCAAAATGCAGGTAAAAAAATTTGTCACTGCGGCCTTCGCAAATAAGAGTGAAGCGCTTAAATCCCTGCCAAAATCCCTGCCGAAATTACCGCGTGAATTCGTTAAAAATTTACCCTTCTTCAGACTAATTAAGTTTTAGCAAATCCCATAAATCCCCGAAAAACATGTCTACGACCTTCAATCTATTCGATCTGATCTTCATCGCGTTTTCTTTTATTTTTGTGGTCACTGCTTTTTTCCGCGGCTTTGTAAAAGAAGTTTTTTCTTTGTTAATTTGGATCATCGCCCTTGCAGTTTCTTACTTCGGAGCGCCTTTCTTGGCCAAGCTGCTTTCCTCTTATTCCCACAATAAAATGGCTCTCGATGTGGCGTCGCGTACTATTTTGTTCATCCTCACTTTCATCATTTTGCTATTTTCAACTTCCAACCTTTCTGACGGCATCAAAGACAAAATGCCGCAATTGTTGGATCGCTCTCTCGGTGTTTTGTACGGCATCGGCAAAACACTTTTAATCTTCAGTGTTGTCTACGCCGTGACCATCAATCTCTACGCATTTTTACTGGGCAAGCAGCAAGATCCAGATGCTAACAGAGTTCCGGCCTGGTTGTCTGAAGCCAAATGTGGAAATATTTTAGCGATTTCCGGAGAGTGGATTAATCCTGCAGTTGAAGCCTTCATGGGCGCCATCACTAAAAATTTTGACAAGCCTGGCTTTCTGCCAAAAACTTTAGACGACAAGATTGATGAGGTGATTGATGAAGGTGATACCAAAGCTAAAACTAAAACTCATTCAAAGTCTCTGAGCTCTGACGACGCCTTGAATGACGAGATTGAAAAAGAAACCGGCTACAACAAAAAAGACATCGAAAAAATGAACCGTCTCATTGAAGTAATCGGCAAATAATACTAACCAAAAACTAGAAAATTATGTTCAGACTTACAGGAAAAACCGCATTAGTAACCGGCGCCACTGGCGGCATCGGATCTGAGATTGCCAAGGCTTTAGCCAAGCAAGGTGCAAAGCTGGTTTTGTCTTCAACTAGAGAAGAAAAGTTAAAAGAATTGGCCGACGAAATCGGCGGCGATGTAAAATATTTGGCCTGCAATTTATCTGACTCAGTGGCGGTAGATGCCTTATTTGACCAGGCTGAAGAGCTTGTCGGACAAATCGACATCCTAGTTTGCAACGCCGGCATCACCAAAGATAATTTGGTTTTGCGCATGAAGAATGAAGACTTCGACCAAGTCTTAGATGTGAACCTCAAATCAACTTTCATCTTAAATCGTAACGCCGTCAAAAAAATGATGCGCCGCAAATATGGTCGCATCATTAACATTACTTCCGTTGTAGCCGTCACTGGAAATCCCGGACAGTGCAACTACGTAGCTTCCAAAGCCGGCATGATTGGCATGAGCAAATCAATGGCGCAAGAAATCGGAAGCCGCGGCATCACGATCAACTGCGTGGCTCCAGGTTTTATTGAAAGCCCGATGACGGATGTTTTGACTGACCCACAAAGAGAAACGATCTTGAGTAAAATTCCCGCTGGCAAGATGGGCGTAGCGTCAGACATTGCTAAAAGCGTTGCCTTTTTAGCTAGCGACGATGCTGGCTACATCACCGGTCACACCTTACATGTTAACGGTGGGATGTTCATGAATTAACAACTTCCAAACCCTCTTTGAAAAAGAGGGAGGGAGACGCGTAGCGGCGGAAGGGTGATCTCTTGACGCAAATTCCAAATTAAATTTTTTAAAAACTGTTTTCCAAAATGCCCTCAATCCACAAAACAAAAGTAGCAATCATCGGCTCCGGTCCCGCAGGCTACACCGCCGCAATTTACGCCGCGCGCGCCAATCTCGAACCAATCATCATCAACGGAAATTCGCCCGGCGGACAACTCACAATCACAACTGATGTCGAAAACTATCCCGGATTTGCTGAAGTCATTCAAGGCCCGTGGTTAGTGGAGCAAATGGAAAAACAAGCAGTTCACGTCGGCACTAAAATTTTTCATGACCACATCAAACAAGTCGATTTCTCACAGCGTCCCTTCAAGTTAATCGGCGAGTCAGAAGATGTTTACGAGGCTGACGCCGTCGTAATTGCAACCGGCGCCCAAGCGAAATGGCTCGGACTCGAGTCAGAAAAAAAATTCCAAGGTTTTGGTGTTTCTGGATGTGCTACTTGCGACGGATTTTTCTTCAAGAACAAAGATGTAATTGTCGTTGGTGGCGGTAATAGCGCGGTTGAAGAGGCTTTGTACTTAACTAACCACGCTAAAAAAGTTTACGTGGTTCACCGTCGCGACACATTTAAATCAGAAAAGATTCTGCAAGATCGTTTGTTCAAAAATCCGAAAATCGAAGTGATTTGGAATCATGCTTTGGATGAAGTTTTGGGCAGCGAGACTCCTAAAACAGTGACTGGCGCGCGTTTGAAAAACACGGTTGATGGCTCGATTCGCGAAATGCCAATCGACGGAATTTTCATCGCCATTGGTCACAAGCCAAATTCTGATTTGTTTAAAAATACCGGAATTGAAATTGATTCTGAGGGCTACATTCTGACTAAACCAAACTCAACAGCCACTAGCATCGCAGGCGTTTACGCCGCCGGCGACATTCAAGACAAAATTTACCGCCAAGCCGTAACGGCAGCCGGCACTGGCTGCATGGCCGCCCTCGAAATTGAAAAATTTTTAGCTCATTAGTTTTAACCCCAGCCTTAGCCGTCGGTTGAGGGGGGGGTCCACAACACTCAAACATCCAATTCCATGACTACCTCTCTCACCCTCGCAATCGAAAAAAACGGCGTCGCAAATTTGATTTTTGATTTGCCGAACGAAAAAGTTAACAAGCTCTCAGCTGTTGTTTTGGAAGAGTTGGAGAAAGCGGTAAATGTAATTGACGGCAACAAAGCGATTCGTGTTTTACTCATCACTTCCAAGAAAAAAGACATCTTCATCGCCGGCGCTGACATCAATGAAATCAAGGAAATCACCGACAAAAAAGATGCGCTAACCAAAGTTTCGCGCGGCCAAAATATTCTGACAAAAATCGCTCAACTAAAAATTCCCACAATCGCCGTGATTGACGGCGCCTGCTTGGGCGGCGGTTTAGAACTGGCCTTGGCTTGCAAATATCGCGTGGCGATTACCAACCCAAAAACATCTTTGGGCTTGCCGGAAGTTAATCTTGGAATTCTCCCTGGATTCGGCGGCACGCAACGTTTGCCGAGGTTAGTTGGTTTGCAAGAATCACTAAAAATTATTCTTTCCGGTAAGGCGATTGATGCCCGCAAAGCTTTTAAAATCGGCCTTGTGGATGACTTAATGCGTGAAGAATTTTTGGAAGAAAAGCTTGGTTACTTCGTCACTGAAATTTTGCAAAAAGGTGAGGCGAACCAATATTTGCAAGCTCGCAGAAAATGTTGTGCTCTTAAAAAATTAGCTAAAAAACTTGCCAATCCAATCATTTTTTACTTGGCCAAAAAAGATCTTTTGAGCAAAACCAAAGGCCAATATCCGGCGCCACTTTACGCACTTGAGGTTATCAAAAGAACCTACGGAAGCTGCAATCAAGAGCGTGGATTGCAAGTGGAGCGTGAAGCTTTTTGTGAACTTGCTGTCGGCGAAATTTCAAAAAATTTAATCGAAATTTTCTTCACTTCCGAAGCTTTGAAAAAAGATTCCGGAATCGAAACTAACGAAGAAATAGCTGACGTAAAAAACGCGGCGCTAATTGGCGCTGGCGTGATGGGCGGCGGAATTGCCTGGCTCTTCAGCAATTACGACATCAACATTCGCGTCAAAGACATCGCGCAAAACGCTGTGGCGCTTGGTTACAATCAGGTGATTAAAATTTACAACCAGCTCAAAAAAATTAGAAAATACACTTCGGCGCAAGTTGAAATGAAGGTGAACAAAATCTCCTCAGGCCTTGATTACACTGCTTTTGACAATGCTGACTTCGTAATTGAAGCAGTAGTAGAAAACATGGCGGTGAAGAAAAAAATTCTCGCCGAAGCTGAGACTCAAGTAAAAAAAGACACGGTGATTGCTTCCAACACCTCTTCTTTATCAATTTCTGAAATGGCGAGCGCCTTACAAAATCCTGAGCGCTTCGTGGGGATGCATTTTTTTAATCCGGTCAATCGCATGCCTTTGGTGGAAGTAATTCACGGCGAAAAAACTTCCGACCGCGCGATTGCAACCGTGGTCAAGCTTTCCAAAAAATTGGGTAAAACTCCCGTCGTCGTAAAAGATTCTGCCGGATTTTTGGTGAATCGCATCTTGCTACCCTACATGAACGAAGCCGCGTATTTGCTGCAAGAAGGTGCTGATGTGCGACGTGTCGATGTTCTGATTGAAAAATTCGGCATGCCGATGGGGCCCTTTGTTTTGGCGGATGTGGTGGGAATTGACGTTGGCGTGAAAGTCGCTCACTCCTTGTCCGAAGCCTTCGGCGAGCGCATGCGTGTCGCGGATATTTTGGAAGAAATTTACAGCAATCACAAAGAGTTGCTCGGCAAAAAATCGGGGCAAGGCTTTTATTTGCACAGCGCCAAAGAAAAATCTCACGCGCAGGTGAATCCAAAAGTTACTGAAATTTTGCTGAATTTGAAAAAAGCAAAATCATTAACGCAGTCAGAAATTTCCGACTCCGACATCGTTGACCGCTGCGTTCTGATGATGATTAACGAAGCGGCGAAATGTTTGGAAGAAGGTGTCGTCAAAAATGCCAGCTACCTTGACATGGCGATGATCATGGGTGCGGGCTTCCCGGCTTTTCGCGGCGGAGTGTTGCGCTTAGCGGATTCTTACGGGATTACTAAAGTTGTGGAAATGCTCCAAGCGCTCAACAAAAAATACGGCGCCCGTTTTGAAGTGAGTAAATTGTTGCTCGAAATGGCTGAGAAAAATCTGAAATTTTATTCCTAGTGCCAATCTGAAATTTTATTCTTAACGCCAATTAGGAACAAAGAGCACTCGATCAAAGCCCCCCTGATAAGGGGGGTAGGGGGGTTTCTCGTCACAAATTCGGTCTGAATTCTACTAAATAAACCCCCCTACCCCCCTTATCAGGGGGGCTTTGATCGAGTTCTTCTGTACAGCCCCCCAAACAAAATTCCCCCCAAATGAAAATTCTTGGAGTTGATCCGGGCCTGACCAAAACAGGTCTTGGAATCATTGAAGTCAAAAATAATTCCCTCTTTTTCATCGCCTCCACCACGATTTACACCGCAGCTTCCGACCCACTAGTTACAAGACTGAGTCACCTTCACAAATCTCTTGTCGAATTCGTTCAAATCCACCAACCCGATGCCGCCGCCATTGAAGAAACTTTTATGAACACCAATCCGACATCGTCGTTGAAATTGGGTCACGCCCGGGGTTCGTTGATTTTAAGTTTAGGATTGTGCGGATTAGAAGTGGCAGAATATTCAGCGACAGCAGTGAAGAAGGCCGTTGTGGGAGTAGGGCGGGCAGAGAAGCAGCAGATTCAAACGATGATCAAGATTTTACTGCCGAAGGCGAATTTTAAAACCGAAGACGAGGCTGACGCCTTGGCAGTAGCGGTTTGTCACAACAACAATCAGAGAATAATTTTCCCTCCTTGTCGCCTTGTCGCGTGAGATGGTCTAATTTTTTCCACGGTGGAGAAAATTCAAAACCAATCCAATTATCCCCTAATTTTTTCTTCCAAAGTTTTGACTTCTTGCAACATCTGCTGATTTGAATTCATCAATTCTTGCACCAATTTCACCGAGTGAATGACGGTGGCGTGATTCTTCCCGCCAAATTCTTTGCCGATTTTTGGCAAGCTTTCCGAAGTTAAAATTTTTGACAAATACATTGCCACTTGGCGCGGGCGGGCGATTGCTCTGGTGCGGTTAGCGGAAGAAAGGTCAGCAATTTTAATGTTGTAGAAGTGGGCGACGATTTTTTGAATCTTGTGAATCGTTGGCGCAGTTGAATTTGAGGCGCGGATGTAGTCGGCCAAAACTTCTTTGGCGCTTTCCAAAGTGATTTCTTGTTCGTCCAACATTTTGCTGCAAACCAGTTTGCGCAGCGCCCCTTCAAGGTCGCGAACGTTGGTGGTAATTTTTTCGGCAAGGAAGCTAAGCACCTTGTCGCAAATTTCTTGCTCCATTCCTAGGGCTTTGGCTTTCAGAATTTCAAAACGATCTTGGTAATCAGGATTTTTGAAATTGACGATCATGCCGCCGGAGATGCGTGACTTTAGCTTCTCGTCAATATTTTCCAAATCCGAAGGGCAGCGATCACAAACCAAAACCACCTGTTTATTTTCCGCGACTAAGTGATTGAAGCAGTTCATGAATTCTTGCTGAGTGCTTTCTTTGCCGGCGATGAATTGCACGTCGTCAACAATCAGAACATCGACCGAGCGCATTTTCTCTTTGAAATCCATCATGCCGTTACTGCGGATTGACTGTACGAAGTGGTACATGAATTTTTCGGCCGACAAATAAACCACTTTTTTCGAGTGGTTGGAATCTTTGATGTGCCAAGCAATTGCCTGAGCCAAGTGAGTCTTGCCCATGCCGACATTGCCGTGAATGAAGAGTGGAATTTTGTCGTCGAACAAATTGATTTGAGCGTCAAGGCCGGCAACGATCTTGGCCATTGAAAGCGCCAGCTTGTTGTATTTGGCGCTGATGAAATTTTGGAAAGTGTAACGGGAGTTTAATTCAGTTCCGAAGGCGAAAACATTGCCGTGTTTGGAGAGGTTAACAACTTTTTGGTCTGAAGATGTAGACTTAAAAGAGGCGCTGTCAGACGAGGTTTCTTGCCGCTTGGCAACATGAATTACTGAAACTTTTTTAACTTTGGGGCACAGGGTTTGAACCAAATTTTTTAAATTCTTTTGCGCATTTTTTGCTTCAAGAAATTCTCTGATGATCCAATCACGAATAAATTTGGAAGGGGCGCTGAAGATGATTTCGCCGCTTGTCTCAGGGTTAAATTGAGAAGCAATTTCTAGGCCAGAGAACCATTTAAGAAAATTTTCTTCGCCAAATTCTTTGAAGCAGGCATCAGAAAAACGCGCTAAAAAATCCGCGGAGTTCTCTTGTTGTGAAAGTTGTTGGGCAGGCATTTGTGATGTCATTATTTTTGTCTCCACGGCAAAGAGTCAGCTTTCCAGCCGCTTATTTGGCCTCTTTGCGAGAGATTGTTGAGTTCACCTTCAAAACCAGAAGAGACATTGTAGCAGTTTTTGTAACCGAGATTAATGGCTTGGTTGGCGGCTTGGTTTGATCTGCCACCGGTGCGGCAAAGAAAAATAATTTTGGCTTCTAAAGATTTGTCGCCGAAAAGTTTTTGTACTTCTTCTTCAAGGGTTGGGGTGAATTCGTGGTTCAACTCCATGCCGGGCAAGGTTTGCCAAGGCAGTAAAATCAATCTGTTGCCGAATTCAGCGGCGTTGGGAACGCCAACGAAATTGAATTCTTCGTGGGTACGGACATCAACAAGAACTGAGGTCGAATCGTTTTTTAAAAGCTCGAAAGCTGCCGATGGGTTGATTTGAATTACTGAAGACATTTTTTAAATTTTTGAACCAACTACTAAAAAGACACGATTGAAAATGTCAGGCGATCAATTTTGAAATTTCGGAAACTTTTGCTGCGGGAATTTACTATTTTTTCTTGGAAGGAGTGGGCGGGATTTTTTTGAGAATAGCTGCGTTGTAAAGAAGATTATTTTTGATTTGATTAAATAATAACCTTGACAGATCGCGCGAGTAAAATGCGCCGAGGTCATCAGCAATGAAGCCTTTAAAATCAAGCTCTCAAGCCGGGTTAGATGTCTTGAGCTTTAGAGGTGAAGGATGTCATTTTTTGACAAGATTTTTTTAAAAAAAGTTTCAAATTTTTTTAAAAATTTTCTTTTCGAATCTACTGATTTTTGGAGGTTTTTTGGCAAAAAAAGAGCAGAAAAATTCCCAGCAAAATTAGTGGCAAAGACAGCACTTGACCCATCGTAATGTCGTAAAATACAAACCCGATTTGAGCATCGGGCTCCCGGAAATGCTCGATCGCCATTCTAAAACTGCCGTAGAGCACTAGAAACAAGCCACTTAGAGCGCCGCAATATTTTCTAATTTTGGTTAAATTGTTTAGAGAAAAGAGGACTAAAAAGAGCAAAATTCCTTCCAATCCGGCTTCGTAAAGTTGACTTGGATGACGAGGTAAATTTCCGGCACCGGGAAAAATAATGCCAAAACTTGAACCGGAAACTCGGCCGTAGAGTTCCAAATTTACAAAATTTGCCAGGCGTCCAAAAAATAACCCGACCGGAGCGGCGACGGCCAAAGCATCGGTTAATTGTAAAAAGTTAATTTTGTATTTTTTGGCAAAAATCCACATGCCCAGAATTGCGCCCAAGAGCCCGCCGTGAAAGGACATGCCGCCTTGCCAAATCGCAAAAATTTCCAACGGATTAGACAGAAAATATTGGGAATTGTAGAAAAAAACGTAGCCAAATCTGCCGCCTAAAATGATTGAAAACACCGCCCAGAGAAGCCAGTCGTCGTAGGCAGCGGCGGACATGAAGTTGTCTTTTTGATTAATTTTTTTGAGCCAAAACATCGTAAACAAAATGCCCGCAATGTAGGCCAGCGAATACCAGCGAATGGCGATGGGGCCAAGGGAGAGAGCTATGGGACTTAATTCTGGCAAGATGATAGGGAAGATGGTCATGGACTATCTCCCTCTGTAAGCGGGCACGCCTTGGTCTGCGATCCACACATCTTTTGGCGCGGTGCCGGTTTGGAAAAAAATATCAATCGGGATGCCGCCGCGCGGATACCAGTAGCCGCCGATCCTCAGCCATTTTGGTTTGATGCAGGCGATGATGTCTTTGGCGATTTGTACGGTACAATCTTCGTGAAAAGCGCCGTGATTGCGGAAAGAAAATAAATAAAGTTTTAGCGATTTGCTTTCGACGATTTTTTTGCCGGGAACGTAATCAATGACGAGATGGGCGAAATCTGGTTGTCCGGTGATGGGGCAGATTGAAGTGAATTCCGGGCAAGAAAATCTTACGGCGTAATCAGTGTCGGCATGAGGATTGACAACGCTTTGCAAAATTTTTTGCTCAACTTTATTTAGCTGATATTTGGTTGCTTTGCCCAAATTAAGAGCATTCTTTTTTGCCGACATTTTTAAGATTTTTAATTGAAGGGAGGTTGCTTGAATTTAACCAGGAATTCCATGCCTAGAGCGGCGCTGATCTTGAGGTCATCATCCTCAATTTGAGACAAATAATACAAGCAATTTTTAATCAAGGGATCCATTTCAGCGAACAACGACAAGTGTTCGCGAGCCTCAAGAGGGGAGATGTTGAGTAGTTTGGAAACGGTTTGGCAGATTTCTGTTGAGTCGTAGAGGATGTGGTGCGTCATTGTGAATGGTGATTTGCGGTGATTAAATTAGTTTTACTGAACGCTTTGGACGGAGTTTATAAACTTCGTCCGGCTGCAATTCATCGCAAGATTCTGGACAGCTTCTTAAGAAATTCAAAATATTTTTTGGCTTAAGTTGTGAAGAATTACGCATTTCAGATTGATTTGAAAATTAGATGTCAGCCCTTAAAAATCGCGCCTCCTCCCACTATTACCTCACAAAAATGCAAAAAAATTTAATCGAAAATTTAAGTAAAATTATTGCCAAACTTCCAGGCATGGGCCCTAGAGTAGCTAAGCGTGTAGTGCTTCACCTTGCGGTGAGTAAGGAAAAAACTTTGCTACCTCTGATTGAAAATTTACAGGCTTTGAATGACAAAATTCACAATTGCGAAATCTGCGGTAACCTAGATGAAGGAAGGGTTTGCGGCATTTGTAAAAATCCAAATCGTGACGAAAATTTGATCTGCGTCGTCGAAGAAGTGGCAGATTTGTGGGCGATCGAGCGCGCCGAAAATTATAAAGGCTACTACCATGTTTTGGGCGGGAAGCTGTCGGCAATTTCGGGGACTAACATTGAAGATTTGAGTTTGGAGCAGCTTTTTACCAGACTAAAAACTTCCAAAATAAAAGAGGTGATCATTGCCACGAGCGCCACGATTGACGGTCAAACCACGGCACATTTTTTGGCGGAAAGTTTAAAAGATTTTGAGGTGAGGGTGACGCGCTTAGCTTACGGAATTCCCGTGGGAAGTGAGTTGGATTATTTGGATGACGGGACGATTAGCATCGCGTTTAAGACGCGAGGGGAGTTTTAGGAATTTGAGTCGAGTTAGTTTTTAGTAGGAATTTGTGACGAGAAACCCCCCTACCCCCACTACTGTCCCGCTAACTTCCCTACAGTAACAAGGCTTGGCGATCATCATCCTCGCAACTTTTGTAATCAAACTCTGCGAACAGTTGATTTATCTGGGTTCGTTCAAAAATGTTTACGCTTAAAACTTGTAGAATTGTGTAGAGGGAGTGGTCGATTTTTAGCTCTTTTTTTGCGATGGCGACGAGAAGGTAAGTGCAGATAGCAGTCCAGATTTGCACTTTAACGCCATTTTCACTGTAGCTGTAAAACGTCTTAATTTTTAGGTGTTGTTTGATCCATTTGAAGAAGAGTTCGATTTGCCATCTTTTTTTGTAGAGCCTTGCTACTGTTATCGCTTCTAGGCTGAAGTTGTTGGTTAGGAAGGTTATAATTTTGAATTTCTTATTGCCTTTTTCTTTGAATTTATAACGGATTTTTCGGAGCTTTTGTGGGTAAGATTGTTTTGCACCTTTGGTGACGAAAGAAACGATTTGATCACAGATTATTGCCTCACTTTCCACATCGCTTGCTGCGATTTTGCTTTTAACATTCTTGTTAGAATAAACCCTGCGAAGCTTGATATTACTGGTTGTTCTGCTGATGAAGAAGGCTTTGTTTTGCTCAATTTTGTAGAGTCTTTTGTAGTCCAAATAACCGCGATCCATGATGTAAATACTGCCGGCCTCGAAGGGTAAAATGTCTAATATCGCCCCGTCGTAAACCTTGCCGTCAGTGATTACATTGAAGCTCGGGATGTTGCCCTTGAGATCAATCAGGCTGTGTAACTTGAAGGCGCCGATACCCTGCTTCTCTGAATATTTTGCCCAAGGAGCTAGCGAGAAACAGATGTTAATCACGCTAGAATCAAGGGCGTAGATCGATTGGTCGAATTCTAAATCATCCAGTATTTTATCGTTGACGTAGAGCTCTTTGGCGCGGGCAGCCAAGATGTTAGCCAGCTTCTCGTAGATTCGGTAATCTCGAATTTCATTGGCTTTGGCAATGGTATTGCGAGCTATTTGCTCACATCTAATGCCCATGTGATACAGCTTCGCCCTTTGAGAATTAAGGGAAGACTCGATTGCTCTAAGACCCTCTCTGTAAGTCAATTGAGCAAAGATCATCACCAACAAATGGTCGCGGCTTTTAAACTTTTTGTAGCGGTAATCCCCGCCAAACTCCTTCACAACTTGATCAAATTGGTACCAAGGAACTAGAGAGGTTATCTGGGAAAATACGATCTTCTGATTTTGCATGATCTCTGGCTTTGCTGTTAAAAAACTAACAACAAAACCTGACGGCAAAAAACATAGAAAAATCTTTTAAGGGGTTATGTGGCCTTGTAGCTCAAGGAGTTTGAAGGTTTTGGGATTTGGTTAACGGGACAGTAGTGCCCCTACCCCCCTTATCAGGGGGGCTTAAACTGAGCTCGATCAAAGCCCCCCTGATAAGGGGGGTAGGGGGGTTTCTCGTCCCGAGCTCGGTACAAAAGCTCGATAAAAGCTCTCCTCGATCTAAACCCAAAAATCTCCACCACCCAATGAAAAAATTTCTACTCCTCACAATCCTCTGCCTCTTCCTAACAACCCCTCCCGCAAGCGCCAGCCTCGTCACCAAAACCCTTAAGGGTCAAGACTTCAATCTCGAAAAAATGCGCGGCAAAGTCGTCGTCGTAAATCTCTGGGCCGAGTGGTGTGCAAATTGTCAAAAAGAAATGCTAATTTTAGAAGAGCTCTACCGCGAACATCATGCCTCTGGCCTTGAAATCATTGGCATCAGCATCGATCCCCAAAAATCCCGCCCCAACGTTTTAAAGCGCGTCACCAACCTCACCTATCCCAACTCAATGTTGATTGATGCCCAAGTGAGTAGTTTTCCCGCAGTAGATTTTGTGCCGACTAATTACATTTTTGATCGTGAAGGAAACCCGCAAATGATCACTGCATCTGAAAAAAAAGATCCTTTGTCTAAGGAATATCTTGAAGAATTACTGAAGTCGCTTTTACAAAAATAATTGCACCAACTTTGAATCTGCCTAATCGCGCTGTAGCTCGAAGAGCGTAAGCGTATGGCGGATGGGGCGGGATTCGAACCCGCGTATGGTTTAACCCATAACACGCTTTCCAAGCGTGCGCCTTCAGCCACTCGGCCACCCATCCGTATGTAGTAAGTGTTTGGGACGAGAAACCCCCCTACCCCCCTTGTCAGGGGGGCTTAACCGAACTCGATCAAAGCCCCCCTGATAAGGGGGGTAGGGGGGTTTCTCGTCTAAAGCTACTTACTTGCTTTGCTCATCTTCCGACTAATCACCCATTGCTGCAATACCGACAAGGTGTTGCTCCAAGTCCAGTAAATCACTAGGCCGGCGGGGAATGCGGCTAGGACGAAGGTTAAAACGTAAGGCATCCATTTTAAAATTTTGGCTTGAGTTGGATCGGATGCTGTTGGGTTTAGTTTTTGTTGGATGATCATGGTGATGCCCATCAGGATTGGCCAAATGCCGATCGTGAAGGTGCTGCTTACTTCGAATGGAAGTAATCCGAACAGGTTAAAAATTGATGTTGGATCTGGAGCGGAGAGATCGTGGATCCAGCCGTAGAATGGCGCTTGGCGCATGTCGAGCGTGACGTACAAAACTTTGTACAAAGCGAAGAAGACCGGAATTTGAATGAAAATCGGCAGACATCCTGAGGCCGGATTAACTTTTTCTTTCTTGTAGAGCTCCATGATTTCGCGGTTCAAGGCCACTCGATCATTTTTGAACTTAGCGCGAATCGCATCAATTTTTGGCTGCAATTTTTTGATCTTGCCAATTGCGGCGTAAGATTTGTTAGCCATTGGGAACAAGGCTAGCTTGACTAGAACCGTCATTGCCAAAATTGCTAAACCAAAATTGCCCAAAAATTTTGATAAAAATTCGACAATAAAAAAGAACGGCTTGGTCAAGAAATAGAACCAACCGAAATCGACAGCGCGGTCAAAAAGTTTGGCGTCAAATTGTTTGGAATATTGGTCAAGAAGCCCGACTTTCTTGGCTCCGGCGAAAAGATGGTGGTCAAATCTTAACTCTTCATTGGCGGCAATTTTAAATTCTTGGCCGACAAATTCTGAATTGAAGAAGTGGTTTTGATTGGAAGTGTCGTGGTTGAAGGTGGCGTTGTATTTGAGGTTTCGGTCAGGAAGGATTGAGCTTAGCCAATATTTGTCGGTAATGCCTAGCCAGCCGCCACTTTCAGAAGAAAAATTCTGCTGCTTTTCTTCGATTAAATCTTTGTAGGTGGTTTCGTGAAGAACGTCGGAAAACACGCCAATTGCACCTTCGTGAAGAATGTAGATCGGTTTTTGCGCGCCGTTTAAAACGCGATTAATTCTGCCGTAAGAGGCAATCGAGACTTCAAATTTGGAATGATTTTTCACTAATTGCGTGACGCTGAACATGTAGTCTTGGTCGAGCGCGATTTGAATGTTGAACTCAATATTTTGTTTGTTTGTCCACGACAAAATAATCGGATTTTCCGGCGTTAATTTTGCTCCACTGCTTTTCCACAAAGTGTCGGGTTTAGGTAGATCTAAGGCGCTGTCGGAGCTGACCCAGCCGAAGTCAGCAAAATAGCGTTCTTTACTTTCGCTTGGTGAAAAAAGTGACACTTCATCTTTGTGGTCAGCCTTCTCAAAATATTTTGCTAAAGTTAAATCATCAAAGCGCGCACCTTTTAAATAAAGGGATCCGTGTAGGCTTTTACTTTCAATTGCAACGCGATTGGCTTTTTCTTGGGCGAGAATCTCGTTACGATTTTTAAGTGCTAAAATGGTGTCTGCTGGTTTAGCGGAAATGGAAGGAGTCGCTGCGACATCTTTATTTTCAACGGGTTGGGTAGTTTTGGTATTTTCAACTTTTGAATTTTGTGCTGCTAAAACTTTTCTTTGCGCTTCTTGTTTTTCAATTCTTGGCTTCTCGTAAAGCCAGGTCCAGCCCAGCAAAATTGCCGCAGAAAGAACCGTGGCCAGTAAGATGTTTTGATTATTTTGCATTGAAATGTTGTGAGAATTAATTGGTGAAGAATTTATTTTCTAAATCGCGGTGCAGATCAGCAACCCAGCGAGAGCTATTGCAGGTTTTATATTTTTTAAGTTTAGCGGATTTTTTGTGAATGATGATGATGTTGTTGTAACGATGGGATGTTTCAGACGGTGCTTTGGTGCTGTCTTCTTCAAGTAAACAAAAATCAGATTTTTCTAATCCAAATTTTTTTAATTCTTGCTCGAAACTTTTTTTCTCGCTTTCGCAGATGTTCAATTTTTTTACTTCGCCGTCAACTGCGATGACCGGTGAAATGCCTTTTTCTTCTAGGTCCTGAACCAGTTCTCTGATCAGAATTTTGTTACTTTCTTTCATGCCCTCTTCGGCCCTTCTTAAAATCTCATCGCTACGCATAAATTTTTTCCCACAAATTTTGATTAAGAATGGTTAGCTGATTTTCACTTTTTTTGGCTATTTCGAGAAGTTCTAATCCGCTGGATTCGTAGACAATGGCGGTGTCGACAACGTTTAAATAATTCTGTAAGTTGTCCAAGCCTCTTCGAAATCTTCTGTAAATTACGGGTAGTTCAATATTATGACCACCCTTGCTTACTCTAGTCAAGACTCTTTCGTGGGCAAGCTCGGGGCTGGCTAGTTTCAGAAAAAATAAATTTACTTTGTAGCCGCGCGATTGGGCTTTTTTAATAAAGTGCAAATAATTTTTTGCTGACAATGTGGTCTCTAAAGCGAAGTCGCGCTTTTCTTCCAAGAGAAATTCTAATTTTTTGAGCATCAAGCGACCAGCGGCTAGAGCTGCTTTTTCGGGATTTTCCGGGGAAAGCATTTTAGCAATTTCGTCGGCGTTAATGAATTCGTTACTTTTCAGAAAATCTGGCAGCAAGGTGATCCGAGCGTGAGAACTTTTGCCAGCTCCGTTGGGTCCGGCAATGATGTGGATTTGGTTGTCTTGGGACATTGATTTGTAATTTGAGATTGGTTGCAGACTTCGCCCCGATGTCACCCCGGACTTGTTCCTGGGTCTATTTTTTAGCGACGTGATTTTGATTTAGCGTTAGAGGGTGCAACCAAACATTCCTTCAAAGCCTCTTCGATGCGTGAGATGGGCTTGATGACTAGCTTATCCAAAACTTCTTTCGGCATGTCGGCGAGGTCTTTGCGGTTCGATTCCGGAATCAAAACAGTCCTGATGTCGCCGCGCAATGCCGCTAAAAGTTTTTCCTTCAAGCCGCCAATCTCTAGGACTTTGCCGGTAAGAGTGATCTCGCCAGTCATGGCAATGTCTTTCTTAATTGGCACTCCGGTGATGCAAGACATTAGTGCGACGCAAAGTGCGACGCCGGCGGAGGGACCATCTTTCGGAGTGGCGCCTTCGGGCACGTGAATGTGGAAATCGTATTTGTTGAATTTTTTGGGATCGATTTTGAAGTCGGTGGCGATTGATCTGGCGTAGCTTAAAGCGGCTTGGGCCGACTCTTTCATTACTTCGCCGAGACGTCCGGTGATTTGAATTTTGCCGCTGCCTTCGAATTTTAACGCTTCGATGTCGAGCAGGTCGCCGCCAAAATCGGTGTAAGCCAAGCCGGTGGCAACGCCCACCAAGTCTTGAGTTCTAGCAATGCCGTAGTGATGTTTTTCGACACCGGCAAATTGCTGAACATTTTTTTCAGTAATGTGCAGCGATTTAGATTTTTTGGTGACGATCTCTTTGGCAGCCTTGCGGGCAAGATTGGCGAGTTCGCGATTCAAATTACGTACGCCGGCTTCGAAAGTATATTTGCGAATCAGGGTTAAAATTGCTTCGTCAGAAATCGAGAATTCGTCTTTGCTTAAACCATTTTCTTGGCGCTGATTTTCGAGCAAATGTTTTTTGGCGATTTGTAATTTTTCGTTTTCGGTGTAGCCGGCAAGTTTGATGATTTCCATGCGGTCACGCAGCGGGATTGGGATGCCGGCGATATTGTTGGCGGTGGCAATGAACATCACGCGGGATAGGTCGTAATCGACTTCCAAATAGTGATCCGAAAAGACCGAGTTTTGTTCGGGATCTAAAACTTCTAACAAGGCTGCTGAAGGGTCGCCGCGGAAATCGTTGGACATTTTGTCGATTTCGTCGAGCAACATTAAAGGATTAATCGTCTTGGCTTTGCGCATTGATTGAATGATGCGACCAGGCATGGAGCCAATGTAGGTGCGGCGGTGACCCCGAATTTCAGATTCGTCGCGCACTCCGCCCAAAGAAACTTTGACGTATTTACGGCCCAAACTTTCGGCGATTGATTTAGCCAAGGAAGTTTTGCCGACGCCTGGGGCGCCAACCAAACAAAGGATCGGGCCCTTCAGTGCTTTGGTTTTTATCTGCACCGCAATGAATTCCAAAATGCGTTCTTTGACTTTTGCGAGAGCGTAATGGTGTTGGTCGAGAATGTTGTGCGCCTTGTCCAAACTGTTGGTGGGTTTAGTTTTTTCGGTCCAGGGCAAAGTTAAAATCCAATCCAAATAATTGCGCACTACGCCGGATTCTGACGAGTAAGGATTCATTTTTTCTAACTTGGCAATTTCGGATTTGCACTTGGCAGATACGGCTTGCGGCAGTTTTAATTTGGCGATTTTTTCTTTGAATTCGTTGACTTCGTTTTCTTCGTCGTGGCCCAATTCTTTTTTAATATTTTTGAGCTGCTCGTTGAGGTAAAATTCTTTGTGGCTTTTGGAGATTTTTTCTTGGATCGATTTGTTGATTCGCGATTCAGTTTGAGAGATTTCGAGATCGGTCTTCAGCACTTCTAAAACTTTGTAGAGCTTCTTGGAGAGGTCTTCTTCAGCTAAAATTTCTTGCTTGTCTTTTAAGCTGCCACCGATGTGAGTGGCGATCAAATAGGCGATTTCGTAGGGTGAGCGCAGTTTGGTCAGAGAATTTAAAATTTCCGGTGTAACTTTTTTGCTGATCTCGGCGTATTTGCTGAAGTTCTGAATACAGCCTTTGATCAGGCTCAGCATCTCTTTGTTGTCGAGGGCAAATTTTTGGTCGAGCAAAACATCGACCTCGCAAGTGAAGAAATCGGGAGAGTTAATGATACTTTTGATCTGAGCTTTGGCCAGGCCTTGAATGATGACTTTCAAGGTTCCGTCTGGGGTGAGGATTGATTCAATGACGCTGCACAATACCCCTACCCGGTATATGCTTTTTTCGTCGAAACCGTCATTGTCGGAGTTGGTTTGGGTGACGGCGAAAATTGGCAGACCAAGACGTTTAGCTTCTTCAACGCCTCGGATTGATTTCTCGCGGCCAACCAAAATTGTAGCGGTCATTCGCGGAAAAATTACGATGTCGCGCAGAGGAAGAGCACAAAAAATTTGCGATTGAATTTGTTCTGCTGTCATGTTTGAAGTGAGTGAAATTGGGGAAGTGAAATCCTGAAAAATCTAGTAACCAAATTTACAAATTACAATGGCGTTAGCTTTAGTTTTTACAATACTGGCCGGCTTTGGGGCGAGCGTGTTTTTTTATTTTTTTGCCAAGTCAAAAGCGCAGGTAGATCAGGCCAAAAATGAAATAAATTTCTTACGTTCTTCGAACGAAAAAGCGGAAGAAAAAATTAATATTTTACAGCAAAAAAATCTCGATTTTGAAAAGCAAAATGAGTTGCTCAAACATTCGGCGGAACAATTAAAAATTGAGAAAGAAGAGTGGAATAAAAACAAGGAAACCCTGCTGTTCCAGCTGTCGGAAGAGTTGATGAAAAAGAATAATGAGCAGCAAAATTTACTCAGTTTGAATCAGCAGGAAAACATCAAAAAAATTACCGAAAATCTGTTTAAAGATTTTGAAAATGTGACGACAAAAGTTGCGGCTTTAAACACGGAAGTAAAAAAATCGGTCGACGAAAGTAACTTGTTGAAGAGTGCGCTGCTTAGTCCGGGATCCGCTGGCAGAACGGCTGAAATCACTTTAGAAAATATTTTAAAAAGTTCGGGACTAAAAGAAAAAGCCGATTTGCTTGCCGTCGGAGATTACGTTTTGCAATCGCATTTTGGCAGCGTGGTGGATAGTGGCGAGCAGGAATCTAAGAGGCCGGATGCCATTTTATTTTTTCCTAACGACCAGATTGCAATCATTGACAGCAAGTCCTCGCCGCATTTCTTGGAGCTTGAGCGCGTAAGGAAAGGCGCAGATTCTGATCAGGAAAAAATAGTTCTAGGTAAAATAAAAGACAGCTTCAGAAGGCATTTGGAAAGCTTGCGCAAGAAGGATTACGTCAAGTTTTTGTTCGAAGAATTGCGCAGTAAAAATCAGTCAGATTACAAGATTTTTATCGTGATGTTTTTGCAGACAGAGAGGATGTTGGAAGTGATTAATGAAACCGATCCAAGCTTCGTACAAAAGGCTTTAGAGAGTGGAATCATCGTGGTGACTCCCGTCGGTTTGATTAACTTTTTGTCGCAGGCGCGCTTTGTGATTGATCGGGTGCGTCAGGAAAAAAATGTCGAGGATTTGAAGATTCAGGTGAAGCGATTGCTCGACAATATTGCGCTGGTTTTCAAAGAGTCGAAAGAGTTGGGTAAGTCGTTAAACAAGGCGCTGACGGCTTACAGCAAGTTAACAAAAAATCTGAATCGCGGGGTTTATTCTTCGATTAAAAATATTTCTGACTTGGGAATTGAAGGAAAAAAGACGGCGGAATTAACGCTGTTGGAAGAGTACGAAAATGGTGAGGAAGAAACTTCGGAAGAGGTGGTTTGAAAGGCTCATACCCAAACAACCTGAAGATACCGACTTATGACAAAGAATTTTTACCAAAAAGGCGAAGTCAGAAGTCGGTATCTTCAGGTTGTTTGGGTATGAAGTCGATTTTGTACACGGTGTACAAAATCTTTTTATTTGAGTTTTAGATCTAAATTTTTGTTCAAATCCACGTTCAAAACCAAACCAAATCCAATCAACATTGAAGCGGTAATCGTGCCGCCGTACGAGATCAGAGGCAGCGGCGCGCCCACAACCGGAATTAATCCCATTCCCATTCCCATGTTAATGAACATGTGCACGAAGAAGATGTTGATGACGCCCATTACCAGCAGGCGGCCGTATTGATGTTTGGTGTTGGTGGCAATCGAAATGCCAATCGCGATGATGGCGCAGTAGACGGCGATGGTGAAGGAGCTTCCCAAAAATCCGAGCTCTTCGGACAACATTGTAAAAATAAAATCGGTTTGTTTTTCCGGTAAAAAATTTAGCTGACCTTGAGTGCCATTGAGGAAACCCTTGCCAAATAAGCCGCCGGAGCCGATGGCGATTTTGGATTGGATGATATTGTAACCGCTTCCCAAGGGATCATTGGTGGGATTGGCGAAGGTTAAAATGCGTTGTTTTTGGTAATCGTAGAGAACGAAGATCCACAAAAAAGGAATTGCCGCTAAGCCTGCGGTGCCAACGAGGAAGAACTTCCACATCCTTACGCCAGCAAGAAATAAAATTGAAATTCCGACCACGGTGAGGATCGAAGCGGTTCCTAAATCAGGCTGGTAAAAAATAAAAAATGCCGGAACGGCAATCATCAGAATTGGTACAATGAGGAATTTTATCTTGCCGATATCGTCGGCATCAATGCTGTAGAAATAGCGGGCCAGTGCAAAAACGGTGCAGACCTTCATGATCTCGGAGGGCTGGACTGTAAGCCATCCGATCCGAAACCATCTGGTGGCGCCCATGGCGTTGTGCCCCATTACGTCGACGACAATTACCATTGTCAGGGCTATTGCGTAGAGAAGATAAGAGAGTTTAAACCAGATTTTAATGTCAGTTACTGCGATGAAAAGCATGACGAAAAAGAAGAGTGAGAAAAATCCCAACTGCTTAATTAGCCAAGGTCGAAAATTTCCGCCGCCGGCAGAATACAGCATTAAAAATCCTATCGAAGCCAGAACGATTATTAGCGAAATTAACAACCAATTGAGCTGTTCTAATTTTTGCGAAAGAGGAATTTTTTCGCGATCCAGAAGGAGCATTTTTTGATCTTTTTATTTAACATGAAGAAGCCCGAGAAGGCTTGAGAGAAGCGCGGGGAGAGCAGGCTAAAACAACTTGATATTATTAATCAAGATATTTACCTTGCGCGCGAAATCCGCTTCAAATTCACTTCAGAAAAAATTTTTCAGAAATCTCCAAAAACCAGTTCCTCCCTTATTTTTCAGCATGTCCGAAATCGAGAAATCCGGCAAAAAAAATAAACTAAAAATCAAGAGTTGGTATTCGAATCGCTACCAGATTGTAGTGGTGCAACGTAACATCCTGCTGCTTTTTACTTTGCTCTCGATGCTTTCAGTTGCGGTGGCGGTGCTTTTCGTGAAAAATATAATGTCTTCAAAATCTTTGGAGCCCTACGTAATAGAGGTTGAAAGCAAGACTGGTGTGGCAACTACAGTTAATCAACTGACGGCGCAAAATTTCACAGGTGACCAGGTAATCCGTAAATATTTCATTAATCAGTTCATTCACGCTGCTAGCGGTTACGATCCAAAAACTTACAAAACGGATGCTGATAAAATTAGATTATTTTCCACCCCGGGAGTTTATTCCGAGTTTCGCAGTCGCATCAATCCAAGAGAGCTAGGTACTGACGGCAGAATTGAAGTAAGAATAAAATCAGTGCAATTCACCGATGGCAATACTGCGCAAATTCGTTTATTAAGGCTGATATCTCAAAATGGTCCAGCGGTGCAAAAAGATGAGGTCATTACAATGAATTTCTTTTTTGCTGACCTGAATTTAACCATGGAAGAGAGATTGATTAATCCGCTTGGTTTTCAAGTTAGTAAATATTTGATTGCGGACGAAGTCTTCTCGTACTAGTCCTCAAAGCTCTCTCGCCATAAACAAACAGATCCAACTTTGCTAAAAAAATGAAACCAATTGAGCTTTTAAAATCTTTAATCGGATCTCTGAGTAGCGCTTGGGTGAATTTTTTTTTGACGTTGTTTTTTTGTTCCGCTGTTCTTGCTGTTTTTCCAGCCGGATCTTTTGCTCAATCAACTCCCGCCACAACTGACTCCAGAATCAGAACTCTGGTTTACAATCCAAACGAAGTTTACGAATTAAAATTCTACTACGGTTACCAATCTTTTATCGAGTTTGCTGAAGATGAAGAGATTGAGATGATTTCAATCGGTGAAGCTTTCGCCTGGCGCCTAACCCCGGCTGGCAAAAGACTATTCATCCGACCTTTAGAAATCGCCGGCCACACCAACATGACCATCATCAGCAATAGAAGAACCTACCACTTTGATATCAGATCAGGCGAATATGACGGCAAGGCCGACGAAGAATTAATTTACACGATCAGATTTTTCTATCCGCAGCTGGGACAACCTTTGCCAATTCCTCCGGTGTTATCAATACCGAACCCAGCTCCACCGCCACGGTCATTGCTTGAAAAAACTATAATCAAAACCCCATTTCCTGGGGCAAAAATTTCTGCGCCGCTTTCTAATCTGATTGCCAGAAATCCTGAAAATGGCGAAATGAATTTTGATTTTAGCTTGGCGGGCAAGTCAGATAACATCATGCCGCTCAAGGTTTACGACGACGGCAAAGATACTTACTTCCAATTCCCTAACGACAATTTGATTATTCCGACAATTAATTTTGTTGACGATCGCGGCAATGAGCAGTCTTTAAGTTACATCATCCGCGATAGTTTTGTGGTGGTGCCGGCGGTTGGAAGGCAGTTCACTCTCAGATTGGCCGACAGCTTGCTTTGCGTTTACAATAATAAAATGCTCGCCGGCTCTAGAGCTAGAGGCCCTAGATAGTAAGAATTAACTTATCTTGGTAGAATTCGTATTTTTTAAGTTGTTTTAAGAAGCTCATCCCCAGCAAAGAAATTCCTAAATTGCCGTTAGTCACTGAAGCTGACAGATTCTCAAATTTTACATCCCCCATTTCCAACTCATCTAATTTGATACTGGCCCCCAAAGACCTGCCATTGGCGGTTTGGTACTGCTTAATATAAATTAGATCTTCGGATTTAATGCCGATCCTTTGAGCATCGTTCAAATTTAGAGTGATGTCACTGGCGCCGGTATCAACCATGAAGCGGACATCCACTTTATTGACTTTGGCGTTAATGTAGAAATGACCGTCTTGCGAGGAGCTGATCACTATTTGACCAGATTTATTGGTCTGTGCAGATGAAGGTGCGATCTCACCCAAAATACGATTTTTAAAATCAGAGAATTCGTAGCGATAGCTGTAAAGCGCGATCAGAACGATTCCAATGCCGGACCAAATCCCCAAATATTTTAAAATTTTAGTAATCTTTAATTCTTGGCGAGAAACCACGCTGACTGTGAGAGCAACTAAGATTAAGGCGAAATAGCAGAAACGTTGCCAGTCTTGAGAGCTTAAATTATTGAAATCCATTCGCTAAAATTTTTTTAAGATTTCTAAAACTAGCAAATTTTCTTCTTCAGTGCCAACTGTCATGCGTAGGCAATTCTCTAGGCCGTAAGCATGCATTTCGCGCAGAATTATTCCTTCGCTTAAAAGAAGTGTGTTGGCTTTTTTGCAAGATTCTAGGCTGCCAAAATCAAGTAGAATAAAATTAGCAACCGAGCTGTGAGCCTTGATTCTCTCAAGTTTGGAGAATTCCTGGAATAGGATTTCCAGCCACTTTTTATTGTGATTTTTTGATTTCTGGAAAAATTCTTCATCTTCTAAAGCAGCTACAGCAGCTATTTGCGCCGGTCCTCCAACATTAAATGGTCCACGAACTTTATTTAAAATTTCAGCAACTGCCAATGAGCTGTAAGACCAGCCGATGCGCAAACTTGCCAGGCCGTAAATTTTAGAAAAGGTGCGAGTTACAACCACGTTGTCATGCTGGTTCACCAATTCGATGGCGTTTGGATAGTCTGACACTTCAACAAATTCTTCGTAGGCATGATCAAGTACGATCAACACATTTTTTGGTGTGTTTTTTATCAGCTTCTCAATCTCAGATTTATTTAGATAAGAGCCGGTGGGGTTGTTGGGATTGGCGATAAAAATGATTTTGGTTTTTGCGGTGATCGCAGCAATTACGGCATCAATATCAGTTTTAAGGTTTTTTTCTTTTACCTGAATCGCCTTTGCCCCAACGCGCTTGGCAGAAATTGGGTACATCAGAAAGCCATGTTCGCTGTAAATAATTTCATCGCCAATTCCGGCAAAGGCCGAAGTTAAGAAAGCGAGAATTTCGTCAGATCCGGCGCCGCAAACAATTCTTTCTGCGCTGACGCCGTTCTTAGCGGCAAGAGCCTCGCAAAGTGTTGAGCATGATCCGTCAGCGTAACGAACGATTTCTGAAATATGTTCTTTAAAGGCCTCGATAGCTTTGGGACTTGATCCTAAGGCATTTTCGTTCGAAGACAACTTGATCGCTTTTTTATCGCCAATCTTGGCCTTACCAGGTTTGTAAGTTTCAATTTCTGATAAAAATGGATGAGCCTGCAATTTCATATTTCTGAGTGATTAGGTTGGGTATGCTCGACTTACTTTAACTTCTCGAGCAATTGTTGAAGTTTCTCTAATTCCGAAAATTTAATTAAAATTTTCCCACTATTTTTGAAGGAATTGTACGAGATTTTTGCCTCCATTTCCAAGGCTTGGGAGAGCTCGTTTTCTAGCTTAACCAGGTAGTCGCTGTTAATGAACTTTATTTTAGATTCAGTTCTAATCAGGACGGGAATGTTTCTAGCTTTTTCAACTTTTTCGTCACGCACTAAATCTTCTACGTTCCTTACAGTTAATGAGTTGCTAACGATTTGCTGAGTTAATTTTTCCGGATCGTTAGAGCTGATGATTGCTCGGGCATGTCCCATTGAAATTAATTTTTGATCCAGATGTTCACGAACCATTTTTGGCAAAGATAAAAGACGCAACAAATTGGTAATGTGACTTCTGCTTTTGCCGACTCTTTTTGCGATTTGGTCTTGGGTGTAAGAAAACTCTCCAATCAATTGTTTGTAGCCTTCGGCCTCTTCAATCAGAGACAGATCACTTCTCTGAATATTTTCGATAATGGCCAGCTCCAGAGCTTCGTGATTATTAATTTTTTTAATGATTGCGGGAATGTCGGAAAAGCCGGCAATCTGGGTGGCGCGAAATCTTCTTTCGCCAGCAATGATTTCGTAAGAATCGTCGTCGTTAGCTTTGCGTAAAATAATGGGTTGAATCAGGCCATTCTCTTTGATCGAGTCAGCCAATTCTTCCAACTCAGTTTGGTTAAAATTTTTGCGGGGCTGATAAATTCCGGCGTTGATTTTATCGAGAGGTATTAATTTTACTGATTCCAGAAAGTCGACAGACTGCTCGGGCAAAGTCTCAGACTTTTTTGATTTGCTTTCTCCAAGCAAGGCAGACAGGCCTTTGCCTAATTTTTTTTCTTGCTGCATGTTTAATTCTTTCATTTTTTTCTCTTAATTGTTTCATGTGGAACCGAGTTAAAAATTTAACTCGGATAGTTATTGTCAGTAATTATTGGGATGGTGTTGAGCTGTGTTTAAATTCTTTTTCTCTGTCTAAAATTTCTTTGGCGAGCTTGATGTAAGCCGCAGAGCCGGGGCACTTAGAATCGTAAATAATTCCAGGAAGGCCGTGAGATGGGGCCTCAGACAGTTTGACATTTCTCGGAATTGCGTTCTTAAAAACTTTGTCTTTTAAGAAACTTCTCACATCAATTTCGACCTGCTCAGTCAATTTATTCCTACGGTCATGCATGGTTAGAATGATGCCACTGATCTTTAAATTGTGATTCAGGTTTTCTTTTACTAAGTCCAGGCTGGTTAATAAGTGACTCAATCCTTCCAATGAAAAAAATTCACATTGCATCGGGATTAAAATCGAGTCTGAGGCTGTCAAAGCATTGACGGTCAACATGCCAAGAGATGGAGGACAGTCGATTAGGATGTAATCATAATCGCTGACGACCTCCTTCAAGACGCGTCGCAAAATATATTCTCGTTTGTCCATGTTGGCTAGCTCGATTTCGCAAGCGGAGAGATCAACGGTGGAAGTGATGATATTTAGATTCGGAATGCGTGTAGGCATAACGGCGCTTTTGGCGGAACATTCCCCGATCAAAACTTCGTAAATTGTTTTTTGTCTTTGAGATTGCATGATGCCAAAACCAGTGCTGGCATTGCCCTGAGGGTCTAAATCAACTAACAGAACCTTCTTTTTTATTGCCGCAAAAGCTGTGGCTAGATTAATAGTGGTAGTCGTTTTTCCAACTCCACCTTTTTGATTAACGACAGAAAATACCTTCGCTCTTTTTGGAGATTGAGTCATGGGTTATTGATTTTTTGTTGGGAATTATTTCGCGACGGAAGCTAGAAAAGTTTTCCCTGCTGTCAAACAGTTTCACGTGAAACGTAGGAAGTTTTTGTAAAAAACCGAATTATGCCGTCGGTTGAGCGGAGTCGAAACCACCGGAAGGTT
>CANDYP010000003.1 GCA_947425005.1 Rickettsiales bacterium | reverse complement strand
ACCCCCCTTATCAGGGGGGCTTTGATCGAGTTCGGTTTAAGCCCCCCTGATAAGGGGGGTAGGGGGGTTTCTCGTCCCAAACTCAGAGCCACCAAAACTAGAACTTACCTTGGTAAATCTGAATAATATTTTCGAGCATTTTTAGCGCTTCTTCTCTTGGTCTTTGGAAGGTATTGCGACCAATGATTGAACCATTCGCGCCACCTTTGTAGATCTCACGAATTTCGCTGTAAATTTCGCTTTCTCCTTTGGCGTTACCACCAGAAAACACCACAATTCTTCTGTTGTTAAAAGTGGTTTTCATCACGTGTCTGATGCGGTCTTCCAAGGTGGCCACAGGAATTTTTACTTTTTCGTAAACTTTTACAGCTTCGAGATTTTCTAAAGCTTGAGTTGGGGGTTTAACTTTGATGATGTGCGCGCCAAGCAAGGCCGCGATGTGCGCCGCGTAGGCACAAATATCCATTGCAGTTTCGCCGATTTTTGAAAGATCGCCGCCGCGAGGGTAAGACCAGATTACAGTAGCCAATCCGTAAGATTTAGCCTCTTCAGACATTTCGCGAATTTCTTCAAACATGTCGAAAGCAGCATCCGAACCGGGATAAATTGTGAAGCCGATTGCCGAACAGCCCAAACGCAAAGCATCTTTCACTGAAGCGGTTGTAGCCTGATGTGGAGCGGTTCCGCCGTTGTGCAAAGAATTGGAAGAGTTCACTTTTAGAATGGTTGGGATCGCGCCGGCGAAAGTATCAGCCCCAGCTTCAATCATGCCAAGTGGCGCTGCGTAAGCGTTCAAGCCAGCATCGATTGCTAATTGGAAATGGTAGTGAGGATCGTAAGCATCAGGATTCACCGCAAAACTTCTGTCCGGACCATGTTCAAAACCTTGGTCAACCGGAAGGATCAACATCTTGCCAGTTCCCCCAAGTTTACCGTGCATCAAAATGCGCGCTAGGTTGGTCTTGGTGCCAGCATTGTCGCTTTCGTAGCACGACAAAATCTTCTTAACTTTTGAGGAAATTTTCATATTTTTGGGGGGTTGTTTGGACATTACTTGCGGAGGGAAATACTGCGAAAATTTTTATATTTGCAAGTTGGCAGCGTCAAGTTTTTAGTTTTAAAACGCACAGATACCGAAGAACTTTTTAATTGATAAGTTGGCACCGCTTTTCTAAAAAACGCGCCCTTCAAAAAATCCCTTCTCAAATTTCCATGCAACTCGAAATCAAGAAAAACGCCGCTTTAAGCGAGATCAGAAAATTCTGCGCGCTCGACAATGTGCAAATAAAAAACCTCGAAGACTTTGTAATTTTACTTCTGCAAGAAAATAACCAATTCAATTTCATCGGAAAATCTACCCTCGAAAACATTTGGGAACGTCACATTTTAGACAGCGCTCAGCTCTTGCAATTCATCCCGAATAAAAATGTTAAATTCGCTGATTTCGGCTCTGGCGCTGGCTTCCCTGGTTTAGTCCTTTCAATTTTAGGACTGCGCGAAATTCATTTAGTCGAGAAAGCTTTCCGTAAATCTGAGTTCTTGCGTCGCTCCAAATTATTTTCGCAAAATCGTATTTTTATTCACCAAGCCAAGCTGGAAGAACTAACCACGACAGACTTTGACTGCATCGTTTCACGAGCTTTAGCCCCCCTCGACCAACTTCTCACTTACTCACAAAAATTTCTAAAAAAAGACGGCTATTGCCTCTTTTTGAAAGGCAAAAATTTGCTGCAGGAAATTGAACTTGCCAAAAAATCTTTTCAATTTGAGTATGAATTGCACGCAAGTCTGACGTCGCAAGAGAGTAACATCATCAAAGTTTCCAACATTTCCAAAAACCCTTCCCAAATCTAATTTAAAAACAGGAGCACTCATGCTTATTGGCATCCCAAAAGAAATTAAAAATCACGAATATCGCGTTGGCGCCACACCTGCTGGCGTTCGCGAATTAATACACGCCGGACATCAAGTTTTAGTGCAAAAAGATGCTGGCTCTGCAATTGATTTTTCCGACGAACAATATGTTGCCGCCGGCGCTAAAATCGCCGCTTCAGCTGCTGAAGTTTACGAAAAATCTGAAATGATTTTGAAAGTAAAAGAGCCGCAAGAATCCGAGTGCAACATGATCCGCAAAGGCCAAATTATTTTCTCTTATTTGCATTTGGCTGCCGAACCACACCTTACTGAAATGCTGATCAAATCTGGCTGCGTGGCCATTGCATTTGAAACTGTAAGTGCTGCTGATCGTTCGCTTCCGCTTCTCGCTCCAATGTCTGAAGTGGCAGGAAAACTTTCAATTCAAGCCGGTGCTCACGCTTTGGAAAAATCTCAAGGTGGCCGCGGAGTATTGTTGGGCGGCGTTCCCGGAGTTAATGGCGGTAAAGTTACAATTCTTGGTGGCGGCGTTTCCGGAACCAACGCTGCAAAAGTTGCAATTGGCATGGGCGCTGAAGTTGTCATTCTCGACAAGTCACTTCCACGCATTCGTTACTTGTGCGATATTTTTGGAAACTCTGCAAAAGTGCTCTACGCCTCACTCGAGAACATCGAAGCAAATGCCGTTGATTCTGACGTAGTGGTTGGCGCAGTTCTAATTCCAGGCGCGGCAGCTCCAAAATTAATTTCCGCCGCACTTGTCAAAAAAATGAAAAAAGGCTCGGTAATGGTTGATATTTCAATCGACCAAGGTGGCTGTTTTGAAACCAGCAAACCAACTTCGCACTCCAGTCCAACCTACGTGGTTGACGGAGTGGTGCACTATTGCGTAACTAACATGCCGGGTGCCGTTGCCAGAACTTCCACTCAAGCTTTGGAAAATTCTACCTTGCCTTTCTCCTTGGCAATCGCCGGCAAAGGCTACAAAAAAGCCTTGAACGACGACGTTCATTTAAGAAGCGGCCTGAATGTGATCGACGGAAAAGTCACCTACAAAGCCGTTGCTGAAGCTTTGGGTTACACTTTCGTTGAAGCCGAAAAAGCTTTGTAATTTTAAGTTCTACAAACTTCTGCGGGACGGTAATGTTAGCCATTGCCGTCCCAGTCTCACCACCAAAAAATCTCCCCCCTCCCCCTCCTCAAGTCTCTCTAAAATGGACTACAGACTAAAACTAAAACACCTCAACGAATCCTGCATCCTCACCAAAACGCCCGCCGATGCACAGCTATTCCTCACGGCAGAAATTGCCAAAAACTTTCCTAAATCCGATTTAGTTTTCGTCGCCCAAAATGACGCTGAAATGGAAGTGGCCCAAAGACAAATTCAATTCTTCGCACCCCACTTGGAAGTGCTTCTATTCCCGGCTTGGGACTGTTTACCCTTCGATCGCGTTTCACCAAAACCAGCCATTCTCGCCAACAGAATCAAAACCCTGCACCGCCTCACCACTCGCAAAGACGGCCAAAAATTCCTCGTCATTGCTTCCGTAAATTCACTTTTACAAAAAACGATCGCGCCCAGCAATATCAAGGATTTGGGGCTTTATTTACAAGTTGGCAGCAAAACTTCTCTGGTACAAATTGCCGAATTTTTAGTTTCAAAAGGCTACGAACGCCGAGTTTGTGCCAACAATATTGGCGAGTTCGCAGTGCGCGGCGGCATCATCGACATCGTGATGCAGCAAGCGTTAGAGTTAATTGGTTACCGCGTTGATTTTTTTGGCGCCGAAGTTGAGTCGATTAAAGTTTTCGATCCGATCACGCAAATCACTCACGAAGCGGTGAAGTCGTTAGAAATTTTGCCGGCCTCAGAAGTAATAATGAGCAAAAAAACGGTCGAAAATTTCCGCCACAAATACCGCCAAACCTTCGGGGCGGTCATGCTCCCCCTGTTTAGGGGGAACGAGTCGACGCGTCAGCGCGACGATGGGGGTTCAACATCAATTGATGACCAGCTTTATTCTGCTATTTCTGAAATGCGCAGCTACGCGGGGATGGAGCATTGGTTGCCTTTTTTCTTCGAAGAAAATTTGGTCAGTTTTTTTGAATATTTGCAATCGCCCGTCAGTTTTTTTTCCGAGAAAATTTTAGCCGACGCCAAATATCGAGATGAATTAGTCGACGAATATTACCAAGCCCGCGTCGCTGAACAAAAAATTAAAGACGGCACGATTTACAATCCAGTCGCGCCGGAATTGCTTTATTTTACCGCCGATGAACTTCGCAAAACTTTAGAAAAAAACGTCGCGATTCAGTTTAATCAATTTGACAGCGCTGAAGTAAATCAACGAATCCTAGATCTAGAAATCCGCCCCGTGCCAGATTTCGCACTCGCCGGCAGAACTAACCAAAAAGATCCGATTGAGCTAATGCGTGAGTTTATTCTCGGTATAAGCCCCCCTGACAAGGGGGGTAGGGGGGTTTCGGGAGACGAATTCGGACTGCTATGTTCCGAGCTTGCGTTAGCAAACCCCCCTACCCCCCTTGTCAGGGGGGCTGGACCGAATAATATTGTAGTAGCCTGCCTCACCGCCGCCTTTTGCGATCGCATTTCTAAAATTTTTCCGGACTACGGAATCGCCACGCAAACAATCGAAAAATTCTCCGACACTCACAACGTAAAATCCGGCAAAGCCGCGATTTCCGTGCTGCCGCTACATTTTGGCTTTTACACTTCCGACGTAATGCTAATCGGCGAACAAGCGATTTTCGGCGAAAAAATTATTCGCAAAAAAAGTAGTAAAGCCGCCACCCAAAGATTAGTCGAAGAAGGCTTAAGCATCGCCCTTGGCGAGCTCGTCGTACACCGCGACCACGGCATCGGCAAATTCGACGGCATCCACTTAGTCTCCGCTGTAGGGATTAAGACCGACATGATCAAGATCTTGTACGGCGGCAACGACACCCTCTTCGTACCCGTCGACGACATCAACTTAATCACCCGCTACGGTGCCGACAATCCACTGATTCAGCTTGATCGCCTCGGAATGGCGGCGTGGAAAAATCGCAGAGAAAAAGTCAAAAAACGCATTAAAGTTGCCGCGGAAGAACTCCTGAAAATCGCGGCCGCCCGCCACATTAAAAAAGCGCCCGCCTTCGTTCCTGATCAACATTTTTACGACGAATTTAAAATGCGCTTTGGCTTCGTTGAAACGGAAGATCAAGCCAAAGCGATCGAAGAAGTCGAAGAAGATTTACGCAAAGGTTCACCAATGGATCGCCTGGTTTGCGGCGACGTCGGATTTGGTAAAACCGAAGTGGCACTACGCGCAGCGGCGATTGTTGCGGGCTCCAAACACGCACCCCAAGTTGCCATCGTAGGGCCAACAACCCTTCTCGTTCGTCAACATTACAAAAATTTCTCCAAAAGATTCGAAGGCACAAATATTAAAGTAGCCCAATTGTCGCGGCTGGTCAGCGCTGCCGACGCCAAAAAAACCAAACAAGATTTGGAAGACGGCAAAGTACAAATCGTAATTGGCACTCACGCGCTTTTGCAAAAAACCATCAAATTCAAAAACCTGGCGCTCGTAATCATTGACGAAGAACAGCATTTCGGCGTGGCGCAAAAAGAGCGCTTGAAAGAATTGCGCAACGAAGTGCACATCTTGACGCTTTCAGCCACGCCGATTCCGCGCACTTTGCAAATGTCACTCACCGGCGTCAAAGATTTGAGTTTGATTGCAACGCCGCCACTTGACCGCCTCGCCGTACGTAATTTCGTGATGCCTTACGATTCCGTAATCGTGCGCGAAGCCGTGATGCGCGAGCACAATCGCGGCGGTCGCGTTTTCTTCGTAGTGCCACGCATCCGCGACATTGAAGAGATGGAGCCGCGTTTAAAAATTTTACTGCCTGAAATAAAAATCACGCACGCCCACGGCCAGATGGCGCCAAACCAGCTCGACAAAATCATGAATGACTTCGTCGACGGCAAAATTGACGTGCTGCTTTCGACGACAATCATTGAATCCGGAATCGATATTTCCGACGCCAACACAATGATTATTTACAAACCAGAAATGTTCGGGTTGGCGCAACTCTACCAGCTGCGCGGTCGGGTGGGCCGCGGCAAGATTCGCGCTTATTCTTATTTCATGCTCGACAATCGCAAAAAAGTTTCCGACGAGTCGCGCAAAAAATTGGAAGTAATGCAGAGTTTAGATTCTCTCGGCGTTGGATTTTCCGTCGCCAGTCACGACATGGACATTCGCGGCAGTGGCAATTTGCTTGGTGATGAGCAATCCGGTCACGTGCGCGAAACCGGCGTCGAGCTTTACCAGCAGATGCTTTTGGAAACGATCGAAGAGTTGAAAAACGAGCACAAACCGGACGCCACAGTTGAGGAATTAAAAAATCACGATTTCGCGGTGCAAATTAAACTCGGAATTTCGCTGCTGATTCCTGAGGATTACATGCAGGATTTAAGCCTACGCATGAGCTTCTACAAAAAAATCGCCAACGTTAAAAATGCTGAAGATCAGGAAAATTTAATTAACGAAATGACGGATCGTTTCGGAAAAATTCCGACAGAAATTTTGAATTTGATGGAGATCGCCAAATTAAAATGGGCCTGCAAAAAAGTTGACGTGGAGAGGCTGGAAGTCAATTCGGAAGGAATCGTTATCAGCTTCAAAGACAATAAATTCGCGGCTCCAGAAAGTTTGCTGCAAATGGTTTTTTCCAGTAAAAATAAAATTAAAATTCACACCGGGCAAAAAATCGTTTTCGTTTGCGATGTAAAAACGCCGGAATTAAAGATTTACTCGGCCCTACGCGCCGTTGATCAATTACAAAGACTTCTAAAAAATGACTAAGAATTTTGACGATCAAAATTTAGAGGAAGAGCTGAATAAAAAACCCGCAAGTGACGAAGATGACGATCAAAATTTCATCAAAAAGGACAGTAAAGAAGCCAAGGAAGACATCGTAACTAAGGCCGAAGAAGAGCTGCAAGGTGTAGTTGATGATTTAAAGAAAATGAAAGATCAGATTAGACCGGCGAGTAATCAGCAGCGCAATCTTGATCGCGAAGTTGGCGGGCTTGAGGAAGGGGAACAAAAAGAAAATTCGGAAAAAGATGTGTGGGATGACCGCTCAGAAGAAGTGGATAAGATGGGATCGACTGACACTTTTAACACGACTGGAATGAAGTCCGTTGTTTGGAAACAAAAGCAAAATCGTTTAAAGGCGAAGAAACTTCACGAGCAAGGAGTGGATGCAGCAGCGGCGCATGGCCACAAGGGAAAGGGCGAGGCTCAGCAGTTAGAAGGGCTTGGGCTTGGTGTTCAAAAGCAAAGTTTTACGCAAAGAGTTCAGCAGTTAAAACAAGATCGCAGCCATGAGACTGAGGGCGGGATGGGGATGTAGTTGGGATCGGGATCGGAGTGTAACTCAAGAAACCCCCCTACCCCCCTTGTCAGGGGGGCTTTGATCGAGCTCGGTTTAAGCCCCCCTGATAAGGGGGGTAGGGGGGTTTCTGGAGTTACACTCAAAATCTTTACGCCGCCAACTTCTCGATCAGCTTTCTGAACCAGCCACTCCTACTTTCAAAACCATCTTTGATTTTTTCCTTCAAATACATGTTTCTTAAAAAGATCAGCATGCCGAGACAGCAGGCATGTGCTGGGTTTAAGATCTCCGACGCGATGTTGTTGAATTTATTTGGGTAGCCGATTCTAACATTTTTTCCAAAAATTTCCGAAGCGATTTTGTCGATTCCAACAGTAGAAGTTACGCCGCCAGTCAGCACAATATTGCTCAACAAATAAAGCGGCACGCCGGCTTTTTCTAAAGTTGATTTTACGTTTTCAAATATCTCTTCGATCCTTGATTTCACGATGTCGCGGAATTCAGCGCGGGTGATTCTAATCATGCCCGGCCCGTCATTTGGCGAAGAAGAAACTTTTAAATTAATGATTTCTTTTTCTTCAATCGGGCTGATTAACAGCGAGCTGTTGAGGTTTTTTATTTTCTCTGCCACGTCGAAAGAAATATTTAAAATAGTCGCGACGTCTTTAGTGACGTGCATCCCACCGATTTGCGAATTGCCGACGTAAGACAGTTTTCCATCCAAAGTAATCGAAAAAGAAGTGGAACTACCGCCAACATCAATCAGCAAAGTTCCAAGATTGCCCTCACCTTCATTGAGGCAGGAAAGCATTGAGGCGTGCGGCTCTACCACATAATTATTCGCAGAAAGTTGGCATCTTTTTAAGCAATTTTCGATGTTGCGAATGGTGGTTTGAGAAGTGGAAATGACGTGAAATTTAGCGTAAAGTTTGTCGCCTGACATGTAGCGCGGATTCACAACTGGCGCCGAGTCATCAATGCGGTACTGCAAAGGAATCAAGTGAATTATTTCGCGATTATTTTTCTTAAATTCGCTGCGAATTTTGCTGGCTAGATTGGCAATGTCGGAGGCCTTCACAATGTCGGAAGCAATCTTCACACTAACCTCTTTGCGAGCTGAAGTAACTTGACTTCCCGAGATGCCGACCACTACGCGATCAATGTTAAAACCCGCCATTCTTTCAGCTTCTGAAACAACGTTGGTAATCGCTTTTTGGGCCAATTTCATGTCAGAAACAGCGCTGTCGGAAATGCCTTTCGATTCTTTGTGGCCGTAACCAACAATTCTAATGTCGTCATTATTATTGATTGAGGCGATGAGGCAAACCAGCTTCGAAGTGCCCATATCAAGGCACGCAACGATCTTTCCTTTTTTTACATTTTTAGCCATTTGGCGAAATTTAGTTTTTTAAATTTAGTTTTTTGTCTCACAGGCTCCGCAACTCTTTAATCACCGAATCACCATATTCGAGATAAATTTTGCCGTCGATGCGTAGGTCAATTACGTTCAATCCCACAATCGATCCCGGCATGTTGTAGATTTTAATCAGACTGTGCCAAGCATCGGAAATATTGTCTTCCGGGAGTTTTATTAACAAACCATTGTCAAATCTAATGTCCCATCTTCGGCCACCAAGCCAAGTTGCCGAATAAACCCGGGCACTCAAATTTGCATCAATTGTAAAAATATTGAATAGTGACTTGGCGTGAGTATTGGCGCCATTCCCCGACAAAATAACCAGATGCTTAAACTCATCAATATTGTCAACCAGAACCGTATTTCCGTCTTTATCGGTGACGTATTTTTTGCCGTCATCTTGCCAAATTGCGAAGGGTTCATATTCGGTAATCGCAATGTTGATAAGGTTTGGCATGCTGCGGGTAATCACAACTTTATTGGCCCAAGGCGACTGTTTTTTTATTTCAACAATCAATTTTTTAATCAGCGGTTCGTAGTTTTCTGAGTCGTATTTTTGAATCTGACTTTGAGTAAAATCTTTTTTTACCTCATCAACGATCAACATGATTTCCGCAGTAGTAGCGCGCCTATTACCGATAATTTTTACTTTAGAAAAGTTTTGATCGTCGAGGTTGAGGTAGTGAAAAAAGTAGAACGAAGATTTTTGATAAATTTTTTCTAAGTAGATTGGCTTAAAAATTTTAATCGAGATCAGGACGATAATCAGCAGCGTTATCAAGGCTGCGAGAGACTTCCACAAGATCGGAAAAATCTGGTGGTAAAAAAAACTTTTTACCTTGCGCAAAGAATGGCTTTCCAACAAGAAGTTAGAAAATTTTTCTCTAAGAACCTGTCCTGAGTTTTTTTTCATTTTTAAATGATTCCGCAAGCAGCTGATTTTACTAAGGAATCCACGATTTCTTCGAAAGAAATTCCGACATGTTTAGCGATTTTTGGCACTAAAGAAGTTGGTGTAAAACCAGGATGAGTGTTGACTTCCAGTAGGTAAAAATTTTCATCGCCACCATTTTTATTATTTAAGATGAAGTCGATGCGACTTACTCCCAAGCAGCCTACAACTTCATGACATCTTTCCGCTAAATTCAAAACTTCAGCATATTTTTCGGCGCTAATTTCTGCCGGCATGATGTAGTCGGTCATTCCAGCGGTGTATTTGCATTTGTAATCGTAAAATAATCCGTGGGGCCGCACTTCAATTGCACCCAAAGCCTTGCCGTTCATTACCGCAACTTGGATTTCTTGCCCGGCCAAATATTTTTCGAGAATCATTTCGTCGCCATATTTCCACTCATATTTAGCGAGATCGAATTGCACGTTAGGCAAAATGACTTCGACACCAACACTGGATCCTTCGTTGATGGGCTTGATTACAAAAGGCTTACCGATGTTGAACATTTTTTCTTTATTTTTCTCATCTTCGCCTTTTTTCAGAATCTCATATTGCGGAGAAAGAACGCCGGCGGTTTGGCAAATTTTTCTAGTCAAAATTTTATCCATACAGAGAGCTGAGGCGACAATTCCAGAGTGAGTGTAGGGAATGTTAATGATGTCGAGAAAGCCCTGAATTCGGCCATCTTCGCCATATTGTCCGTGAAGTGCGTTAAAAATTACATCCGGTTTTACGGCCTGAATTTGCTGAAAAATATCGCGGGAAAAATCAATTTTTGTTACTTGGTAGCCAAGGTTCAGAAGTGCTAGATACGAGGCTTCGCCGGATTTTAAAGAAACTTCTCTTTCAGAATTCCAGCCACCCATTAGCACCGCAACGTGTAGTTTTTTGTTCATAAATTTTGATTATTTGTTGGTTGGCGCTACTGGAGCCGAAAGCTCGGAAGCCTTGTTAAAGTCACTTTCCAAGCTGTTATTCGCTTGCAATTCTTCGACCACATATTTGCAAAGTTCTTCGAAAGAAACGCGACTTTTTTCGGAAATATCTCTGAGTTTTAAAAACGATTCCATGATTTCACCTGGCACATTTCCGCCCTTTTCTTTGCCTAGCCATTTATTCTGGAAAGCTAGAGGGTGAGAGCCTGGAGACGGATTTCCGATGTAAAGAGTGACCGGAGCTTTTTTGCCGTTGAAATCGCAATTTGTGGTAAATTTTTGGACCATTTTTACTGGAAGATTAATTTGTCAAAGGAGGTTGGCGATGAAGGATTGGTTGAGAAATTCTGGCTTTCCGTAACTCAAACTTTCTCCAATTAAGAATTTGTTTGAGAATTTTTCGTGATTAAAAGATAAAGTTTTTACTTGTCCATTCATAAGCTCTACTAGCGCTTGCCCAGCGGCTGTATCCCATTCCATCGATTGACGAAAATGCAAATAAAGATCGGCATCATTTTCTAAAATACGGAAAAATTTTGCAGCTGACGAAAGTTTTTCGACGGTAAAATTTTGAGAAAAATTTTGGCAAAATTGCGTGACGTAATTTGTGACGTCATGATCTTTAGTTCTGGAACTGGTGATGATACGCAGATGTTCTATTGACGATTTTGTAAATTTTAAAACCTGACTCTGCCCCGATTTATTTTGTGAAATAATTTTATTTTCGTGATTCGAAAAAATCATTTTTCCGCCCTCAAAAAGTGGGGCATAAATCAAGCCGAAAATTGCTTTTTTATTTTGTACCAAAGCAATATTGACAGCGAATTCCGGACTTCCGTCGATAAAACTATTGGTACCGTCAATGGGATCAATCAGCCAAAAAATATCTGCGGCCTCGCGCAAAATTCCCTCTTCGCAAATGATTGGAATTTCCGGAAATTCTTTAATTAATTTTTCGTCAATGAATTTGCTGACCGCAATGTCAGCAGTTGTAACGCTTGAATTGTCGGGCTTTTTCGTAATTTGAAAATCACCAGATTTTTGAAATTTGACGGCAATTTCTCCGGCGTCAAAAGCGCAAGCAACAATTTTTTCGATTTGGTTTTGGTTAAAAAATTGGCTCACTATTTTTTACTTTCTTGAATTTGTTTGTACTCGGAAGCTAGCTCAGCGTAGTTGTCAGCGGATATCTTGATGTAATCTTTTTCTTCTTGCGTCATGTCGCGAAAGTATTTTGCCGGGTTGCCGGCCCAAATTTGGCCACTTTTTACAACTCGCTTCGGCGTTAGAACGGCGCCGGCTGCCAACATTCCAAATTGTTCAATTCGTGCTAAATCCATCACGATTGAGCCCATGCCCACGAAGGCGTAATCTTCAATGATACAGGCGTGAATGATGGCGCCGTGTCCGATAGTCACGCCGCTTCCAATCACAACCGGAGCACCTTCAGCGCCAGTTTTATTTTGGGCGTGATGCGGTCGCGTGCCGTGCATTACGCAATTATCTTGGATGTTGGTATTGTCGCCAATGGTAATTTTTGTGACGTCGCCGCGCAGGACGCAGCCGTACCAAATTCCGGAATTTTTGCCGATTTTTACGTCGCCGGAAATTACCGCGGTGGAGGCGATGAAGGCGGATGAATCAATAGTTGGGAGGGTGTTGCGGTAGGGTAGGATGTTTTTCATGCTGCTTGTCTTGGTTGGTTGTTGTTAGTTGTTGGTTGCTAGACTAGTTCTTCAAACTCTTTGAGAGCGTAGCGATCGGTCATTCCGGCGATGTAGTCGGAAATAATAATTGCCAAAATTTCTTTGTCAGAAATGTTTACCACTTCTGCGGCAAGCTCGTCTGGCAGGCAGCTGGGGGTTTCCATGTAGAAATCAAAAAGGCCGCCGACTATTTTTTTAGCACTTGCCGTCATGCGATTTACCGTTGAATGGCGGTACATATTCAGCATTAAAAAATTTTTTAAAGCCTGATGCGCCACTTCCATTTCAGTAGAAAAATGCACTAAAGATTTTCCCGCTCTACGCACATCGTCTTCACTGCCGATTTTATTTTCGGCGATATTTTTTTGAGTAGTATTGATGACATCAATCACCATGGCCAAGACTAGGCGTTTCTTGGTTTCGCCTACTAACAACTCTCTTTTGATGCGAGGATGTTCCGCCAAAATTTCTTGGTAAATTGTACCAATCAAAGGCAGCGTCAGAAGCTCTTCAACACTGAATAATTCGGCGCGCAGACCGTCTTCAATATCGTGATTATTGTAAGCGATGTCGTCAGAAATTGCCGAAATTTGTGACTCAATTGAAGGGAAATATTTGAGGTCCAAATCATGCTTAAAATTGTAATATCTGATGTAGTCGTGAAGCTTTGACTCGTCTTTAATGGGGCCGTTATGCTTCACCACGCCTTCCAACATTTCCCACGACAAATTTAAGCCTTCAAATTCAATGAAGCGCGTCTCTAATTTTGTAATGATTTTGAGAGTGTGTCCGTTGTGCGAAAATCCGCCGAAATCTGCCATCTTCTCGTTCAATTCATCTTCGCCAGCATGTCCGAAAGGCGTGTGGCCCAAGTCGTGAGCCAGTGAAACTATTTCCGCCAAATCTTTATTTACTTTCAAAGCACCTGCGATCCAACGCGCGATTTGCGCCACTTCCAACGAGTGAGTTAAGCGCGTGCGATAATGGTCGCCTTCGTGATTTACGAACACTTGAGTTTTGTACTGCAGGCGACGAAAGGCTGAAGAATTAATGATGCGATCACGGTCACGACCGAAGACTGAGCGATATTTGGAATCGTCGTAATTCTCGTGGTAAAGCCGGCCGCGCGACTTTTCTTCATTCACAGCAAAAGGTGCAAGTTCGAAATTTATCATTTGATCAGAGTTAAAATTACGAAAATTACTGCCAAAGTTGCGAGCACTATTGCCAAGGCAAGCGTAGTTGCTTTAGCCATGATTAGAGACTTGTCAGGGATTTCAGGAATTTGATCCGGCTGTTTTTTTTCCATCTTATTTACGTAAAAAATATTTCTCAGAGGCGTTAGGATTACCCTTCGCAATGAATAATCTTTGATTCACATCAATGCCCAAGAGAGTTTGGAAGACGTCATTTAAAATGGCGCGAGACGAATAATAGCCGTGCCCCAGCCCAAGAGCAGAATCGTCAATTGAACTTACGTTGATCACATCAACGTCGTCCAAGAAGGTGCAAGCACCGAGCCTTTCGCTACTATTAAAAGTTTTAGAAACCATCATCGCCTTGTCGTTGTAAGAGCAATAAAGCGTTACGTGCTCGCTGGTTTTTGTAATATTTTTAGCAGAAGAGCGGAATTCGTTAATTTCAAAATCCGGTGCATTTAAAATTAACTGATTAATTAAAGGTTTTTTGTAATTGGCTTCAGCTATCTGCTGCAAGGCTGGAAGCACAACTTGATGCCCCATGGAATGCACAACCAAATTAATTTTTATTCCACTCTTTTGCATGTCGAGCAGAAAATTTTTGAACAAAGTAACAGAGGCGCGAGCGTTGACCAGATTGTTCGCGTAGGTTTTGTTTAGCAATTGATCGTCAAAAAAACCAGTTCCCGCACCGGCCGGCCAAGTGAATAAAATGATCTGACCTTGGTATTTTAAATCGTAAGCAATTTGCGCCGCCCTTAGAACCGCCTCTTGGTATCGCACATTAAAACCGTGCACGAAAACCAACGGCGTGCGATTAGATTGTTTAAGAGCCGCTATTAAATCTTGTTCTTGCAAAGATTTAGCACCCAGAATTTTAAAATAATTTTGCGCAGATTGTTGAGCATCTTTGGCCAGCTCAATGTCGCCAATATTGTGATTTTTCGGAACGCTAATTTGGCAGAAACCGTATTTTAAACTTAGGTCGGCATCCACTCCGAACTGGGCATCCGTGCAGGCGAAAGTATCACTCTTCGCTTTGCGATTGGTGACGACAAAAACATCTACGGCTTGAGTTTGATCAAAATTTTTTTTGAAGTGATTGCGCCAAACTGTTTTGAGATTTTTTTGAGTCTTTTCTTCGTAGGTGGAACAGGAAGAGAGGAAGGAGAAAATTAGCAGGATTAAAGAGATTTTTTTCACGATTTTTGAAGATTTTTGCATTTTACTGTAACTCAAGAAACCCCCCTACCCCCCTTATCAGGGGGGCTTTGATCGAGCTCGGTTTAAGCCCCCCTGATAAGGGGGGGGTAGGGGGGTTTCTCATCACGAACTCAGTCTAACTAATCACTCCCAACTTCTTACCAACCTTAGTGAAAGCGGCAATCGCTAGGTCTAAATGCTCTTTTTCGTGAGCGGCAGAAATTTGCACACGGATGCGCGCTTCGCCCGCAGGCACCACCGGAAAAGAAAACGCAATGACGTAAATCGATTCTTCTTCAACCATCATTTTAGCAAATTTACTGGCCAGCAGAGCATCGCCTAACATCACTGGTACAACGGGATGAACGCCGTTTTTATCGCGCACATTAAACCCGGCGGCGACCATTTTTTTTCTGAAATAAGTAGTGTTGTCGGCAAGTTTTTTGATTAGAATTTTTGAGTCAGAAATCATGTCGAGAATTTCAATTCCCACTGCCGCTACCGCCGGCAAAATGTTATTTGAAAAAAGATAAGGGCGCGCCTTGTTACGCAATTTATCGATCACTTCTTTTTTAGAAGCGATGAAGCCTCCGCCAGCGCCACCCAATGCTTTGCCCAGCGTGCTGGATAAGATATCGACTCGTCCTTCGACGCCGCAAAGTTCTAAAGTTCCGCGACCATTTGCACCAACCAAACCTGTGGCGTGTGAGTCATCCACAAAAACCAAAGCGTCGTATTTTTCAGCTAAGTCACAAATTTCATTCAACTTGGCAATGTCACCATCCATTGAAAACACGCCGTCGGTGACGATTACGCGAGTTTTATTTTTTTGTGCTTCCTGCAATTTTTTTTCTAAATCTTGCATATCGTCAAATTTGTAGAAGAAGCGCGCCGCCTTGGAGAGCCTGATTCCGTCGATCAAACTGGCATGATTTAAATCAGCAGAAATTATTGCGTCATCCTGGTCAAAAAGCGCGGCAAACACACCACCATTGGCGGCAAAGCATGAAGAGAAAGTGACGACATCTTCAAAGCCTAAAAATTCGGCAAGCTTTTTTTCAAATTTTTTGTGAAGATCAAAAGTGCCACAAATGAAGCGCACTGAGGCAGTTCCAAGCCCGTACTCATCAAGAGATTTTTTAGCAACTTCCACCAAACTTTGGTTATTGGCCAAACCCAAATAATTATTGGCGCAAAAGTTTAAAACTTTTTTCTTGTGGCCCAGATGAGTGATTTCAATTTCTGCAGATTGCGCGGTGATGATCTCATATTCGCTCTTGTAGAGGCCGCTGGCCTTAAGCTCTTCCAACTCAGATTTAATGCTACTCAGGAATTGTTCTTTGATCATTTTGAATTTTTTTGAAATTTTTAGAGACAGAGGCGGGGGCTGGAATTAAAATTGCTGCCCGACAATTGACAAGTCAAAATTGGCAAATAATTCTGCCCGGCGATCCGCACTGCCAAAACCCAGTCCCCTCATTTCAAAAATCAATCTTAGGTAAATTTATGAACAAAAAATTCTTGCAATCAGTTGCTGCTGGCATCACCGGTCTAACTCTTCTCGCTTCTTGCTCACACTTTGGCGCCAAAAAAGAATCTAACACTTGTGGCGCTAAAAATGGCTGCGCTGCTAAGAAAGCTGAGTCTCACAAATGCGCCTCTGCTAAAGCTGACGCTGTAAAAGCCGAAACTAGCAAAGGTAAAAAACATCACAAAAAAGCTAAAAAAGTTGAAGCTGTAACCACTGAAACCAAGACAAACTAATTTCAGTCATGAAATCGTACAAAGTTCCGACTCCAGCAAATCTTGTTGGGGTCGGGCTTAGATCCCCGCACATTCCCCTCCTCCTCAAAAATCCTCAAAAAGTTTCTCAAAAAATTGGTTGGCTTGAAGTCCACAGCGAAAATTATTACGCCGCTGACAGCGCTCCGCTGCAAGACTTGATCACCATTAGAAAAAATTTTCCGATTAGTTTACACTCTGTTGGTAACTCGCTTGGATCAGCGCAAAAGCTGGATCTCACTCACTTAAAAAAATTAAAAAATCTGGCTGAAATCATTGAGCCATTTTTAATCTCTGACCATATTTCCTGGGGACGAGTTGACGCGAATCATCTAAATGATCTATTGCCGCTGCCCTACACTAAAGCTGCTTTGCAGGCTATTTCGGACAATGTTTCTTTAATGCAGGATGTTTTGCAAAGACCGATTTTAGTTGAAAATCCTTCAGCTTATTTGGCCTTTAAAAATCAAGAAATGGATGAGGCGGAATTCATCAATGAGATTACAAAAAAAACCGGCTGCGGATTGCTGCTGGATGTAAATAATATTTTTGTTAGCTCGCAAAACTGCGCCCAGTTTGATCCCGTGACTTACTTAAAAAAGATTAACAAAAAAATTGTCAAAGAAATTCATTTGGCCGGACATTCCGAATCGCAAATTTTTGACGGCAAAAATTATCAAAAAATTCTGATTGATACTCACAATAATTTGGTTTGTGACGAGGTTTGGGAAATTTATAAAATGGCCGTGGAGCGGTTCGGAAAGGTTGCATCACTAATTGAATGGGATCAGGATTTTCCTGAGTTCAAGATACTTTTAGACGAAGCAAAAAAGGCGGCGAGGATTTTAGAAAATGGGTAAGCTTCTACGATTGCAGCGAGATTTCGCCAGCCACATTTACAAAAAATCTGACCAGAAAATTCTGGACGAAATTTCATATTCCAGCGTTGAGGCCCAAGCCCGCTTGAATGTTTACCGCAATAATATTTTAGGAAATTTTGAATCGATTTTGTCCGAAATTTTTAGCGTTACGAAAAAAATTTTAGGCGCAAAAAAATTTGAAGAATTGGCAAAAAAATATTGTCAAAAATTTCCATCAAAAAGTGGTGACTTAAATGAATTTGGCAAAGATTTTCCAGAATTTTTAAAACCAGTTGAGCCTTTATATTTAAAGGATTTATCGCAGCTAGAACTTGCCTTCCACCAATCTTATTTTACCGCAAAAGTTACGCAGAAATTTGATCTAAAAAAATTTCAAAAATTATCGGCAGAAAATTTTTCTAACCTTGTTTTCACGCTTGATCCGTCTTGCGTTTTGATCTCTTCTAAATTTGCAATTTTTTCAATTTGGCAGAAAGAGAAGAAAATTAAAAACTTCGCTAAACCAGAATTGACGCTGGTTTACGCCAATCAAATTTTACTACTTAGTGAGGAAGAATTTTTATTTTTGTCACTGATTCGGAAGCAAAAAAAACTTTACGAAATTTATAAATCGCTCTGCAGAAAAACTAAAAAGGCCAGAAAAGAAGTAGATATTGGTGCACTTATTAACCGCTTCATCTCAAGCGGTGTGGTGATAAAATTCACATTGCTCTAAAAATTATGAAAGAATTTCAGCTGATTGAAAAATATTTTAAACCATTAACAAAGTCGCACAAAGCCGCGCGGAATCTGGCTGATGATGTGGCAAAAATTCGTGTAAAAAAAAATGAAGAGTTAGTTGTAAGTAAAGATTTGTTTGTAGAGGGCGTACATTTTTTACGCACCGACGGCGGATTTAAAATCGCCTCTAAATTACTTCGCACCAACCTTTCTGACCTTGCCTCATCAGGAGCTACGCCACTTCACTACATGTTGGGATTTTCCAAAAACAATAGTACGGACGAGAAATTTTTACGCGAATTCGCCCGCGGATTAAAATCAGTCCAAGATGAGTTTGGCCTTTGTTTGATTGGCGGGGACACTGTTAAAGCTGAGCAGCTTGTTTTCTCAATTACCATTTTTGGCGTCGCAAAAAAAGAGAAAATTTTATCACGCAATCAAGCACAAGAAGGTGATTTAATTTTTGTTTCCGGGGCAATTGGCGACGCCTTTTTAGGATTGAATTTGCAAGGCGCCGAAAAATATTTATTGGATCGCCACTTCTTTCCCACTCCGCGAATTGAGCTTGGCAAAAAACTGCTCGAAAAGAATTTGTCCAACTGCGCAATTGACGTTTCCGATGGCTTGCTGGCTGATCTGCAACATCTTTGTCAAAGTTCAAAACTTGCCGCAGAAATTAATTTGCATCAGGTTCCGCTTTCACCTTCGGCAAAAAAAATCTTACAAAAAAATTCTAAAATAAAAATTCTCGATCTAATTTCGTGGGGCGATGATTACGAATTAATTTTTAGTACAAACCCCCAAAATCGTCAAAAAATCTTAGCGCTGTCGAAGTCTTTAAACCTTGACCTCACCTGCATTGGCGAGTTTAAAAAATCTGCCAACAAAAAATTTTCCGTCACTTTGCGTGACGCGAAAAATCAAAAAATAAAAATCAAAAAACTCGGCTATGAGCATTGAAAAATTTCTGAATAATTTTTTAAAAAAAGATCCTGATGCCGAAATTTATGCCAGTTCTTTTCGCAGAAGTTGCGCTGCCGGAATCGACATGACTATTGTTTTACTCTTACGCGCTCTAACGGCTCAAGCGTTAGGAATGCTCTTTGTTACTCAAGCCTTGCAAGATTTTTTAACGGAATTTCGTGAAAAATTCGGCACCGAATTTGCAAAAAACAATGCTGACCACATCGCTTTTATTACCCATCACAAAATCTTTTTTATAGTTCTGGCCTTCTACGCAATCGTAATTTTTGTTGGCGCTCTGTATCACGCACTTTTAAATTCATCAGCCTGGCAAGGCACGATTGGCAAGAGATTGATGAGGATAGCAATAGTGGGAGAAGATGATTCTCGCATCAATTTTAATACCGCGCTTTCTCATTATTTTCTCTCAATCTTGCCCTTCATTTACATCATTTACATCATCCTCTTCCAACTAAAAAATAATCTTACCTTCTTCCAAACCGTCACTGCTTCTGATATTAACGCATTTTTGGGAATTTTATTTTTGCTGTGGACGCAGATCCATTTATTCACCAAGAGAAAAACCACCGCCTACGATTTGATCTGCAAAACCACCACCGTAAATAAAAAAATTACCGAGGCGAAATTCCCTTGGAGCAATGTTGGACAGCGTAACTTTTTGTAACAAAATTTCCTTTGAATGTACTAGAGCCTGTTCATAAAGTAAGCCCTCCTCCAATCATCCAACTTCACATTTTTTAATGTTCATTTCTTCCCAAAAAACCATTAACAGCACAGTTAGCTGCAATGGTGTCGGCCTACATTCTGGCGTAAACACCACTATTAACCTTATTCCAGCACCTTGCGATACTGGCATTATTTTCAGAAGAACTGATGTTGCTGACGCCAAGGGAGCCGTGAAAGCCAGTTACAAAAATGTTGTTGATACCAATTTAGGCACAACCATCGCCAATGAATTTGGCACTAAAATTTCTACCATCGAACACCTAATGGCGGCAATTTGGGGCTGTGGAATTGACAATCTTTTTATTGATATTGATGCGCCGGAAGTTCCGATTATGGATGGCAGCTCTGAGCCTTTTGTGTTTTTAATTGAATGCGCTGGAGTCACTATTCAAGAGAAGCCGCGCCATCTTATTGAAGTGATCAAAACTGTTAAAGTTGAAGATGGGGACAAGATGATTGAGGTAAGTCCGTCAGCAGATTTTTCGATTAATTTACGTATCGATTTCAATCACAAGCATGTTCAGAAGCAGGCATTTGATTACAAATCAACCTACGCTTCTTTCAAAAACGATCTTTGTCGCGCCCGCACTTTTGGCTTCAAACACGAGATTGAACAATTGCATAAAATGGGTCTGGCTAAAGGCGGCTCGCTCAGTAATGCAATTTTAATTGGTGACGATGGAGTGGTGAATGAAGAGGGTTTGCGCTATTCTGATGAACTTGTGAGACATAAAACTCTAGACTTCATCGGCGATATTTATTTAGCCGGATACTACATCCTAGGCCAATTCAGCGGCTCCAAGACTGGACACGGCATTAACAATAAAATTCTGCACGAACTGCTGAAGGATGAGTCGGCTTGGAGATTAATTTAAACCGACTTACTCAAGCGACCTGAAGGGCGCCGACCGGAGACTAGAAATGATGGACGTAGTCGGGTTCAACCTGACCTACAAGACTCTCGCGCAAAGCGCAATTAGTTGCCACCTCTGGGGGAAAATTTTTTAATACAAACGATCTGCCATCTCTCAGTCTAACCGTGGTGTAATTTTCTGACGTTTTAAGCCTTTTTTTATTTCGATAGGCGACTTGGATTGCGTCTCCCAAATCTTTTGCGTTGATGAATTTAATCAACAAAGCCGAACCATTCGGACAAATGATTTCAGTGTTAACCTTGTACTCTTTCTGAGAAGTCGAAAAGCAGGAAAAAACCTCTGCCAAAATTAAAGTTGCCAGAGCTGCCTTAATTAATTTCTTAAAAATTTTATTGCGCTTTAACTTGTCCAACATTGCTGAAGAGTGATTTAAAAAATCCGATTTTATTGCTGCGAACCCTAGTATATTCTGAGACGAATTTTAATCCCTTCTCTTCATTTGCCAGGCTAAATCTTTCTACTTTTTTTACGGTATCCGCTTCATCAAATTTTAGGGAAAGAACTGTCCTGCTAGTAATGTCTGGCAAAAAGAACAAATAATTTTCCGCATCTTCCGAATAATAAATCCAAGCCTCGTCAGGATTTAAGTTAGAAATAAATGTTGGAGAGCCCATAATTTTTAGGACTCTTTCTTTGCTTGTAACCCCTTCTTGTAAGAGATCGTGGTCTGATAAATCAAATAAATAGCCGTATCGGTTCGTATTTTTAATACAGGAAGACAGGACCAAAACCAAAAATAGACAGCAGAGAAAACTTTTCATTTTTTAAAAAATTGAGGGGAATTTTGGAAATTTTTTTGAGAAGAAAACTAGGGAAATTTTTCTTTTATTTTACGAAACGGCCTTCTATGTTCCAGGCCGCTTTTCGAAGATGACCTGCGCACCTTAACACCAAACAAACCTTCAATCCGGAAATTTTCAATTGAAAATCTTCCGAAACCCAAATCAAAAAATAAAAAACAAATTAATTCCAAACAGGCAATTTTATGGCAGTTCCTAAGAAAAAGAAATCGAAGTCAAGACGCAACATGAGAAGAGGCAGCAACGGCTCTTACGCCCTAGAATTTGCCAATGTCCTTACCGATAAAACCACTGGTGAATTCAAACTTCCTCACCACATCTCTTTAGATGGCTATTACGACGGAAGAAAAATCATCGAGAAAAAGCAGAAAAAAACAGCTCAAGAAGAGTAAAAAATAATTTTTAAATCTTCACGCGACACGGGTCGCGCCCCTCATTCGCAGGGAGTTCCATACTGACTTTAAACAAGATCAGCGATGTTGAATCAGATTCTGTACAACCATTAACTCCTTCAAGTGTCTAAAAAATATACTGTAGCACTAGACTGTATGGGGGGCGATAATGCTCCCCAAATAGTTATCGACGGAGCTCAAATAATCGCCTCCGCTAATCCCGATATTCATTTTTTGCTTTTTGGTGATTCGAATAAAATCAATCCCATCCTTCAGCACTGCCCTCAATTAAAAGAAAGACACGCCCTCATTCACACTGAAGAATTTATTTCAGCCGATGAGAAGCCTTCAGTTGCTTTGCGCAAAGGCCTTAAATCAAGCATGCGTTTGGCCATTAATGCAGTAAAAGATGGTGAAGCCGATGTTGTCGTATCTGCCGGAAATACCGGCGCTCTAATGGCAATTGCAAAAATTGTTCTACGCCCCCTTCCATCAATTGATCGCCCCGCCATCGTTACCGCCATTCCAAATCAAAAAAAGACCGCCACAGTTTTGCTCGACATGGGCGCTAATGTTGAATGCGATTCTGACGTACTCTACCAATTTGCCGTCATGGGCCACGCCTTTGCTCGCGTTGTTTTAAAAATCGAAAAACCTTCAATCGGCATTTTAAATGTTGGATCAGAAGATCTTAAAGGCTCTGACGCCGTAAGAAGCGCCGCCTTATTGCTTAAGGAAAGCGACCTCAAAGATTGCTTTTACGGCTATGTTGAAGGTGACGACATTACGAAAGGAACCGTTGACGTCGTAGTCACTGACGGCTTCTCCGGCAATATCACTTTAAAAGCAATCGAAGGCACTGCCAAACTGCTTTCTTCTCTGATTAAAGAGGGATTCAAAAGTTCAATCTGGGCTAAATTAGGTTATCTTTTAGCTGGCTCGTCAATCCACAATGCCACCAAAAGTATGGATCCTCGCGCCCACAATGGCGCAATGCTGGTGGGCTTAAATGGTGTCGTAGTAAAAAGTCACGGCAGCACGGATGCGATCGGATTTTCTAACGCCATCAAAGTTGCAATCTCTCTGGTCGAAAATAAAATTAACGAACGTATCACCGAAGAATTAAGAGTCTCCTCCGGCTCTGACAACGGATTGGAAGCATAGGCATGGTAATCAACAGCAAGATAGTCTCCACCGGCTCTTATTTGCCGGAAAAATTTCTTACTAATTTTGATCTCGAAAAAATTGTCGACACCACTAACGATTGGATCATCGAACGCACCGGCATCAAAAAAAGACACATCGCCGCTGAAGGCGAGTTAACTTCTGACATCGCGAGCAAAGCCGCTCTCAAAGCCATTGCGAGTTCTGGTTTAAAAGTCGAAGAGATCGAAATGATCATCCTCGCCACTACCACTCCCGATCTCACCTTCCCTGCCACCGCAACTACAGTTCAAGCCAAAATCGGCGCTAAATCCGCTTTCGCTTTCGACATTCAAGCAGTCTGTTGCGGCTTTGTTTACGCCCTCGCAACCGCTAATAATTTTATTAAATCCGGCCAAGTAAAAAATGCTTTGGTGATCGGTGCCGACACTTTGTCGCGCATCGTTGACTGGAAAGATCGTAACACCTGCGTGCTTTTTGGCGACGGCGCTGGCGCAGTCATTTTGCAAGCCACTCAAGAAGACAGCGGCATCATTGCTTGCAACCTTCACTCTGACGGCTCTTTAAACGACATCTTGAAAACCAGCGGCGGCACTTCCACACAAAAATCTGGCTTCATCGAAATGTCCGGAAAAGAAGTTTTCAAACACGCGGTTGAGAAAATGTCGAAATCGGTTTTAACGGTTTTAAAAGACGCTCAACTCACCATTCAAGACGTAGATCTGTTGGTTCCGCACCAAGCTAATGCTCGAATTCTAAGCGCCGTTGCAACCCGCCTAGGCATCCCTGAAGAAAAAGTAATAATCACTGTTGAAAATCACGCCAACACCTCTGCAGCCTCTATTCCTCTGGCTCTAGATCACGCCAATTCCAACGGCAGAATTAAAAAGAATGATGTGCTTGTTCTTGAGGCCTTGGGCGGCGGCCTTACCTGGGGATCAGTTGTATTGAAGTGGTAAAACCTCCTTTGAAAAAGGAGGTGGCACGAAGTGCCGGAGGATTTGCCGAAACCGAGCTCGGTTTAAGCTAAAACAAATCGCTCCTGTTACACCCAATCCTCCGGCGCTACGCGCCACCTCCTTTTTCAAAGGAGGCTACACTACTACAACACGATTTAAGAATTCTTTCCGACAATCATCTCAACAATTCCACTCAGCTTTTTGCCCACCATGTCGGAAGAGTAAGTGGTGAAGAATTTTTCGCGAGCTTTGACAGCAAGTTGACCCGCAAAAGCCTCGTCATTTATCAAACGCATTACCGCGTCAGCAAGAAGTTCCGGCATTTTTTCGCCGTCGTCTTTTGACACTTTCAGACCGTCAATTCCATCCAGAATAATCTCGTCCGGACCCCAGCTATTACTGGTGATAATCGGCGTGCTGTAAAGCATCGCTTCCAGCAAAACTATTCCGAAAGTTTCGCCAAAAGAGGGCAGAACAAAAATATCAATTGAGTCGAAGAAAGTTTCTTTGTCAGCAGTCCAGCCCAAAATTTTAAAGCTGTTTTGCACATTTAATTTTTGAGCCAAATTATTGAGCAACCCCTCCTGCGGTCCCACTCCGCCGATTACATATTCGCACTCAACGCCGCGCTCCCGTAGGATTGCGATCGCTCTGATCATTTTGTCAAAATATTTTTCCGGATAAAGACGGCCCAAAGATCCTATTCTAACCGGCTTGCGAAATGGTGGTTTAATCGGCACCACAAAATTCGCCGGAACTTCCATCATGTTGGGAATCACCAAAGCCGTTTCCGGATCTTTGCCGGCCTTTACCAGCTCTTTGCTGAAGTAAGAATTGACGGTTAAAACGTAATCAGCTTTTAAGAATTTTTTTGGATTAATTCCGTGATCAATGGCGATGATTATTGGCCTCTTCCACAAGATTAATCGAGCTGCCCGAGCGAAGAACATCGCCCTTCCGGAGTGGCAAATTACTGCATCGGGACCAAATCTTAAAAAGAGCAAAGCCAAGCGCAGAATGGAAAAAATATCGGCCTGACCAAAGGCCGGAAGCTCTAGAAATTCGGACCCGGTTTTTTTGACATCTTCTTTGAAAACCATTCCAACTTTTGTCACTGACACAACTTGGTGACCGTTTAGAATCAAGTGTTTAGCGTAATCAATGAAACATCTTTCAACGCCTAAAATTTGATTGTCATTCGAGGATTTTTTGTGATTAAAAAGGATGTTTACAACTTTCATTAACGAGATTTTTTAATTTGGTTTGGGATGTTTTTACGATATTTGTCGATCTCGGATTTGGAAGATTCGAAGCGCGCCAACTCTTTGCCGGCTAGCCTTAAGCCTGAAGTTGCTTTCACTTTTGATGGGTTAATCGGCTGACCTTTGTAAATCACTTCAAAATGTAAATGTGGACCCGTAGAGCGGCCGGTGCTGCCCACGTAAGCCACGACGTCACCTTGTCTGACCGTTGATCCATTCCGCAACTTGGCAACGTATCTGCTGGCGTGGCCGTAGGCAGTTGAGTAGTCCTCGGTATGTTTGATTTGGACGAAATTTCCGTAACCACCTTTCACGCCGTAATAAACTATTTTACCGCCGCCAGCTGCCAGGATGGGCGTGCCCATTGATGCCGCGAAGTCGATACCTTTGTGCATTTTGGAATAGCCCAGAATCGGATGCCTTCTGAGGCCAAAGCCGGAAGAGACGCGAGCACCGTTAATTGGGGTTCTGAGCAATGATTTTCTGACGCTGTTACCTTTGCCATCAAAATAATCGATCTTGCCGTTAACCTTGTGGGAGTAGATCTCGATTGCACGATTCTGCAAAGTGAGTGAAGAAAATAATACGTTGCCGTCTTTCACTTTTTTGCCGTCTTCGGTGTAAAAACTTTCAACCAACATTTCGAACCTGTCGCCATTGTGAATGTCACGTTGGAAGTCGACGTCGTAACTGTAGAGCTGAATCATGTTCATCATCGAAGTTGGCGAAATGCCGGCATCAACACCATCCACAAAAAATCCGTTTTTTAAAACTCCGGAATATCTGGAAACGTAGCGCAATAAATTAACTTTGACTTCCCTGGCGTCGTACCCGCCATCGCTTTTGCGCGCTACGACAATTTCCTGTTCCGGCGAAGAGATTATTGAAACGCTGTTAATGATGACCTTCTTGCCCACGTCGCTGGCAACGTCTTTGGGATCGTAGCCCACTTTTACTTTATATTTGATCGAGATCTGATCGCCATTTCCTATTGATCTGGGATTATAAATTTTTTGCATGGCGCTAAGGATGGCAAGAACGTCGCTTTCTTGCGCTCCAATATCGGATAAAATTTTTAGAAGAGTGTCGCCCGACTTAACGCGACGATCGACCACCTGATCCTCATCAACATCAAAAGCCATGTTGGGATTGGGGATATTAATTTTGATTGGGGTGCTTTGATTTTTTCTGGCAGCGTAATCTTCGTAATCGTCAATCAAGCTCTGCGTGTAATCCAGGCCATTGATTAAGATGAAGCTCGTCACGATGGAAATTGCAATCGGCTTAAAAAGCCTGTGCTCAATGACAGAATCAAAAAAATTCCACAAGCTAGTCTTGTCGATTTTTCCGAGCTTCTTTATGCGATTTTTCAAGAGTAAAAATGTTGTGATTTGATATGCCTTGCACCAGCTCTGACGTTGTGTTCACGCCACATTTGAATAGAGGTAAATAAGGCCAGGTATTTAATCTCAACTTTTTTAAATTAGAATATTTTTTTTAAAATTATTCTGACTGTATTCTCTTCGCCGCGATGCTTTCAAATAGCCGCACAACATTGAAAATAATCGCCACTTCCTTTTTAAAAAAATTCTTTAAAAATCCGCCGTCCCTTCAACCAATTCATTAAGAGCTATGCCTGCAAAAAAAATAAAAACCAAAAATAAACCGGCGAAGCCTGTAAATAAACCGGCGAAGCCTGTAAATAAAACATCCAAAGCAGTTAGCAAAAAACCAATTCTTAAAAATAAAGTTGTAAAAAAAGCTCCTCAGAAATTATCAAAAAATAAAGTGGTGGCAAAAAAAGTAGTTAAAAAGCTAGTCAGTAAACCAGTCAAAAAAGTAGTCAGCAAAAAATTAGCTCCGGCAAAAAAGCCTGTAAAAAAAATCCCGGCAAAACCAACAAAGGCCGTAAAAAAAGAAGTTAAAAAAGTTGTACCGGCAAAGGTGGTAAAAGTTAAAAAAGTAAAAGAAACCAAGTCTTCTAAAGCTATCAAGGCCGCCAAAGAAAAAATCTCCAGCGCAAAAACTTCAGAAAAAATCATCGCTAAGGCAAAAAATGCTGGCGAAAATAAAGTTCAAATCAAAGAACCGGAAGCTGTTGTTGAGAAAAAAAGCGACTCTCAAAAAAATCTAATCATCGTGAAGAAGCTTGCGGATTCTCGCACCAAGATCACTTTCAAAATTTCTGATTACGCAGTTTATCCGTCTCACGGCGTCGGCAAAATTACCGACATCGAAAAAACTTCAGTGCTTGGCCAAGATTTCAGCTGCTACCTGATGTATTTCGAAAAAGAAAAATTAATGATCAAAATCCCGGTACACAGTGCCGAGAAAATTGGCTTGCGCCACCTGGTTTCTAAGTCGCAAATGGATGAAGTATTCTCCACTTTAAGAAGCGGCGTCAAAAAATTAAAAGGCATGTGGAGTCGTCGCGCTCAAGAATATGAAACCAAGATCAACTCTGGCGACATCATGCTTTTGGCTGAAGTTTTGCGCGATTTAACTCGCGACATTGAAGATGGCGAACGCTCTTACTCCGAACGAATCATCTACGAAACCGCTGTGCACAGGCTCGCTGCAGAATATTCCATGATCTACACTTCGGACTTCGAAGAGGCTAAAGACAAAATCATTTCAACCGCCAAAGATAAGTTAGGCTCTGAAGGAAAAATCACTCAGAAAGATGAGTTTGACGAGTTTGACTACAGCGCCGAAAAGTCTGACGACGAAGATGAGGACGAAGAGGAAGAAAGTGAGGACGAAGATGAGGATGAAGATGAAGACTACGGCGACGACGATGACGATGACAAACCTAGAAAGAAGAAAAAATCCAAGAAATAAATAAGCTAGAATACGACTCAAAAAACCCCTCGCCCCCCAGCCGCTGGGGGGCGAGAGGTTTCTCGTCAAGCACTCAATCCCCCCCCCTCTCCCAATGACCCACTCCGCCTTAAAGCTGATCAATATTACCAAAAATTTCTCCCAAGCCTCTCAACTGATTGAAGTAATAAAAGGCGCCAATCTAGAAATTAACAAAGGCGAGTTAGTCGCCCTCACCGGCCCATCTGGCTCCGGCAAAACCACTCTACTGCAAATCGCCGGCTTACTCGACTCTGCAACCTCGGGGCAAATCTTCATTAATCACCTCGAAGCCTCAAAGGCTGACGACGAAACCAGAACCGCAATCAGAAAAAACCACGTTGGTTTCGTTTACCAATTTCACCACCTCTTGCCGGAATTTTCAGCTTTAGAAAACACCGCCCTGCCCCTTCTAATTCAAGGCAAAAGCAAGATCGAGGCTTTCGCTGCCGCGTCCGAAATTTTAAAAGAAGTGGGATTGGAAGATCGCGTCAATCACAAGCCGGCACAACTATCCGGCGGACAGCAGCAAAGAGTTGCCATCGCGCGCGCCGTGGTTTCGCGACCATCTTTAATTTTAGCCGACGAACCCACCGGAAACCTGGATTCCGCAATTTCTGAAAAGATTTTTGATATTTTACAAAACCTGGTGAAGACCTACGAAATTGGCTGCTTGATGGTCACTCACAATCTAGAGCTCGCCAAAAAAGCTGACCGCATTGTTTCGATTAAAGATGGGATAATTTTTTAGGGGGGGGTTTCTCGTCCCAATCTCAAACACAAAAAAACCGACCCAAGAAAACTCTTGAGTCGGTTTAATTAAAAGCCGTCTGCGGTAATAATTACTGTCTGCGGTAATTATTCTGACCCTGATTAGGAGCCATATCCTGATTGTAGTAGTAAGGAATCATGTCGGATGGTCTTTGTCCGATCCCTATTGTTGAACCGGCGGGAGCGGCTGCAGTTCTTGGAATGTTAACATTGTACTGCTTCTCTTTGAAGTCGCCGCATCTGGTGGCGTTGTACATGTTGAAAGAAAATATCAATGACATCATGTCGAGGAAGCATCTGGTGCCGTCGGCAGTTCTTTCGCCGTCAATTGTAGTACGAATCGTGCCCCACCAGATTTCCATGTTTAGGTTGGTAGATCCGTAACCCTCTTTCACCAAAACTGCGTTGTAAGGCTTGGGCTCAATATTTAAAACCACCGGAGTTCTTCCGTAATTTTTGCCCTCAATGAAAACATCCGCGCCTGGAGGAGTGCTGTTAATCGCCACGTCAACCGTTTTGCCGTTAAAGAAAGCGCAAGAAGTTGCAAAAGGAATCAAAGCTAAAATTAAAATTGTACGAATTTTCATATTTTTGATTTTTGGTTGAAGGAAGGCTTGGACACCGCCTGGTTAATGAATTATTTTTTCCAACGATTGTGGACCCAGAACCACTGCGCCGGATACTGCCTTATCCAACTTTCAAGCTTGCGATTGATCTCGAGCGTTAGCCAGAGAACGTCTGCATTTAGATTTTCACTCCTCCTAATTTCAAGAGGTTTCTCGACCTCAACACGAAATTTAAATTCCTTCCCCACTCGAACTACTCGCGCTGGCGTCACGGGCACGCCGTATTTTAAAGCAATGCGCGCGATTGAAGTTGTGGTGATTGCATCCTCGTGAAAAAACTGCACCGGCTCACCTTCGCTGATTTTTTGATCGGCCAAAATCACGACGTAGCCACCATTTTTTATTACTTCAATGAGGCGACGATTACCTTGCGAACTCTTGCTAATCAGCTCTGTGCTGCGAATTGAAGCCGTCATTTTTTCGACGTAAGGATTGTTGAGCGGACGGTAAACCGCACCCACTTTCATTCCCATTTTTGCCAAAATTTTTGGCCCGACTTCCCAATTAGCCAAATGCCCCGAAACAATAATACCACCCTTCCCCAAGCTTTTCAGCGCCTCAATATTGGCTGCAGTTTCTGGTGGAATAGCCACAATCCGAGCCACTTCGTCAGCGCTGTATTTGGCAACGTGCGAATATTCCCCAACGATGCGGCCCAAGTTGTCCCACATGTCATTTAGAATTTTCGCTTTTTCGATTTCGTTTAATTCCGGCAAAGCGTTGCTCAAATTTGTGTAAGCCAGACGGTGCACCGCAATTTTTTTGCCGACAAAAATAGCAATTTTTGCCGCAATATTTGACGCCCGCTGCGGCCCCATTACAAAAAAAATCCACAGACCAAACTTTACTGCCAGGGCTTCCAGAAGGTAGCGCACAGCTTTAACTTTCGATTCTAAGTAACTTTTCAAATTCATAATTTAATGATTTTTCTTAATTCTGTTGCGACGAATTCTTTGTCTAAAAATTCTAGCTCCACATCCAAATAGGTGATTTTTTCTTGGAAGACTTTCGGAAATTTTATCCAATCTTTTTTCGTGGCGACTAATTGCAAACCCTTATCCTGCGCATCTTTACACAAGGTTTCAAGATCTGGAGCTTGGTAAGAATAATGATCCGGAAATGATTTTGTTTCCACTGCTTCCAAACCACAACTTTCCAAAAAAGAAAAGAATTTTTGCGGGTAAGCCAAGCCACAAAATGCCAGTAATTTTTTGCCAGAAAATTCTTCCAGATTGGTTGCTACCAAACGCGTTTTTGTAACTTTTTTTCCAGCTAATTTTCTTGTCAACTCTGCTGACGCCTCGCCCACCAACACCACAAAATCAGCTTTTTCTAAACCAGTTTGCAACGGCTCCCGCATTGGTCCCGCCGGAATCAAAAAACCATTTCCAAAACCAATTTTACCGTCCACCACCGCAATGGTTAAATCTTTGTGCAGCGAAATATCCTGCATCCCGTCATCCAAAATAATCGCCTTAATTTCGTTAATGTTGTCAATCTGCTGCGCACCGAATAGACGATCTTTGGCGACAAATGTCGGGGCAGTTTTAATCAAGAGTAGCGGCTCGTCGCCAACATTATCCGCACTGTGTTTGCCGTCGCGAAGCGCTACGAACATTGCCCCATCCCCCATGTAACCAGTGCTCAAATAGGCAAATTCAAAATCCTGCGGCGCAATTTCTCTTAAAATTTTTCCCAAAGCAATTGCGGTTGGAGTCTTGCCTGAACCGCCGGCAATCAAGTTGCCAACGCAAATGACCGGCTTGGAAATTTTTTGTGTTTTGCGCGAAAATTTCAGAAATTTTAAGCCCAAAAAATAAACAAAACTCAGTGGCAAAAGTGCGCAAGAAATCAGATTTTTTTCAGTCCAGAATTTAGGGGTTTTTAGTTGCATTGGGTTGGGTTTATTTTTTTTTGAGATTTTTTGGATTGAGTTTTGGATTAAAGTTTTGGATTGAGACTGGGACGAAAAACCCCCCTACCCCCCTTGTCAGGGGGGC
>CANDYP010000002.1 GCA_947425005.1 Rickettsiales bacterium | reverse complement strand
GTCAGGGGGGCTTTAAACCGAACTCGGTCAAAGCCCCCCTGACAAGGGGGGTAGGGGGGTTTCTCGTCCAAGACTCTTACTACTTCACCAAAGGTTTCAAACGATTTAGAGCAACAACAAAAACCGACATATCGGGATTTGGCTGAGTTTTTAATTCGGCAATAAAATTGTCGAATCTTTCCACCAAGAAACTGGCTTTGGTAATCCAGCTACTCAGGGAATCTACTTCACAAAGGTTCTTGTCGTTACAACTGGAATCAACAACGCATTTCGCGATTCTCATTTGGTAACTGTAAAGATCTTCAAGAATAGTTTTACCGGAAAGCTTTTGCCAATAATTATCGTGACTGGCGCTTGCAACCTTGGTGCGTAACCATTTCAACGAAAATCTTGTGCCGACAGCAAAGTAAATTTTAGCAATAACTTTGAGATCAAAACTTGATGCCGCAGAGATTTCTGCAATATCAAAAACTGATGCTAGTGGATCAAGAGAGGCGATCTTATTTGCTAGTTTGCGATCAACATTATTCAGGCAATATCTTTCAATTTTACGTTCGAAAGATTCGCGAGATGCTTGAGCTAAAACTTCTGACAACAAAGAGGACAACTCATCGGCAATTTTTCTAAAGCGCGTGATAATTGGTGAAATGCTGCCTTTCGCTTGATTGCGTAGCAACCACAGCACTGATCTTTCCAGTAACTTGCTGGCACTCAAAAACATTTGCGCTTGAATGTGCGGCGCAATTTTTCCGTCTAATTTTTCAATCTCTTCCCAAATTTCGCGCAATCTGAACGAGTCACAAGCGATGATGAAGCTCTTCACCACATCACCAATTGCAAAGCCGCTATCTTGACAAAGCTGATTAACAAAAGTTATTCCAGCTCTGTTAACTACGAAGTTGGTAATTTGAGTGGCGATGATCTCGTTTCTTAGTTGATGGCCAATGATTTCGTCGGAGAATTTTTTCTGCAATAATTTCGGGAAGTAAGAAAGTAGCTCACTTTCGAAATATTTATCCTTGATCAAGTCAGAGGTTAAAAGCGCGTTGTAGATGTCCATTTTGGAATAGGCCAACATCACGCAAAGCTCTGGCCTGGTCATGCCCACGCGATCAGTTTGTCTTTTATCGATTTCTTTTTTGGAAGGTAAAAACTCGATTTTGCGATTTAACAATCCGGTCTTTTCTAATCTGTCTAAAAATTGCGCCTGGTCACCGAGGTTTGATACGCCTTGCGAAGAAGCGATGGAGATTGCTTGAGTTTGCAGTCTGTTGTCAGCAAGAACTAGATTAGAAACGTCGTCCGTCATCGTTTCTAAAACTTTATTTCTTTCTTCGAGTGTAATTTTTTTGCTGCGCATGGCCTGAATCAAAGCGATTTTAATATTCACTTCATGATCCGAGCAATCTACGCCAGCTGAGTTATCCATTGCGTCAGTATTAACGCGACCACCTTTTAAAGCGTATTCAATACGGCCTTTTTGGGTGAAGCCGAGATTTCCACCCTCGCCTATTACTTTACATCTGAGATCAGAACCATTGATTCGAAGCATGTCGTTAGCGCGATCTCCTACATCTTGGTGAGATTCATCGGCGGCTTTTACGTAAGTTCCGATGCCGCCATTCCACAATAAATCAACAGGAGCTTGCAGAATTGCTTTGATCAATTCGTTAGGCTCAAGCTCGTCTTCTTCAATTGCCAAAACCGCTTTTACTTCCGAGGAAATTTTAATTGATTTGGCAGCTCTTTCGAAAATTCCACCACCTTTAGAAATCAAAGATTGGTTGTAATCCATCCAGGTTGAACGAGGTAGATTAAACATGCGCACTCTTTCGGCGAAAGATTCTGTTGGGTTTGGATTTGGATCGAAGAAAATATGCATGTGGTTGAAAGCCGCTACCATCTTGATGTGCGGCGATAGCAACATGCCATTACCAAACACGTCGCCGGCTAAATCGCCAATACCGACACAGGTAAAATCTTGGGTTTGAGTGTCGATGCCCATCTCAGCAAAGTGTCTTTTAACCGAGATCCACGCGCCTTTAGCGGTAATGCCCATTTTTTTGTGATCGTAACCAACTGATCCACCAGAAGCAAAAGCGTCGCCCAGCCAAAAATTATATTCGGCAGAAATTCCGTTAGCGATGTCGGAGAAAGTTGCTGTGCCTTTATCGGCTGCAACCACTAGGTAAGGATCAGAATCATCGTGCATGATGCAGTTTTGTGGATGATCAATTTTGCCATCAATTACGTTGTCCGTGATGTCCAAAAGACCGCGTAAAAAAGTTTGGTAGCAAGAGATGCCTTCTTGCAAAATTTCGTCACGACTTAAATTTGCCGTTGGTTTTTTTACTACGAAGCCGCCTTTTGAGCCGACCGGAACGATCACGGCATTTTTAGTCATTTGCGCTTTCATCAAGCCCAAAACTTCAGTACGGAAATCTTCGTGACGATCTGACCAACGTAATCCGCCGCGAGCAACGCGTCCACCGCGCAAATGAATACCTTCCATGACTGCTGAATAAACAAAAATTTCAGCGTGAGGTAGTGGCAATGGCAGGTCCAGAACTTGCTTACAATCAAACTTAAATGAGACGTAACCCTTGAAGCCACCTTCTTTGGATGGCTGGTAGTAGTTAGTGCGCAAAGTCGCTTTGATGACGTTGAAGAATCTTTTAATTACGGCGTCATCAAGAATGTCTTTAACTTTGATCAAGCTCTTGGTGATGTTGGCAGAAATCTCGTCAGCTTTTTTGCATCTTTCTGACATGCTGAGCTTGAGATGCGGATTAAATTTAGTTTCGAAAAGCTCTACCAACAATTTAGTGAGATCGCGATTTCTTACCAAAGCATCCGAGATGTAACTTTGACTGTATTTGAAGCCGGCTTGGTAAATGTATTTTGTGTAGGCGCGCAGCATGTAGATCTGCTTCCAGTCTAGATCAGAAGCGACTACCAATCTGTTAAGCAGACTTACGTCAGTAATTTTTTGCCAAATTAGGGCAACAGCTTTTTCAAAATTATGCTTGGTTTTTTCGGCAAATTTATCGCCGCCTTTACTGAGATTGAGGTGGAAATAGTGGATCCAAACTTTGGTCTGCGAGTTTTTTCTGTCGTCTATTTCTGGACTGACTACGTAAGTGTGTTCTTGGATTACGTTGAAACCAAAGCTTTCAAGAACTGGCATGATTTCAGAAAGAATCAGCTTTTTCTGAGGATTGTAGATTTTTAATTCGGTGACTTCATCCGCCAAAGCTTCCGAAGATTTGTAAAGATTAAATAAAATTGAATTTTTGTTTAAGCAGTCTTCAACCCTTGCAATGTCGATTGCTGCACGTTTTGGATCAAATCTGTTAACGTAACTGACAGAGAAGGCGTCGCGATATTTTGCGAATAAAGCGATCTGTTTTTCATTTTCAAATTTTGCTGCGATCGCTTCTCTAAGATCATCGCTCCAGACCTTAGTCATGTTGGTGATTTCACGCTCAACTTTAGCGCTGTCAATGGCCGGAATGCCATTATTGGTGCGCACGATTACGTGAAATCTAATCAGTTTTGATTCGGTGATTTCTACGAAAGAGTCGGCAATTTCGCCGTTATAAATTTCGGCGAGGTAATCTTTTATTTTTTCTCTCAAGTCAGAATTGCTGCGGTCTCTTGGTGTAAAAATTAAACAGCTGACGAAGCGACTGTATTTATCTTTGCGCGGGAAAAATCTAACTTGCGATCTGCCGCAAATGGCCACGATGCCGGTGGCGATGCGCAATAAATCTGCGGCGTTGGTTTGAAATAATTCGTCGCGCGGATAAGACTCAAGAATTGAAATTAACTCTTTGTGGTTGTGGCTGCCTTTTGTGAAATTTGAATCGGCGACAACTTTGGCGATTTTATTTTTGATTAGAGGAATGGAAGTGGGGCTGTGGCTGTAAGCTGAAGACGTGAATAATCCGACAAACCTGTATTCGCCGATGACCTTGCCGTCTTCAGAAACTTTCTGAACTCTGATTCTTTCGGCGTTAGAAATTCTGTGGATGCGGGATCTGTAGCGAGATTTTAAAATTTCAATTACGTAAGGATTTTTAAGAGAATCGCCAACCTCTTCAAAAGATGAATTTAAAACCTCCGGAGTGACATCGGCGTAAGGTGACTGAAAAACTCCAAGCCCCGAGTTTTCAACTTCCACAAGATGATGCTCACCTTTTTCAAATTCCTTAATATCGAATTCTTTAGCGCCTAAAAAGATAAAATTTCCGTCGAGAATCCACGAGATAAAATCTTTGCTCTCGTCAATTTCTTTAAGGTCTTTGATAAGTTTTTTGGCGTTATCGATTTGTTTTTGTGATTTTTTTGCTACTTCGGTCATCTTCTTCCAATCGCCAACTACCAGCACCAAAGTCTCAATAATTTTAGAAATGCTTTCTTGCAGCATTTGGATGTCTGACTCGGAAGTAATTTTATCCAAATGCAGCTGAATTACTGACTCTTGTTTAGAATTTTCTGTCGCTTCTATTGACTCCAACTCGCCATTTTTAGTGCGAACTATTGGGTAAATCGGATGAATAATATTTTTAATTCTGATGCCGATGCGATCTAGATAGCCAACGATTGAATCTACCAAGAATGGCATGTCGTCGCTAATTACTTCTAAAAAAGTATTGGTGGAATTGAAACCATCTACATCCACCGTCGGATTGTAAATTCTAACTTTAAAAATTTTGAGCTTTTCTGCCGCAAAACTGAAACTTAGAAGAGTGGCGTTGTGAAGCTCTTCCACGGGATAATTTACAAAATCACGTCCTTGGTTTTGTAAATAAAACAACTTGGCGAAATCCAAAAATTTTTCACGAGAAAAAGTTTTTTCGTATTTTTTTTGATGAGAAAAATTAATTAGCTGCTCAATCAGATTTTCCATTTTTTCCATAAATCTAAGAAAATTTAGTTAGGTCCTGAACAAAATAAGCCTCACCTCCGGATCATTAAAATTCGAAGTAAGGCTACATTTTGTAAGTCATTATTTTTTTACAAGAATCACAACCATCTGCATGCCTTCTAGCCTGTGACGCACTTCTGGCTTAGCAAACTCTTCAGTATCTCTAAAAATATCCTGCATCATTTTTTCAGCTAAATCTTGGTGAGTAATTTCTCGACCTTTCATTCTGATGCTAATCTTAACTTTATTGCCTTTCTCAATGAATTCTAAGGTGTGTCTGATCTTAGTATCGAAATCACCCTTACCGATGTTGATTGTCATTTTGACTTCTTTGACTTCTACAACCTTCTGCTTCTTCTTCGCATCCGCTGCTTTCTTCTGCATCTCGTACTTCATCTTGCCAAAATTGGCGATCTTGCAAACTGGTGGAACCACATTCGGAGACACTTCAACTAAATCTAAACTAACATCTTGTGCCATCTTCAAAGCTTCAGCAGTGGCAATAACTCCGACCATCTTGGCTTCGTGATCAATCAGCCTAACTTCTTTGGCTTTAATTTGTTCGTTGATGCGAAATAATTTGTCGAAATTTGGGGCTTGCTGATTTCTGAATGGTTTCACGAAGTTACATTAGTTGTTAAAATGATTTTCTTGCAAAAGAAGTTGCAAGCCGCGGCAAATTAAAGATCCGCTTTCTAAATTTCAACCCCATTACTGTTGAAAATTTTGGCCTTCTCATTGCTCAATTATTGCCAAAAATTTTTGTAATGTTTTGGCAAAAGAAACTTGCTGACCAAAACAAAATCAAAACGCAAAGAATGATTTTGAAATTGTGGATTCTTGCACAAAAAAGATTCCGCCGCACGCTTAATGCGGTCAATTTGTTTCGATTTCAAAACCTCTTCAACCGCACTCCTAGCCTTCCTCGCCTTCACCTCAACCATTACGATCGTCCGACCTTTTTTAGCCACAATGTCGATCTCGCCAAAATAAGTTTTGTAACGCCAGGCCAAAATTTGGTAGCCCTTCAACGACAGAAAAAGAATCGTTATTTTCTCCGCCAGAATTCCGAATTGGTAAGTTTTTTTCTTGGTCATTTTTAAACTGTGGTGAAGTTAAATTTTCTGCTAATTTTTGAAAACTGGACGCGGCGTCCAGTTTTGCTCCGTTCAAACCCGCTTGCCCATTGGCTCTAAAAAAATATTTTATTTTTTAGCATCATTTTCTTTGTGAGACTTGCAGGGCGATTTTGTAAATTTCTTTTTTGTTTAAATCGTAAATTTCGGCAATGTTTTGAGAAAGTTCTTTGACGCTAAATCCTGCTGAAAGCGCCTTCTCGATCTCTTCCACTAATTCCTCTGCGCTTAAGCTCTTCTCGTCGCGCGACGCTTTTTCAATCATTACCACGAATTCTCCGCGTACTTTTTGCGGATTTTTTGCGAAGAATTCGCGAAGGTTTTTTGCCTCATCCGCCAGAACTTCTTCGTGAATTTTAGTAAGCTCGCGAGCCAGCGCCACCTTTCTATTTCCAAGCGTTTCCGCAATTGCTTCCAACGTCGCTTCAATACGATTCGCCGATTCAAAAAACACCGCAGTAAAATTTTTCGGCAGCGATTTCAGTAAATTAATTTTCTGAATTTTTGTCGTTGGCAAAAAACCTAAAAATAAAAAATTGTCGCAAGCAAGACCTGAAGCGCAAAGCGCCGAAGTCACTGACGACGCACCTGGAATCGGCACGATCACCTGATTGTATTTGCGTAAAAATTGGACAAGCTTGTGCCCAGGATCAGAAATTAACGGCGTGCCGGCGTCACTCACCAAGGCAATCGCACTGCCTTGAATCAGAAAATTAAGAATTTTTTCGCGTGCCTGATCGCCACAATGATCGTTGTAAATGATTAGTTTTTTGTCGGTGATTTTGTAGTGGTTGAGCAGCTTCCGCGTAACCCGCGTATCCTCACAAATAATGTGGTCAGCGTTGCGCAAAACTTCCAAAGCGCGCAGCGTAATGTCGCGTAAATTACCAATCGGAGTTGCTACGACGTAAAGTGCATTTTGTAATTTTATCTCAAGCGCGCCCTGCGTTTCTGTCGGGGAAAAATCTTGCATATTTTTTGGTTTCTAAGTTAGTTTTATTCGCAGTTCCTGTCGCACGACCAACAATTCATTGATGTCAATTCATGCAAAATTCATTTAAAAAATCGGTACTTTCTTTGGCGTTTTTTCTTTGCGCTTGTCATTTACCGGAAATCAGCGGCAGACCAAATGGAATCAATAATCAGCCCGCAACTCTGCCCGAGCTAACCAGCAAAGGAACTCCGCGCGATATTTTAGAATCGCGTGATTTAGTCACCATCAAAGCCAATAAGCAAAAAGTTAAAGTGGCTTTGTTTTTACCATTTTCCGGCAAGAACAAAGAATTGGGATGGAACTTATTTAACGCCGCCACCTTGTCTTTGTTTGACAACGACACCAGCAACAACATCGAATTAGTTTTAGTCGACAGTAAAGACACCCCTGCCGACGCCGCAAAAGCCTTCAAAGAAATCGTAAAGCAGGACATCAAAATCGTAATCGGACCAGTCTTCAGCGCTTCAGTAGACGCAATCGAGAAAGATGTAAAAGAAAATAATATTGTCGCAATTTCGCTTTCAAACAATCCAAAATTAATCGGTAAAACCACTGGCAAAAGTGCTATTTTTTTAGCAGGAATAATGCCGGAAAATCAGATTGAAAAAATTGTGAGCTACGCTGTCTCCCAAGACAAATCAAGCTTCTCAATCATTGCTCCAAATAATCAATACGGCCTGACAATCACCGATCTTCTTAAAACAATCGTGAAGAAAAAAGACGGCACTTTCATCATCTCTGAATTTTACGAACCTACCAACAAAGACTTCGACAAGCTAGCCGAGCGCATTGTCAAATCATTCAAAGTTCCCTCACGCCTTGCTGAAGGCGGCGGCAATAAAGTAAAAAAAGATACGTCCTTAAAAGACTCTGACCGCATCTATCCAAAGGTGATCGTCATTCCTGAATCAGGAAAAACTTTATCAAAAATTGTCGAAGCAATCAAAGCACAAAACCACGACGAAAGAGATTTCCAATTCGTTGGCACCAGCCAGTGGGACGACATTTCAACCTTCACCGATCCCAACCTTTTTGGCGCTTGGTTTGCTGCGCCAGAAAGCGAAAAATTCCGCATCTTCGAAAAGTCTTACTACCAAACTTTTAACAAATTTCCGCCCAGAATTTCTTCGATTGTTTACGATTCCGTCGCGGTGATTTCTAACTTGGTCGAAAAAAAGAAAGATGTGGTTGTTGAGGTAGGCGACTTCACGGCTTACAGCGTGTGGCCTAAAAATGGTTTTGAAGGAGTTGACGGGCTGTTCAGATTCTTACCAAACGGTTTGGTGCAAAGAAATTTAGCAATACTTCAAGTTAAAAGAGATCGCTTCGAAACTGTCGACAAGCCAGTTGAGAGGTTTTTGAAATATTAGTCGCAAGACTACTCGCAAAGGGGCCAGCGCGCCCTCGGCTTAAAATCTAAACCATCCACCATCCCCAACTTAAACCTCTCCACCCCAGCCCAAGCAACCATCACAGCATTGTCCGTACACAAATTTATCGGCGGCGTCACTACTTCCAAACCATGTTGCAACGCCCAATTCTGAAGGCTCGCAAAGATCACACGATTAGCCGCAACTCCTCCGGCAATTACCAAATTTTTTATTCCGTCAGCAAGATTCGCGACGCGCATCACATTATTCAGTCGATTCAAAATAATCTCGCAAACCACATGTTGAAAGGATGCGCAGATATCCACCTTGTCTTGTTTCGAAATTTTTTGTGGCGTCGTGAAGTGAGAAAAATCTTCGCAGGTGAGTTTTTCAATCTCGCGTCGCACTGCAGTTTTAAGGCCAGAAAATGAGAAGTCGCACAGGTGATCTTTATTCAGCGAATCAATTAACGGGCGCGAAAATTTAAAACGTTTTGCGTTTCCGAGTTGTGCCATTTTTTCAACTGCCGGACCTCCAGGATAAGGCAGGCCAAGCATTTGTGCTACTTTGTCGAAAGCTTCACCGAGAGCATCGTCCATTGTCTCACCAAGTTTTTCGTAATCACCGACACCCTTCGCCAACAAAATTTGGCAATGGCCGCCTGAAAGCAAAAGTAACAAATAAGGAAATTCCACATCGCCCGTAAGCCGCGCCGTCAAAGCGTGCGCTTCCAAATGATTCACCGCAATTAAAGGTTTTTGGTAAACCGACGCTAAGGTTTTCGCCGTCATCAAGCCAACAATCACGCCGCCAATTAATCCAGGACCGGCCGTTGCCGCAAAAGCATCCACATCATTCAAAGTAAGTTTAGCCTGAGCCAAAGCTTCCAAAATCAACTTGTCCAAAACCTCGACATGCCCGCGCGCCGCAAGCTCTGGCACCACTCCACCAAATTGCTTGTGTAACTCAATTTGCGAATTCAAAACCTGCGCCAAAATATTCTTCTGCCCATCCACAATGGCCACAGCGGTTTCATCACAAGAAGTTTCAATGCCGAGGATTTTCATTTATTTTTTGAACAATTCCGAATGAGTACCAGTTCGCTCTAGTATCAAAAAGTTTTTAGAAATTTTGTAAATCAGCAACCAATCAGGTTCAACGTGACAGTCTCTCCATCCTTTGTAGACGCCAGTTAGCTTGTGATCTCGATATTTTAAATTCAACTTCAGACCTTCTTGTAGGAGCCTGATCACAAGATTAATTTTTTCTATTTTTTTGCCCTGTCTGACTATTTTAGCGTAGTCTCTGTCGAAGGTTTTTGTGGTGATTGTTTCAAGCATTTTTTAACTATTCTTTTTTACTATCTCATCCAATTTTGCGAATAATTCTTCAGAACTTTTGTAAGTGGTAAACTTACCTTGTTCGTACTCTTTCAAAGCTCTGATCGTCGTTTTGTTAGGAATTTTTTTTCTTAAATTTGCAGAAATTTTTACGCTTTTTTTATTAGATTCATCCCTCCCACTTTTCATCGAATTAGAAATAGTCCCCACCACGTAATCCTTAATGGTAGAGCCATTAACCGCTGATTGAACCTTGATCATTTTGTAAAGATCTTCCGGAACATTAATTGTCATTTTTACGTTTTTCACAAATTACCTAGTTTTTGATTTTTGCTGTAAAGCCAGCTTGCTGTATCGCTGTATATTTGTATTTACAGCTTCACAAAGTCAACGGTAATTTAATAATGCCGCACATCCAAATTACCGAAGCGGGTGAATTCTGGATCGAAATAAAGATCAACTTTACCGATCGGGCCATTACGCTGCTTGGCGATGATTACCTCCGAAACGTGACGCAGCTCATTCATTTTTTGCGACCATTGTTCAAACTGCTCACGATCAGTTTCCGGCGGTTTTTTGCGTTCAAAATAATAACTCTCGCGGTAGATGAAGGCCACCACATCGGCGTCTTGCTCAATCGAACCCGACTCACGCAGATCTGAAAGTTGCGGCCTCTTGTCGTCCCTCTGCTCCACCGCGCGCGACAATTGCGACAGCGCAATCACCGGAATATTAAACTCTTTCGCGATCGCCTTTAAACCTTGCGTGATCTCAGAAATTTCCTGCACCCGACCGTCATTCGAGCGAGTCGAAGAGCCGCGAATCAGCTGCAAATAATCCACCAACAAAAACGCCAGGTTGTGTTTACGCACCATTCTGCGCGTACGCGTACGAAGCGCCGCAATCGAAAGCGCCGGCGTGTCGTCAATAAAAAACGGCAATTTTGAAATCTCGGCAGAGCGCGTGGCGATTGCTTCCCACTCAATGTCGCTCAATTGCCCCGTGCGAAATTTCGTCGCATTAATGCTGCTCTCCATTGAAAGAATACGCGCTGACAGCTGATCCGCCGACATCTCGAGCGAAAAAAACCCCACCGCCTTTTTGTCCTTCGCCTCAACTCCACTGTGATTCAAAAACTTGCAGGCATTTACAGCCACGTTGATTGCGAGTGCCGTGTTGTGCGTTACCACGTAATCATCAGTAATATAAAGATGGTCCGGATGAGTTACGGAAATGCATTGCGCTTCAGCTTTGCGAGTCATTTCAATCTCGGTAATGGTGAGGCGATTCTGACGCTTGCGCCCTTGCTCCATGCGCTTCACCTTATCCGACAGGGAAGCAAAAGTTTTTTGATTTACGTGAGAAATGTTAATCACAAAAGCAGTTTGACCCGACTTTTTTTCACCTTTGTGAGTGTAAGAAGTTTGTTTAGAAGAAAGAGAAGCAACGGCTCCAAGCGAACGCACAAGCATCACCACATCATCAGCAAGCTTTTTGCTAACGGTGCAAAAACGCAAGGCGCCAAATTTTTCAACCCAACCGTCAGTATCAATCAAACCTTGTAAAAGCTCGAGACGAGACTTGTGATCAGCTTGAAAATATTGCTCAGGAATAAATTTTTGCTCACTTACAATATCCCACAATCCTAATTTTTTTAGCGATTCTTTGATCCCGTTTTTACTTACTCCCTCAAGACCTTTGTGATGAATGCCTTTACTTTGAATAATCCGGTAGTCGTATTTTCCGGCATGTTGGATCAAGAAATCTTTGCCAATTTTTTTCGCCAGAATTTTTAACATTTCCTCACTGGCAGTCGAGAAGCGCACCGCGCCACCGGATAACGTACCGTCGCCAATCAAGGCGCCAAGCAGCCACGGATCTAGTGGTAATTTTTTGTCGTCACCAAAATCACCCGACACTGTATCAATCCAGAGACGATTCTGGTAACGCTTTTTTTCCAACATTGAAATAACCTTTTCCGTCGAGAGAATTCGCGCCTCTTCAAAATGACGACAATGAATTTTCCACAAATGCTCGGCACAACATTCGGCTGAACGACCGTCAGAAAATGTAATGCGATAAATTTGTTTTTTGCCTTGCGGAAAAATACCCTTTACCTTTGAAGCCTTGCCATCAGTGGATGCTAGCTTGTCACCAATTTTTAACTCCCCCATTTTTTTCCAGCCCGAAGTAGTTAAAATCTTAGCATTAAGCGGCTGAGCCTTCCCCATTGACGGACGTCCGGCGAGGATGATTAGGTCGGATTGCTGCATGCCGCTGAGGATTTTGTCTAGATCGGTCAACCCCGTGGAGACGCCGCTGATGTGGCTGTCGCGCTGTCTGGCAATGATTGTTTTGTCGAGAGTTTCTTTGAGTGAAGTGGAAATGCTGCGAAAATCACTGCGACCGTTGCCATGCTCTGAAAGCTTGAACAGCGTGGCTTCAGCAAGTTCGATCTGTTCCGTCGCCGAAGTTTTTTCTTCCACTTTGTAAACGCGATTGACGATCTCTTCTCCAACCATTGAGAGCGAACGCTTCAAAGCCAAGTCGTGAATCAAGCGTCCGTAGTCAGCAATATCAATGATTGCCGAGGCTGAACCCAAAAGCGTCGAAAGATAAATCACGCCGCCGATTGCTTTAATCGCAGGATCGGATTCAAAAAATTGCTTCAGCGTAACTTGATTGGCAATGATGTTGACCTTCTCCACATTGTGCAAAATCTGCGCGTAAATTCTCTGATGCGCCGGCTCGTAAAAATGTTCCTCACGCAAGAATTCTGAAACACGATTTAAATATTCGTTGTTTAAAATAATTGTGCCGAGCACTGCCTGCTCTGCTTCCACGTTAAACAATTCCTTGCGGCTTTCTACTTCTGTCATTTTTTTGAAATTTATTTTGGGAGGGACAATTTTTGTAGGGGCGAAGAAAATATCTGTCACTTTTGTGAGCTGCAATTAGTTTCTGCCCGAAATTTACCCCCCTGCCGCTGATTGATCGGCATAATTCAACAAGCCAAAGATTAATGAAAAATTTCTACCAACAGTTTTGCGCTGCGCTTTTTTTGCTCGTCTTATTTGCAAGCGATGCCCTCGCCTGCGCTTGTGGCTGTGGGGTTTTTAATGTTGGCACCAGCGCCCTGATTCCTAATCGTCAAGGCGGTACGGCGTTTTTGCAGTACGATTACATGGACCAAGCGCAGAACTGGAGCAAAACTAAAGACTCCAATGGGCACAATCACGACAGACGCATTAACACCCAAACCGTTACCGCCGGCACGCAATACATGTTCAATCGCGAGTGGGGCGCGGCGATTCGTATTCCTTACGTAACTCGTTACGTACAAACTCTTCCTCACCACAGCGGCATGTCTTACTCGAGACACAGCGACGTCGGCGACATTCGTGTTAACGGAATTTACTCAGGATTTTTTTCCGACATGTCGACCGGAATTACTTTCGGCCTAAAACTTCCAACCGGAAGTAGCAGCGTCAAAACTTTCAGCCGCACCACACAAATCGGCACCGGCAGCACAGATACAATCTTGGGCGCTTACCACATGGGGCAAGTTGACGAAGCAGGAAAATTTAATTATTTCGCGCAAGCTTCGTGGGAACATCCTGCAATCATCCACCGCGGTTACCATCCTGGCGACGAAGTTTCCGGCGCTAGTGGAATTTATTACAATGCCGGATCATTTTTTGGATTAAAAAAAGTAGCTCCGATTGCGCAGGTGACTGGTTCAAAGAAAACTCAAGATTCCGGCTGGGCAACTTACGATCACAATTTAAGCAGCGGCTACACTCAGATTTTCTTCGCTCCGGGAATCGAGCTAAGCTTCAACGATTTCAAACTTTACGCCGACGTAGAATTCCCAATTTACCGCAACGTAAACGGCAATCAGCTAGTGCCGCAGAATTTGTACAAAATGATTTTGGGGTACAATTTTTAACTCGATCTAAAGCCTCCTTTGCAAAAGGAGGTGGCGCGTAGCGACGGAGGATTTGGCACAACCGAGTTCGGTTTAAGCTAAAACAAACCGCGTTTGTTGCGCCAAATCCTCCGGCGCTCCTCGCCTTCTCGCTAAAAACAGCCGTTTAGGCTGTTTTCTTAACGCTCGAAGCCTTTTTCAAAGGAGGTCTCCTGATCGAGATCTACTTAAACAACTTCCGCACCTTCGTAAGCTCCATCACCTTAGCCACCTTCCCCACCGCCGCGAATGTCGGCTTCGAGCCGCTAAAAATTTCTTCCGCAATTCTTGTCACATCCGCCTTTTTCACCGCCAAAACTTTTTTCAAAATCTCTTCATCCGAAATCAAACGACCGTGCGAAAAAATGTCGCCGCCGAGTTTTTGCATTCTCGTGCTCGTGCTTTCTTTCGCCATTAACAAGCTCGCTTCAAATTGCGTTCTCACTCTTTGCAATTCTTTGTCGGAAATTTTTTCGCAGATTTTTTTAACTTCGGAGCAAGTCGCCGAAATTAATTCGTTAGTTTTTTCCGGTGTCGTTCCGGCGTAAATTCCAAACAATCCAGAATCGTGATGCGAGTAGTTGAAAGCGTAAACCGAATAGGCCAATCCGCGATTCTCCCGCACTTCTTGAAACAATCGCGAAGACATTCCTCCCCCCAAAACCATCGCCAAAATTTGCGAGGCGTAATAGTCTTTGTGCAAATAAGGCAAGCCTTTGAAGCCCATCACTAAATTAATTTGCTCGAGCTTTTTTTCTTTTCTGAAATCACCACCAGAATATTTCGCCGCCTCTACAGGCTTGATTTTATTGTCGCCAAGTTGGTTGAAATATTTTTTCGTCCACTTCACCAAATCTGCTTCTTTAATATTTCCCGCCGCAACTACACACATGTTTTGGTAGTTGTATTGCTTGGCAATGTAGTCGACAAAATGATCGCGCCCGAATTTTTTAATGTTTTTGACAGGGCCTAAGATCGAACGCCCAAGGGCTTGTGTAGGGTAAGCCGCTTCTTGAAAATAATCGAAAACAATGTCGTCCGGCGTGTCGTTGGTCATTGCGATTTCTTGCAAAATTACACCGCGTTCTTTTTCCAATTCCACTGAATCGAAAGTTGAGTTCTGTAAAATGTCGGCCAGAAATTCGACCGCGAACTCGGCGTGTTTCTTCAATACTTTGGCGTAGTAAACTGTTTTTTCTTTCGAGGTGTAAGCGTTAATCCGACCACCAATTCCTTCAAATTCTTCTGCAATTTGTCGCGCCGATCTTTTTGCTGTGCCCTTGAACGCCATGTGCTCAAGGAAGTGTGAGATGCCGTTAATTTCCGGAATTTCGTTGCGACTTCCGGTGTTCACAAACACACCAACCGACACGGTTTCCACTTCTTTCATTTCATCAACAGCAACGCGCAAGCCGTTTGGCAGGGTGATTATTTCTTTTGTCATTTGGGGGGGATTATGAGGTTGGGACGAGAAACCCCCCTACCCCCCTTGTCAGGGGGGCTTAAACCGAACTCGATCAAAGCCCCCCTGATAAGGGGGGTAGGGGGGTTTCTCGTCTTAACCTAAAAACGTAAATCTAAAAAGCACTTCAAAACCTCAACCGCAAACCCGCCCCGGCAATAAAATCGCCAACTCGATCGCCGTATTGTTTAGCTAAATCCGCCGTGCCGAAAGTTTTGCGATTGTAGCGCACGGCGAAATACGGCGCAAAACGGCGAGTGATTTCGTAACGCGTCAACAGGCCAATCTCAACCTCTGACAGACCAGAACTCACTTTCAATTTCGGTACATTTTGCGCAAAAAAATCGGCTTCGAAATAAGGTTGAGTGATTAATTTTTGCGTCAGAAAAATGTCAAATTCTTGCTTTAAATGCGCGCTGTAATTTCCTTCATTACTGACAAAAACTTGCGCCTCGGTTTCAAAAAGATAAGGCGCTAAGCCTTCAAGGCCAAGGGTTAAGTAATCTACGCTGTGAGAAGAAAAGTCGGTTTTAATGTCGTGACGAACCCCAATTTGTGCGTCCCAAAATTGCGAAATATTTCTGCCGTAAAGCAGCTGAGTTTCATTTTGAGTGTCGTATTTTCCAAAAGACTTCGTTTCGTTTTTGATCCAAAGACGATTTAGATCACCGCCTATCCAACCGTTTAAACTCAATGCCTTGGCTGATCCATCGTGATCGTGACCGACATCGCCCTCCAAAATAAAAGCGTGAAAAATTTGCTGGTGATCAGAGCCGTGATTCATTGCGGCGAAAAGATTTTGTGGGGCGAAGAGTAGAAATAATAAAATTAAAAAAACCCCAGCCGTCGGTTGAGCGGAGCTGAAACTACGTGAGTTTGGCTGCGGTAATGAAGCCGAACTCACGGGGTTTCGACTCCGCTCAACCGACGGAAGGGGTTGTTGCTCAACTGACAGCAGGGGGTAATGCGGCTGGAGGTGATTTTGAATTTTACTCAACATTTTTTTCGCCCCTCTCAACCGTAACACTACTCATCATCCCCGTCGCCATGTGGTAAAGCAGGTGGCAATGAAAGGCCCACTCGCCTTCTTCATCCACCGTCAAAAGCGTTGAAACCGTTTGCCCGGGAGGTGCGATCACCGTGTGTTTATTTGGCATCCACTTCATTGGCTGGCCATTTTCTAATTGCACGAACATGCCGTGAAGGTGCACCGGATGGGCCATCATCGTCTCGTTAATAAATTTCAAACGCACGCGCTCGCCGAATTTTAAGTGAATCGGTGAGGGAAATTTTTCGCCGTTAATCGTCCAAATGTAGCGATTCATCGTGCCACCAAAACGAAATTCAATTTCGCGAATCGGCTCACGCAAATCTTTTTGCGGCGTTGCAGAAATTAAATCGGAATAGCTCAAAGCCTTGTGTCCCGCGGGAGTTGAAGCATTAGCCCAACCGCTTTTTGCACTCATGTCCATCTCGCCCATCTTAGAATTCATCGCCATGTCAGACATTGTTAACAAGGTTCGTGGGCGCATTGCCGGAATTTCTGCGATCATGTCTGGCCTTGGTGCAAGCGTTGCGCGAGCATATCCGGTGCGATCAATCGACTCGGCGAAAATCGTGTAAGCCTTGTCGTTCTTAGGTTCAACGATCACATCGTAAGTTTCTGCCGGGGCAATTCTGAATTCGTCAACCGTTACGGGCTTAATGTTTTGACCATCCGCGGCGGCTACTTTCATTTTTAAATTAGGAATCGAAACGTCAAAAAAAGTCATTGCGCCGGCGTTGATGAAGCGAAGGCGAGTCCATTTTTCCGTCGTCGGTATCCAATAATTTTGCTGCGCCGTTTTGTCGTTAATTAAAAAATGGTAACGACTGACATCCGAGAGATCCGTAGGATCCATCCGCATCTGACCCCAAGACATTCGATCTTTTAACGTCGCAAAAAATCCGTCTTTTTTGACGTCGCTGAAGAAAGTAAAAATCGTACGTTTGTTGTAATTGTAGTAGCCGGAATCGAGTTTGAGATTGTCTAAAATTCGCTGCGGATTTTCTTCGGAAAAGTCGGAAAGTAAAATCACGTGATCGGGTTGAGGCTTAGAATTACGCGGCTCAATCACAATCGCCCCGTACATTCCACGCTGCTCCTGCAGGTTCGAATGCGAGTGGTACCAGTAAGTTCCGTTTTGGCGAATTTTGAATTTGTAAGTAAAAGTTTTACCCGGCGCGATGCCTTCAAAACCGTTGAGTCCGGGCACACCATCCATCTTGCCCGGCAGTAAAATTCCGTGCCAATGAATCGAAGTTGTCTCATCGGAAGAATTTTTTACGCGAATCTCAACATCCTCTCCCTCCTTGAAGCGCAAGGTTGGACCAGGAATCGTGTCGTTGATTGTAAATGCCTCAACCGCCTTTCCCGTGACAAAAACTTTCTGCTTTTTGATTTCGAGGTCGTAAGTTTTAGCCAAGACTGGTGCGGCTTGCAGCAGAATCGCGAAAGCAAAATAAAAAAATAATTTCATGACTTACTGGATGAGGGGGCTAGAATTTTCTTTCTTCTGTAACTAAAGAAACCCCCCTACCCCCCTTGTCAGGGGGGCTTTTCCGAGCTCGGTTTAAAGCCCCCCTGACAAGGGGGGTAGGGGGGTTCTTGGTCACGAATTCAAAACCTATTTCCCCCCAAATCAAAAATAAATGAAATCCTCCCCCGTCCTGTCAATTCGCGAAGCCACAATTTCTTTCGCTAAAAAAGTTCTTTTCGAAAATCTGCACCTCAATCTTTTTCCGCGCGATCGCATTTGTTTGATCGGGAAAAATGGCGTCGGAAAAACTACCTTGATGAATGCAATTGTCGGCCAATTTGATCTTGATTGCGGCGAACGCTGGGTCACTCCCAACTCCGTCATCGGCTATCTTTCGCAAAGTGAACACCTGCCCGCAAACCGCACCGTCTTTGACTTCATCATGGATGGCTTAAAAATTGACGAGCACAAATCTTACGTCGTCGACATCGTTTGCGAACAATTACAACTCGACAAAGAAGCCCTCACCCACACGCTTTCCGGCGGTCAAAAACGTCGCGTAAATTTGGCGCGCGCTTTGGTTTTAGAGCCCGACATTTTAATGTTGGATGAGCCGACTAACCATTTAGATCTACACATCATTGAATGGCTGGAAGGCTATCTGCAAGCCTATCAAGGCGCGCTAATCGTGATCTCGCACGATCGCAAATTTTTAGAAAAAGTTTCGAATAAAGTTTTTTGGCTGCGCGCTAATAAACTGCAAATCAATCATCAGGGCTACAGAGACTTCGATGAATGGTCGCAAAAAATTATTGAACACGAGCAACGCGAGCTCGACAATTTGCAGAAAAAAGTAAAATTGGAAAGCGGCTGGTTGCAGACGGGAGTAACTGGGAGAAGGAAGAGAAATATTGGGCGCTTGCATTATTTGCAGGAACTACGCGGCAAATTAGAAGCACAAAAAAAATTAGTCCGCGCCAATCAGAGCTACATGAAAATCGAATCACAAAAAGTCGAAGAGGATGCGCCGCAGGTGATTCTAAGCTTCAACAATGTTAGTAAAGGTTTCGGCGGAAAAAATCTTGTTAACAAATTTTCTCTAAAAATTTTACGCGGCGAAAAAATCGGCATCATTGGCAAAAACGGTTCAGGGAAATCAACGATGCTGAAAATGATGATCAGCGAATTAGGGCCAGATTCCGGCACCGTCAAACCCGCCCGCGACATAAGCATCGCCTACTTCGATCAAGGCCGCAGCAAAATCAAACCCCACTCCACAATTCAAGAAATTCTCTGCGATTCCGGCGGCGATTACGTTCAACTCGGCAACGGCAAAGTACGCCACATTTGCGGCTACATGAAGGATTTTTTATTCGATCCCAAAGATGTCGTGACATTGGCCGGAACCTTGTCCGGTGGGCAACAAAACCGTTTACTGCTGGCGAAAACTTTGGCCAATCCCGGAAATTTTATGATTTTGGATGAGCCAACAAACGACCTCGACATGGACTCGCTCGACATGTTGCAAGATTATTTGGAGAAGTACGAAGGCACACTAATCGTGGTCTCGCACGATCGCGACTTTTTGGATAATGTTGCGACTTCGATTTTGGCTTTTGAAGGAGACGGCGAAATTACGACTCACGTCGGCGGATATTCGGACTACATTGAGTACAAAGAAAAATATCAGCAGCAGGTTATTTTTGAGCAAGATACTCAGGCTAGAGAAGCAAGAACTAAGCTGGAAATGGTGGAAGTTAAGAAGCCGGAGCAGCCAAAAAAAGTTTCTTACAAACACAAATTTGAGCTCGAAAAACTTCCGGCAAAAATCGAAAAATTAGAAATAAAAATTCGCGAATTAAGTGAAGAGCTCAGCGAGACTGAAGACCGAAACCCCGCAAATCTAGCCCACATCGCAATGGAAATCGCCAAACACCAAAAAGAATTAGATGCTGCGGAAGAGCGCTGGCTGGAGCTTGAGGGATAACCTCCTTTGCAAAAGGAGGCTTTTACCGCACCGCCGAGCAAGGCAAATAAGGCTGCAACATCATAAAATCATTGGGCTTGAACGGAAATAAATCGCTGTCTTTGTCACGCGCCGAGCACGTCCCCTCTGGCGCGAACATCTTCACCCCCTTCGCCAAAAAGAAACAAATCTTCTCATCCAGCATTTTCTGCGCCGCCGCAAAATCACCCTTCGTGTAATATCCTTCTTCTTCTCTAAAGGCCTCTTTCGACAAACACCCAATGGCGCCCTTCTCCGCCGTCACAAAATAAACCGCGTCTTTCTTGTCACTAACATCCTCCGACCCCGTAATCAAAACGCGAATCACCGCCGAAACAAAAATCGTCACGATCATCAAAATAATAAATCTAATCATTTTTAGCGGCGTTGATGTTAGAACCCGTCCTGAGTCTTAGGAAAATAGCGCGTCCAACGGCCTTCGCCGGTTTTTTTCAGCGCTTTCATTTCAAGTAAATCTTGTAAATCACGAGTCGCCGTAGCGCGTGAAGTTTTGGTAATTTTAATGTAATTTTCTGCACTCAATCCGCCGTCAAAACCTTTAGGACCTTCTTGGAACATGCGGTTCAAAACCTTGATTTGCCGTTCATTTAAGCGGCCTTGCAGAGTTTTGAATAAATTATTTTTTGTGATTGAGAGCTCAACCAAAGCTTGTGAATAGCCCTGCGCTTCCAAAATTGTTTTTGAAAAATAGCCAAGCCAATTATTGATTTCGAGCGATCTGTTGCTGGCCTCAAGCGCGTCGTAATATTTTTTCTTTTTACTTTGAATCGCGTGAGAAAGCGAAATCAAACTTGATTGATTCAAACCTTGCGAAAGCGCTTTAATCGTGAGTGCGCGGGCAATACGTCCGTTGCCGTCTTCAAAAGGATGGATCAAAATAAAATGAAGATGGGCGATGGCAGCGCGAGTTAAAATTGGTAAATTTTTGCTGCCGTTAAACCATTTAATGAAGTCACTCATTTCACTTTTTATCTGTTTCGACGGTGGCGCTTCGAAGTGAATTTTGGGAGCGTGAATTTTCCCTGAGACAACTTGCATCGGATCTAAGTGAGTGCGGTAAGCCGCTATTTTCAAGTCTTTGCGGCCTTTCATCAGCATTTCATGCCACGAAAAAAGTTGGGCGTGAGTCAGTGGCTTGGCAAAATTTCGGTAAAGATCCGACATCATTTCAGCAACGCCTTCTTCGGCAAGCTTGGCATCTTTTTTGCTGGATTTTTTTGCTGTAGGGGCAAGTCCAAAATTACGGCGGATCGAAGATTGCAAGCTTTCGCGATCAAGAATTTCTCCTTCAATTTCTGAAGTCTTGTAAGCCTCGCTTCCGATTAAACTGATTTTTAGAGAGTTTTTGTCGTCGTCAGAACTATGTTTTAAAACGCCGGTAAATAATCCGGCGTTAGTCAGAAAGCTAGATTCTGCGCCCTTCAAAACACCTTCATCAAAGGTAAATCCCGGCCACCCTTTCTTCTCCCAACTCCAAGTTTTCATAAATTCATGAGTTATAAAAGTTATTTCTATACCCAACCTGATTCAAAACACCGAACTTATGACGAGAATTTTTGAGGAAAAATTGCGACAGAAAACGCCGGCTGTAGCAAGTGCTACAGCCAAGTTTTCCGAGCAAATTTTTACCAAAAAGGCGAAGTCAGAAGTTCGGTGTTTTGGATTAGGTTGGGTATATAACTCATTTTTTACATATTTTTGAGTTATACAATCTTTTTCTACAACTCACAAACCTACCCACTTCTAAAGAATTTTTGACGAATATTTTTTGAATTGTTGCCGCCGGCGGCAACAATTGCTCCGCTCAAACCCTTCTGCCTGTTGGCTCGCAAAAAATATTTTATTTTTTAGCAACGAAAATACTTAAAAATTTCTTTGTATTTGAGAGAGATTTTTTAGTGGGTTAGCTCTGTTTTACGGTGTGAGGTTAAAAATATTAAACCTTACTACAAAGCCGCCCGAGCCGCCGCCAATCTCGCGATCGGCACGCGGTAAGGAGAGCAGCTGACGTAATGCAATCCCGTTTTGTGGCAGAATTCGATTGAGGCGGGGTTGCCGCCGTGTTCGCCGCAGATGCCTAGTTTGATGTCTTTTCTTGTAGCCTTGCCTTTTTCGACGGCGATTTTGATTAACTGGCCGACGCCGTCTTGGTCTAGTTCGGCAAAGGGATCTTTTTCTAAAATTCCGGCTTTTTGGTAGTGACCCAAGAAACTGGCGGAGTCGTCACGACTTAATCCAAAAGTAGTTTGAGTTAGATCGTTGGTGCCAAAACTGAAGAACTCAGCTTCATTTGCAATTTGGTCGGCCATCAAAGCAGCCCTAGGAAGCTCGATCATTGTTCCAACCATGTAGCTTAATTTTACGCCAGATTCTGTTTCGACGGATTTCTCAGTTGCAACAATCAAATCTTTCAAAATTTGTAGCTCTTTTCTGGTCGCAACTAGCGGCACCATTATTTCTAAAAGTACGTTTTGTCCGGTTTCTTTTTTGACGATTGAAGCAGCTTCAAAAATCGCGCGAGCCTGCATTTCGTAGATTTCCGGATAAGAAATTCCAAGACGACAACCGCGGTGGCCAAGCATCGGATTTTGTTCTTGAAGTTGGCTGGTGCGGTGTTTGACGTAATTAACATCAACGCCCACAGCTTTCGCAACTTCAGCAATTTCGTGATCTTTGTGCGGCAAAAATTCGTGAAGCGGGGGATCAAGCAAGCGGATTGTAACCGGCAAGCTGTCCATTATTTTGAAAATCTCGACAAAGTCAGCGCGTTGCATTGGAAGCAATTTTGCCAAAGCTTTTTTGCGGCCGTCTAATTCTTCGGCCAAAATCATTTCGCGAACTGCAACGATGCGATCAGAGCTGAAAAACATGTGCTCAGTTCGGCAGAGGCCGATACCTTCGGCGCCAAAGTCGCGCGCGGTTTGGCAATCAAGTGGAGTTTCAGCATTGGTGCGCACTTTTAACACACGCACCTCATCCGCCCATTTCATTATTGTTTGAAAATCTTCGGATAAATTTGGCTTTAAAGTTGGCACTAAACCGAGAATCACGTCACCGGTTGAGCCGTTGATGGTGATGGTTTCGCCTTCTTTTACTTTCACGCCATTGGCAGTAAAAAATTGCCCGGCGTGATCAACGTTAAGACCGCCAGCGCCAGACACGCAAGGCGTTCCCATGCCACGCGCTACAACGGCTGCGTGTGATGTCATTCCACCGCGAGCGGTGAGAATTCCTTGAGAAACGTGCATTCCTTTGATGTCTTCAGGACTGGTTTCAACGCGGACCAAAATAACTTTGTCGCCATTTTCAGATCTTTTTTCAGCTTCAGCAGAAGAAAATACCACAACACCAGAAGCGGCGCCAGGAGAAGCTGGGAGACCCTTCGCAATAATTTGTACTTTGGCTTTTGGATCAAGAGTTGGATGTAAAAGTTGATCCAAACTAGCGGGATCAATGCGCAGCAAAGCTTCTTTTTTGCTGATTAATTTTTCGCCAACCATGTCAACAGCGATTTTTACGGCAGCGTGAGCAGTGCGTTTACCGTTGCGGGTTTGTAGCATCCACAGCTTTTTATTTTGCACGGTGAATTCGATGTCTTGCATGTCGCGGTAATGCAATTCCAATTTTTGGTAAATCTTTTCGAGCTCTAAAAACACTTCCGGCATGGTTTCTTCCATTGAAGGCAAAGTGGAATCGAGCTGCTTCTTGCCTGCATTAGTGATTGATTGTGGAGTTCTAATACCGGCAACCACATCTTCGCCTTGCGCGTTAATTAAATATTCTCCGTAAAGTTCGTGCGCCCCAGTTGAGGGGTTGCGCGTAAAGGCCACGCCGGTTGCGGAAGTGTCACCCATGTTGCCGAAGACCATTGACTGCACGTTCACAGCCGTGCCCCAACTTGCTGGGATGTCATTCAATTGGCGGTAAATCGTGGCACGATCATTCATCCAAGAAGCAAAGACGGCTTCAACCGCGCCCCACAACTGTTCGTTAACGTCTTGCGGAAATTCGCGACCCAATTCTTCTTTTACTTTTGCTTTGAAAAGCACCGAGATTTCTTCAAGATTTTCGGCGGAAAGATCGGTGTCAGCAGAGGCGCCGAACTCGTGTTTTTTCTCATCCAAGATCACTTCAAAATTGTAGTGATCGACTCCCAAAACTACGTCGGAATACATTTGAATGAAGCGACGGTAAGAGTCGAAAGCGAAGCGTTTGTTGCCGGATTTTTCGGCAAGGCCCAAAACTGTTTTGTCGTTCAAGCCTAAATTTAAAACTGTGTCCATCATTCCAGGCATTGAAGCTCTAGCTCCGGAGCGCACTGAGAATAAAAGTGGGTTTTCTTCGCTGCCGAATTTGGCGCCAATTTTTTCTTCGACTTGGGCAAGAGCGACGGCAACTTTTTTTCTTAAAGTGTCGGGAAATTTTTTGTCATTCTTGTAATAAAAATCGCAAAATTCAGTTGTGATGGTAAACCCTGGAGGCACTGGCAGACCCATTTTAGACATCTCTGCAAGGTTGGCACCTTTGCCACCTAAAAGATTTTTCATCGAGGCATCGCCTTCAGATTTACCGTCACCGAAAGAATAAACGAATTTTTGTGTAGTCATTTTTTAAGAAATTGTTGTCGTGTAAGCCTCCTTTGAAAAAGGCTTTAAGCGTTAAAAAAACGTGCTTAATGCACGTTTTTAGCAAGAAGGTGCGTAGCGGCGGATGATTTGGCAACGAGTCGGTTTAGCTAAAACAGACCGCGCTTGTTGCAGCAAATCCTCCAGCGCTTCTCGCGCCACCTCCTTTTTCAAAGGAGGTTTTTAAAACGTAGTTTTTTGGGAAATTTTTTTACTGTAAGAGATGTTTGGCGACTTGATTATGTAGGGCGAAATCAAGTGTCAAATTTCCAGAAATTCTAACCGCAACTTTTTGTAAAGCAAAGCTTTGGAAGGTAAAATTTCTGACAAATTATTACGATCAGTTACGAAATTTCGATCTTGGAAAGATCAGCCACTTGCGCAAAAAGTGTGCGGATTTTAGCAAGGATTGCCAAACGATTCGAGCGGACATGTTCGTCAGCATCATTAACAATCAAATGGTCGAAGAAGTGCGTCAATGGCGCCTCCAGGACGTGAAGTAATTTAAATGCCGCTTCGAATTCACCTTTAATAATCAACTTTTTAAAATCAGAGCGAATCTCTTTGATGCGCTTGTAAAGCAGTGTTTCGTATTTGCTTTTCAAAGAAAGTAGTACTGGTTTTTCGTGAAATTTTTTGCCGTCTTTTTTCTCTTCAATCGCTAAAATATTTGCCGATCTTTTGTAGAGTTCGAGGATGTTGCGATTCTTCTCGTCTTTGATGAAAGAATCTAAAAATCTGATTTTTTTGGCCAAATACAAAATGTCGCAATACTTGTGAATCTCTAGGTTCGCGAGATATTGGTCGATCACTTCGTTAATGATGTCAGCTCGGAGCAATTCAGTTTCTTTGAGGTAAAATTTTAACCTTTCGACGAAGAATCGGATGATCTCTTCAACCAAAACTTTTTTGGCTTCTTCAAATTTTAGTTCTTTGTCTTTCAGCAAAGTTTTGGCCAATTTCACTTGGTAAGCGCTGAGTGATTTCTCGACTAAAATGCGAATTGGAAAAGCGATGTTGTATTCAAAACCAATGCGGATGATGCCTAGAGCAGCACGGCGCAAAGCGTAGGGATCTTTTGAACTGGTTGGCTTTTCGTCAGCCAAAAAGAAGCCCACAATCGCGTCCATTTTGTCAGCAATTGAAAGGGCGATGCCGAGAGAAGTTTTTGGTAATTCAGCGCCTGAACCTTGCGGCAAATAATGTTCGTAAATTGCGGCAACAATTTTTTTATTTTCGCCTTGTTTTTGAGCGTAGAAGCTGCCCACTCGGCCTTGCAGCTCTGGCAACTCTGCAACAGTTTTAGTGACTAAATCAATTTTACACAAATCTGTGGCGCGCTCCACCAAAGGTAAATCGCAATGCGGCACAAAAATTGACAGGAATTTTGTTAAGTGATTTAGGCGGCGGGTTTTGTCGTAAACTGATCCGAGCTTGGCGTGAAGCACAACTTGCTTCAGACTATCAAGCCTTGAAATTAAAGACCTCTTCAAATCTTCAGCGATAAAAAATTGAGCGTCGCTCAAGCGAGCGTGAACTAATTTTTCGTTGTCTTTGATGATTTTTTTTTCGGAATTTTGGTCAGAGATTGCATTGCTAATGAAGATAAATTTCGGCGCCAAATTTTCTTTAGCGTCTCTCAAACACAAATATTTTTGGTTTAGTTTCAGAGTTAAAATCAAAACTTCGTCCGGCAAATCCATGAATTTTTGATCAATGGATGCGACCAATGCTGTTGGCCATTCGCACAGTCCGGTGATCTCGTCAAAAAGTGGAGATTTTTCGGCGTCGTCAATTGTTACTAAGTTCAAATCAGACTTAATTTTAGCGACCTGTTCCAAGATTTTTTTCTTACGCTCTGCGCCATCCAACATCACAAAATTTTCTTGCAGAGTTTTTTTGTAATCTGCTGCGGAGTTGATTTTAACGGCGTCGCGGCATTTTAAAAAATGTCCGTAAGTTAGGTTGTTTGATTTTAATCCAGCAAATTCGAAAGGAATAATTTCTGAATCAAAAAGTGCTAAAATATTTCTGACCGGCCGAATCCATCTAGGCTGTTCAACGCTTCCAGCCACATCGAAGCGCATTAATTTTGGCCAAGCACTGACCATTTTTTGTAAAATTTGCGGCAAAGAATTTTTGATTACTTCGGCAGTTCTAACCTCTTGAGCCTTACCTTCAAAAAGAAAACAAATGGCGCCGTTATTTTCGACTTGCTCAAGTTCGGATTCATTTTGTAGACCGACTGATTTTAAAAATCCGGCAACAGCCTTTTTGTCGGCGTTAATTTTGGGACCGACTCGCCTAACTGGGGGAATGGTTTGCGCGATTTGTAAGTCGCTAATAAAAAGAACTAAGCGGCGCGGGGTGACGAAAGATTTTACCTGAGATTGATCGAGTGCTAAATTATTTTTGGCAAAAATTTCGAGTGCGATTTTGGTGAAATTTTCTGCTGCTGCTTTTTGCATTACGGCAGGAATTTCTTCGCTTAGAATTTCGAGGATGAAATTGGACATTGAACTTAAAAATTAGTTTCTTCGACACGCAAAAACTTAGCAGACTTAACCAAGCCAGAATCAAGGCCTTTCAAGAGCTCCACCACATTTTGCTCTTTCTGCCCATCGGTTAAAAAGCCGCACACAATTTCTTCGCCAGCATCAATGAAAGCGACTTGTTCGATTTTAATTTTGTCGCCGAAAACAACTTCCGCCAAATTAGTTTTTTGCGCAGAATTTTTGTCGATTACTAATTTTAAAAAATATTTACCGACACGTTGTGAGATGTTGATTAGCTTGGATTCAGACAATTGTGAAGCCTCAACACCAAACAAGGGAGATGCGCGATTACAAGCAATGTCGATCAAATCTGCAACTACGGCTGAGCCAGTTGTAAGCCCACCAGCACCGCGTCCAACCGACAAATTCCAACTCGCATTTGTAGTGTTAACCAAGACCGCATTAAACGGCCCGTCAACTTGCGCGATCTTTTCCGATTTTTTTAGCAAGGCAGGGTAAACCGCTTGCTGCATGGCTCCATCGAGCTTTTTGTAAATCGCTAAAAGTTTGATTTTGTAGCCCAAATCATCAGCGAGCTTAACATCTTCAATCGTAACTTCGTCAACGCCTTCGATGTGAAGCTGCTTAAATGCTGGGTTGGATGAGGATGAGATCGCAGCAAGAATTGCTAATTTGTGAGCGGTGTCGATGCCCTTGATGTCCAAAGTTGGATCAGCTTCAGCGTAGCCCAACCTTTGAGCCTCTTGCAAAGTCTCGGAAAAATCTGACCCTTCGTTGGTCATTTTGGTCAGAATAAAATTACAAGTGCCATTCAAGATCGCGTAAAATTCCGTAACTTCGCCGGCAGTAAAACTTTCTTTGAAGGTTTTAATGACGGGATTAGCGCCGGCGGTTGAAGCTTCGAAGCCGATGTGGCCGTTGTGCTTTTGCACTAATTCAGCAATTTCAGCGCCGCATTCTGCAAGCAAAGCTTTGTTTGCCGTAATAACTTTTTTGCCATTTTTAATTGCAGCTACCACGAGATCTTTGGCAACCTCAGTTCCGCCAATAACTTCAACGACCACGTCGACTTCTGGGTCGCTAGCTAGATCAATAATGTTTGAGTAAAATTTAATTTTTGGATCAACGAAATCTTTTTTGCTGCGCGAAGCCACTGCGGTGATTTCAAAATTAGTTTGGCTGCGCAATTCTAAAATCTTGGCGTCTTTTTTAATAATGTCATAAACGCCCTGCCCTACGGTGCCAAGCCCCGCAAGACCAACTTTAATTTTTTTCATTTGTACGAGAATGGAGAGAATTTTAAAATTTACGTGGTGTTGGAGGGTGATTACAACTGCGTCGTCAGATAATTTTGTAATCCGATTTTTTTGATGAGATCAATTTGAGTCTCTAGGAAAGAGTAGTGCCCTTCTTCACTGATGAGGATTTTTTCTAAAAGGTCTTTAGTTCCGGTGTCTTTATTTTCACAAGCTGCCGAGATTGCACTTTTTAAATCAGCAATCGCTTCAACTTCTAATTGAAAATCATTTGCCAGCATCACTTCAACGGTTTCACCGATATTTAAGTTTTTGTAATCAGTCATTTTTGGGATGCCTTTTAAAAATAAAATGCGGGCGATGATGATGTCGGCATGTCTCATCTCGTCAATTGATTCAGCCTTTGTTACTGCGCCAAGCTTTGTGAAGCCTTGATCTTCAAGGATTTTGGCATGCAAAAAATATTGGTTAATCGCCACTAATTCGTTACGAAGAATAATATTAAGATGGCTGATAACCGCTTGGTTTTTATTATTTGTCATGGCTGGAAATAATTTTTAAGGAGGGGGAATTGACCCAGGTTTTTTAAGTTTCCATTGACCTAAATTCAAGCTGTTTGTTATCTTGCGACAGAGTCACTTCTAAAAAATTTTCCAAAAAAATGACAAAAAAATCACATTATCCTGAGGCAAATCAGAATCTTGATTTCGCTAAAATGGAGGAAGAAATCTTGCGCTTTTGGCAAGCCGAAAAAATCTTCGAAAAATCGGTTGAGATTAGAAATTTTTCTGAAGAGTTGGATGAAGATAACGTGTCTCCGGTATTAGAGCCATGCGCTTTGAAGAATCACACTAATTGTCGTCATCCTAAAGAAGAAAAATCAGAATTCGTTTTTTACGACGGCCCCCCTTTTGCCAACGGCTTACCACATTACGGCCATTTGCTGACCGGCTTCATCAAAGATTTAGTCGCCCGTTACCAGACCATGAAAGGCAAAAAAGTTGAACGCAAATTTGGTTGGGATACTCACGGCCTGCCAGTTGAAATGGAAACTGAAAAAGAATTAACCGCGCTGGAAGGCCGCAATATTTCCGGCCAAATCGCCATTCAGGAATACGGGATTGAAAAGTTTAATAATGCCTGCCGCAAGTCGGTGATGAAATATGCGGATGATTGGGAAAATTACGTGACGCGCCAAGGCCGTTTTGTCGACTTCCAAAACAGCTACAAAACGATGGATTTGAGCTACATGGAATCGGTGATTTGGGCCTTTAAACAGCTGCATGAGAAGGGTTTGCTTTACGAAGATTTTCGCGTCGTGCCTTATTCTTGGGCTTGTCAAACTCCTTTGTCGAACTTTGAGACCAGGATGGATAACTCTTACAGGCAGAAGGCTAGTAAGGCGGTGACGGTGAAGTTTGAGTTAGAGGAAGTGCCAGAATTTTTAAAACAACACGATTCCGCTAGAATTTCCTTAGTTGCTTGGACAACTACCCCTTGGACACTTCCTTCGAATTTAGGTTTGGCCGTCGGAAAAAATATTGACTACGCTGCAATTAAGAAAGGTGGCGAAATTTTAATTTTGGCCGAAGGGTTGATTGAAAAATTCTCGAAGGATTTTGGCGAGTTGGAAAAAGTCGCCAGCTGCAAAGGCACTGATTTAGTCGGCCTAAAGTACAAACCCCTCTTCCCTTACCTCGCCAATCACGAAAAAACTCAAAACAATAAAAACGTCTTCACGGTCCTTCACGGCGACTTCGTCACCACAGAGGAAGGAACGGGCATCGTTCACATGGCGCCAGGATTCGGCGAAGACGATCAACTGCTTTGTAAAGCCAACGGAATCCCAACTCTCTGCCCAGTTGATGAAGGCGGAAAGTTCACCCCCGAGATATTCGACATTCCAGACTCCTTTGAAAAAGGAGATGGCGCGCAAAGCGCGACGGAGGATTCCTCGTCCCAATCTCTATCCCTAAAAGGCCGCCAAGTTTTCGACACCAATGACGACATCATTAAATATTTAAAAGGCACCGGCGCTTGGCTAAAAACCGAACAATATCTCCACAACTACCCGCACTGCTGGCGCACCGACACTCCACTAATCTACCGCGCCGTCTCTTCTTGGTACGTAAAAGTTACTGACATTAAAGACCGCATGGTTGAGCTCAACCAAGGCATCAACTGGATTCCGTCGCACATCAAAGACGGCCAATTCGGCAAATGGTTGGAAGGCGCACGCGATTGGTCAATCACGCGCAACCGCTTCTGGGGCTGTCCCGTACCGGTTTGGAAAAGTGAGTCCGGCAAAATAAAAGTCTTCGGATCAGTCGCGGAATTAGAAAAAGTTGCCGGCAAAAAAATCGACAATTTACACCGCCCTTACATCGACGAAATTGTTTTTGAAGAAAATGGCGAGACTTATCGTAGAGTCACCGACGTGCTAGATTGCTGGTTCGAATCTGGTTCAATGCCTTACGCCCAAGTGCATTATCCCTTCGAAAATAAAGAACATTTTGAACAAAATTTCCCCGCCGACTTCATCACGGAATACGTCGCCCAAACTCGCGGTTGGTTCTACACATTAATGGTTTTATCAACCGCTCTTTTTGATCGCGCGCCGTTTAAAAACGTAATTTGCCACGGCACAATTTTGGACGAAAAATCACAAAAGCTTTCGAAGCGTCTAAAAAATTACGCCGATCCTTTGGAAATTTTTTCGACTTTTGGATCAGACGCCATGCGCTTCTACATGATTTCTCAACCCGTCATGCGCGGCCAAGAATTGCGCATCGACAAAGACGGTAAAGCGATTCGCGACACGTTACGCTTGTCAATCAAACCTTTGATTAACGCGTTTAATTTCTTCTGCCTTTACGCCAATGCTGACGGAATAAAAGCCAATCGCATCGAGTACAAAAAAGATCTGAGCAACATTCTGGATCGCTACATTCTGGCCAAGCTGAAGGCAACGGTTTCTAAGATCGATGGCTCAATGACGAACTACGACACTGTCGCCGCTTGTGAAGAATTCATTCAATTTTTTGAAGCTTTGAACAACTGGTACATCCGCCGCAATCGTCAAAGATTTTGGAAGAAAGCTGAGGAGAATATTTTTGATCAAGATAAGCAGGACGCCTACGATGTGCTTTACACAGTTTTAGTTTCAATGTGCGAAACCGCGGCACCGCTACTTCCATTCACATCGGAATTTGTGTGGAAAAGTCTTCACCAAAAAACATCAAACTAATTCTTGCACCTTAGTTTTCGCCTTCCTAAGGTGCGCGCCCTTGCTCTGAGCTTCACAAATTCAGTTTATTTCACATCCGCGGGGTAGAGCAACCCCCAGTTTGCGCAAGCAAACAAATCAAAACTTCTGAGCGCAAAAACTCAGAGCTACATTTCATACCGCGGGGTAGAGCAGCCCGGTAGCTTGTCAGGCTCATAACCTGAAGGTCGTTGGTTCAAATCCAGCCCCCGCAACCAACTCATTAAATACTCCCTCAAGATTTACCCTCCTCCCTTTTTTTTCTCTTCCTTTTTTCAGAATTCGTTTTGCCATTGATTTAAACTTCATCCACTTTGCTCTCATTTAGAATTTGGATGTTGGACATCTCGCTCATGTCGAAATATCTCCAGATTGGGAGGAGATTTTTAAATTTATTTTGCACCCCAACTTTATTCCGAAACAGATCAAGCATCACGGTCTCTTTGCCAGACTCATCAGTTGAGATGAGGATAATGCGGGCGTTGCCTATTTCTTCTGCCTGCATTTTGCCGATTTTGTAATATTGAAAAGAGATTGGTCTTCTGTTCGACATGGCTTTTTTCAAGATTTCTTGCGCTTCCATAAATTTATTTTTTGAAGTTAAAAAAATTAAAACTGGCCGACACTTATTTTTAAATTTGACTTTAATCTCTGGCCAGAATTAATAGTTTATTCTGTGTTGTTCTAGAACAATTAGAACTAGAAATTATTAACACAACCAAATTTTTAAAACGTCCTAAGTTAAAATGTCTCAGGCCCGCATTCATCCAGCTCAGGAAAAATTGATTGAGATCTTGTCCAAAAATATTGACGAGCCTCTAACTATCCGAGAATTGCAAAATTTAATCGGCGCCTCTTCCACTAGTGTTGTAGTGCATCACATGTCGCAGCTCGAGAAAAAAGGTTACTTAAAAAAGAACCCTTACGACTCCAAAGATTACCAGATTTTAAAACGCCCCGACAAAGAAATTGCCTACTTAAATTTGTACGGCCTTGCTGCTTGCGGTCCCAACGGATCGGTTTTGGATGGCAGCCCGATTGATCGCATTCCCATTTCAACAAAATTTTTAAGCTTTCCAGCTAGCAAAGCCTTCATGGTAAAGGCTAAGGGTGATTCGATGTTACCAAAAATTAGTAGTGGAGATTTTGTAATTATTGAAAAAACCAACAAAGCAGAAAATGGTGTAATGGCTCTGTGCGTTAACGATGAGCAGGTTTTGATCAAGAAAATTAAACAACAAAATAAGAAGGACAGCGTGATTTTGGTGTCACTAAATAGTGAATTTGAGCCGTTTTTAGCTGCGAAGGATTTTAGGGTGGAAGGCGTGGTACGTGGGGTGATTAGCAATCGGATGCTTTAAACTACCTCACCCACTGGTTGAAAGAAGTGGTTTTAATGAAGGCTTGTTCAACAGCCTGGGACGACAGATGTTTGTTCTCCGTTAAAACTTCCATTCATTGCGCACATGATGGCAGGTGTAGCCGTAAGGGTGTTTTTGCAGATAATTTTGGTGGTACTCTTCAGCAGGGTAAAATTTTTCTGCCTTGGAAAGCTTTGTCACCACCGGCTTCGCGAAAACCCCAGATTTATTCGCCTGCTCAATAACTTTTGCAGCAATGTTTTTTTGCCCGTCATTTAAGTAAAAAATTTCTGAACGATATTGGCTGCCCGTGTCGTTCTGCTGGCGGTTTAGAGTTGTTGGATCGTGAATCGTAAAAAAGAATTTTAAAATTTTTTCGTAAGAAATTTTTTGAGGATCGAAAGTTATTTCAACACTTTCGGCGTAATTGGTCAAACCTGTCGAAATCAGCTCGTAAGTTGGGTTAAGATCCCCTCCTCCAATGTAACCCACTTCGCTTTTTACTACGCCGTCAAGGCTGCCAATTAATTCCTGCACGCCCCAAAAACATCCTCCCGCCAAGATGGCTTTCTCGTATTTTGTGGCTGGAGTTGCGGCATTAGAATTCTCAAAAATTGGAAACATAAAAATTAGAAAGGTGATTATTTGTAAGAAACTTTTTGGCATATTTTTTGAGTTACTTTAGAGGTCTTTGTCAGTCTTTGGAGGCTTTGTCAGTAGTTTTTTTGCTAAAACTTATTAATTAATTTCAGCAGATTTTATGAAAAAAATTTCAGCCATTTACATCTTATTTGCACTCACATTTTGTACTCCGCAAGAACTCCCCAACCCAGCTACAAAAGAATTGCCAGCCGGCGTTTACGAGTTAGATAAATCGCATGCCAGCCTAATTTTTCGCGTCAATCATTTAGGATTCTCTTACTACACCGCTCGCTTCAAAAGGTTTGACGCCACCTTGCAGTTTGACCCAGCCAACCCAGATAAATCAAGCGTTTCAGCTAGTATAGACCCATCTTCGATCGAAACAGATTACCCGAATTCCGAGAAACTTAACTTCAATACCTTGCTGCAAAATGAGCAGTGGCTTGATGCGCTCCGATTCCCAGCAATTAATTTTAATTCCACCAGAATCGAATTAACCGGCACCAATACCGCCCGCATCATTGGCGAGCTTGAATTGCACGGCGTTAAGCGCCCAATGATTTTGGAAGTCAAATTTAACGGTGGCTACGCCGGAAACCCGATGGATCCAAGTGGATCCCGCATCGGATTTTCCGCCCGCGGAGCTTTAAAGCGTTCTGACTTTGGAATCATATTTGGCATTCCAGAAAAAGGTTCCAGCATGGGCGTCAGCGACAAGGTCGAAATTATTTTAGAAGTAGAGTTTACAAAACCGACAACAAACAAAAATTCTTAAAGAGAAAAAATTAAACTCCAGACTTCCGAGATTAGGAATTGAAAAAAATGACTACCGTCCTAGATTCGTGCACGTGATTTCGTGAATGTTTAGCGTCACTTTTCACCACAAAAAATCCCAAAATAATTTTAACAATTAATTTGGTAGGATTTATGAAAAAACTTCTCACAGCCCTCCTCGCTCTAGTCGCTCTAGTCCTTGTAGCCGCAATAGTAGCTCCACAAGATTTTGAAATCAAAAAATCAATTACAGTCAACAAACCCAAATCCGAAGTCTTCTCTTATTTAAAATTGATGGAAAATTCCAGAAATTGGCAACCTTGGTCAAAGATGGATCCTAATATTAAAATGAATATTAGGGGTGTTGACGGCACCGTGGGAGCGATCTCTTCTTGGTCAGGAAATAGAGAGGTTGGAGTTGGCGAGGAAGAAATTAAAGAAATTTCCAGCAACGAACGGATTGATTTTGAACTACGTTTTGAAAAGCCGATAAAAACCACCAACACCGCATACTTTCTCACTGAAGATGCTGGCGTAAATCAAACAAGAGTAACTTGGGAAATGTCTGGCCACACACCCGTTCCTTTTAACCTGATCTGCCTCTTGATGCATAGCAAAGTTGAAAAAGATTTTGAGAAAGGTCTAAAAGATTTAAAAGTAATTTTGGAAAAGCCCCGTTTGGGAGAAAGGCTTACAAAAGAAATTAAATCCGAAGCAGCCGCAACCGCCACAAAAGAAGAGGGTAGCCCTACAGTAACCCCCGCTCCCGCAACCACCACTACACCACCAGTAACCACTAGGTAATGCTTCACTTCAAATTTTAGACAATAAAAAAAGCCCTCTCAAAAATTTTTGAGAGGGCTTAATTATTTTTGAAAATCAGAAATTCTGAGAATCAAAAAATGGGTTTAGTTTTGTGCAACTACGTTTGTAGCTTCTAAACCTTTTTTGCCTTGAATAACTTCTAGAGTTACTTTTTGGCCTTCGAATAGAGTGCGGCGACCACCACTAGCATTGATTGCACTGTGATGAACGAAAACGTCTTTGCTGTCCGGGATTTCGATGAAACCGAAACCTTTTTCGTCATTAAACCATTTTACTGTACCGCTAACTTGATCTGTCATTTTTGTATTTCTTAAAATTTATAAATTGATGTAGCTCCGTAAAGCCACGATCTATTTGTAACATAGGAAAAATAAAGTCTCCTACAATTTTCATAAATTGTGATATTTTTTATTTTCCATCTCAATTTCATTGCGAGATGAGTCGCGTAAAAATTGGATTATACCTAACTTAACTCGCCCACCAAGCTGCTCGGGCGGCTTTTTAAAATTTTTACTTCAGCAATTTGGCCAAAATACTTTTTTGCCTCTTCTTCGCTGGAAACATCGACAATCACGGATTGTAGCCAAGGAGACTTCCCCCAAAGTTGCGTGCCGGGACGCGAAGTTTTCGGACTATTGGCTTTACTCTTCGGAGCTTCTTTCTCAAAAAGCACTGGCATTACGGTGTTTTCAAATTTCTGATTAAATTCGATTTGCTGCTCAGTTAGAAGTTTTTGCAAAATCGCTAAACGCTCTTCTTTTACCTTTTCTTCGACTTGAATTTTAGCATCATTGGCGGGCGTTCCCGGACGCGGTGAATATTTAAAAGAATAGCACTGCGCAAAGCCGATTTGTTTTATTAAGTCCAAAGTATCTTCAAAATCTTTGTCAGTTTCGCCGGGGAAGCCAACGATGAAATCAGAAGACAGGCCCATGTCTGGCTTGGCTTGGCGGATCTTCTCAATAATTTTAAAATAATCTTGGCGAGTGTGTTTACGGTTCATGCCTTTAAGCACTGAGTTTGATCCAGCTTGAACTGGCAAGTGCAAGAATGGCATTAACTTTTCAACATCGCGATGCGCCGCGATCAGATCATCCGACATGTCACGTGGATGTGACGTGGTGTAGCGGATGCGCTTTATATTTTCGATTTTAGCAATTTCTTCGATTAGCTTGGCGAGGCTGGCGGACTGGCCGCTCACATCTAATCCGTGGTACGCATTTACATTTTGTCCCAACAAATAAATTTCAGAAACACCTTGACCTGCAAGTCTTTTGGCGTCGTCGACAATTTTGGAAACTTCGCGGGAATATTCAGCGCCGCGAGTGTAAGGCACGACGCAGAAAGTACAAAATTTGTCGCAACCTTCTTGCACTGTTACAAATGCTGAAGCACCAACTCCGGCAGCGCTTTGTGGCAAAACATCGAATTTGTCGTTCGGCGTAAATTCCAAATTAATTTGCTTCTTTTTTTCGCGAATCACCTTCCCAACCAAGTCTGGCAAGGTTTGGTAACTTTCTGGTCCGACAATAATATCAACAACATTAGAACGTTTGAAAATTTCTTCACCCTCGGCTTGAGCTACGCAGCCAGCAACAGCAACGATCATCTGGTTACCGTCATTTTTCATTTTGTCTTTGTGGGGACGGATGCGACCCAAATCGGAAAATAATTTTTCCGAAGCTTTTTCGCGAATGTGACAGGTGTTGATGATGACCATGTCTGCTCCTTCGGGAGTGTCAGAGGTTTCGTATCCGACAGCGGTCATGAGGTCTTGCATGCGGTCTGAATCGTAGACGTTCATTTGGCAGCCGTAGGTTTTGATGTGTAATTTTTTCATTTTTTAATTTTAATTTTGGACTGAGTTTGTGACGAGAAACACCCCTACCCCCCTTGTCAGGGGGGGGCTTATCGAGTTCGGTGCAAAGCCCCCCTGACAAGGGGGGTAGGGGGGTTTCTCGTCACAAACTCAGTCAAACTTTCCACCCAGTTACAGTAACAATTTCAAAAGTAGCAGTAACGCCACCATCGGTATTTCCGTAGGTCTTACGATAATTTTGTGAAACTTTTCCGAGGAATTTTTTGGTAAAAAACTTGCGCGAGCGCTTGGTTAAAATATTGCCCTGACCCATCATTTTCAAATCTTTTAACAGATTCAAAGGATCAGAATAATTTACTTCGATTTTTTCAAAATCAGAAATCGGATTTTGGAAACCGGCCTTTTGCAGCAGAGCGGCCGCGGTTTTGACGTCAATCGTCGGCGGAGTTCTTGGCGAAATTCCGCCGTAAATTTCAGTTTCAGTTTCATGCATTACGTGCACTAGCTGACTTAAATTTTCTTCGCCAAAAAAGCTGGCAATGAAGATGCCATTTGGCTTTAGCAAGTTTTTTACTTGCAGCAAAAATTGCGGAATTTGGTTAATGTAGTGAAAATTTAGATTGCTCAAAATCAGATCAAACGCCTCTGGCTCTTGCGGTAAAATTTCTTCGTCATCAAAAAATTCGTAAAAAATTCCTTTGTGCAAACGTGGCGTTAGATCTCCTAAACCAGCGGCTTCAGAAGAATCAGCCGGCCCTTCAAGAAAGAGCTCAGACAAGTAAGTATCACGAGCACCGATTTCTAAAATGCTTTCAAACTTGCGATTCAGCATCTCAACATTCTCTTTGATTCTATTTGCAATCTCGTGATGCAGAAAATTATGCTGCGCGAAATTTTGGGCAGTGCGCGCTCGGTTTTGGCGCAGCAAATCACGGTCGAATAAAACCTCTTGAGTCATCACGTAAATGAAATTTTTTAAGAAAATCTTGGAAATTATTTTTCCAAGTCACTGCTTGTACTGCGAAAAAATAATTAGTGCGGAAGGTCTATTTTGTAGTGATTGCTGGCAAAAATTGCAATTCATTACTGAGCCGAAATGCAAAATTTGCGCGCATCCTTTTGATTTTAAGGTGAGCGATGATTTGACCTGCGCCTCTTGTTTAAGCGACCCGCCAGCTTACGACAAAACGATCACGGTCTTTCGCTACAACGAAATTATTAAAAAAATAATCAGCCAATTTAAATATCGCGACACCACTTACATCGCCAAAAAATTAGCAAAATTTTTATTTCACAGAAGTCGTGCCGAACTAACAAATATTGATCTTATCGTAGCAGTACCACTTCATAAAAAAAGATTGCGTCAGAGAAAATTTAACCAAGCTTCGCTCTTGTGCCGCGCAATGCTACAACACACACCCACAACAAAGTTTTATCCTGATTTTTTGTTGCGTATCAAAAATACCGCAGCTCAAGTTACGCTCCGAAAAAAGCAGCGCAAAAAAAATCTGAAGAGCGCATTCGCTTTAAATCCGAAATATTTTCAAACCGTAAAAAATAAAAGAATTCTCCTAATCGACGACGTAATCACAACCGGAGCCACTTTAGAAAATTGCGCCAAAGTTTTGAAAAAAGCTGGGGCGAAAAAAGTGACGGCACTGACAATCGCTAAGACAGTTTTTCGCTGAAAGTTTCTAAAATTAGTCAATACAGAAAAAATCATGAGACAGCTTTTTACAAAAAAATTTAATCGTAAAAAATTCAGCAAAGCTTTCAGCTTGATTGAGCTTTCCATCATCATTGCCGTACTGTCGGTTGTCATTGTAGGGGTTCTGTCGGTAACAACTAGTAAGACCATCAACTCTAAATCTAAAAGCAGCAGCGACAATATTGCCATAATTTACCAGGCCTTGGGAAGATATTTGCAGAATACTGGCAGCCTTCCTTGTCCAGCTCCAATCACGGATATTAAAAACACCTCAACAGCCTACGGATCACCGTCCAATGCTACTGATTGCAGCGATGCTGGTATTTACAAATCAACCACTTCTAACTTGATCTACGGAATGGTGCCAATTCAGGCTTTGGGGTTAAGTAGTAGCGTTGCTGAAGATGCTTACGGCAATAAAATTGTTTACGTCGTCGACAGAAGACTGGCCACAACCTCTTCAGATAGTTTTGAAAATAGCATCATTGAAGCTGCCGATGGAGGAACTGTTACTTACCAACATATCACGATTAGCGGCACATCTGAAACTAACGCGATGTTTGTTTTGATGAGTCGTGGAGCTAATCAGTCTGGAGCTTACTCCGCCAACTCTGCAAGCCCTTCAACTTCAGTTAGCAACGAATCGAGTAACGATTTATCTTCAGTGAATGATGGTGTCTCGCCGGCAACTTCTACATTTGACAGCACCTTCCTTGGCTCTGCTGCCGCTTCTGATTTTGATGACGTAGTTTTTTACAAAACCAGAAACCAAATGTTTGATGATTTTGGAGCTTGGACCTTGGTTCCTTGTGCTGCACAAACTCAGAATAAATATTGTGGCGAACTTGGTCACACGACTGATGGCACGGAAGTAGTTTGGCCAAAATCATATCACGATCAAACAGTAATCTCCCCCACAGCCTGCCCTTTATATTGGAGAGATTCTGTAAGTCACCCCACCAGAAAATGTAGTTTGAAAGGCATCTGGGAAACCCCTACTGAATGTACTTATGACAACACTCCTGGATCATCCACTTGCTTCGTCGGCTATTGTCAAAAAAGTTGTTCTTATGGTGGATCTGATGGACATGCCCATGATTCCGGTTACGCTGCTCGCAGCGAATATTTAGCCAGCGGCACCACTATTTCGAACTTAAGATGCAATCCCGGATCTGGGCATGCGATCGGAAGTTCAAGAAGCTTTACCAACCCTTCCACAGCTGATGGCCAAGTGGACTTATGTCACCCTCGAGTAGATGGAGTTCAACCCTTTAACACAACCGATAGAATCGCCACCGCCCCATCAGTATATTGCGACAACGGAACTTGGAAAAACCATGTAAGTGGCACTGCTGGTTTAATAGATAATCCATGCAGCCCTTGCCGGGATTGCTCTTCTTCGGTAAGTGGCGCAGAAACATATGTAGTCTACGATTATAGTGACGATAACAACGGTTCATCTACCAACATCTGCAAGGGTAAATTCCGAAATGAAAACTCCAGTGGCTGGTCAGGAAATTACGACTGTTACTACATTAATGGCATAGCCAGTGACTGTACCAGCTACAGCTTCTCAGAACATGCCCTTTCAATGACATCATTATCGCATGGAAGTGCACTTGATAACTGTCAGTATCAAGGTCATAACGACAATTCTAGCTCTGTAATTTGGTCTAAATGTGTTGATGGTCGTTTTAATATAAAAATGGCTTGTAGCGATGAAGCAGATCTAGGCAATGGACACGATAACTCTTGGGGTAGTGCTTGTGATGCAACTTCCAGTGTTAACGCTCACCAAACGTCCGTCTCTCCAGCTTATCAACTAAGCTTTCTTACCGATCTTGACACTGATGATGCATCAACCTGCGCTGCACTCTCTTGCACCAAAAGCCAATACTACACCACCGCGAATGCCTACGATCCAAGCTACTCTGCAGGGGCTTCTGTCGACGGAGCCACCATCAACTTAAGATGTAACTCTGGCTTTGGACACTCTTACATAGGCGCTGCAAGTGATTTTAGTAGAACCTACACCTCTGGCGAAGTCGACATCTGTAACGTTGAAATTGACGGCACAAATAAATTTACAACTACCGACAGAATATCCGCCGCCCCATATGTCACTTGCTCTAATGGTACGTGGGTAATTTCAAATGCCTGCACCTCTTGCAAAGGTTGTACTAGCCTTACCGGCGCAAAAAGTACCATTGTCGCAACATCCACTTCGACGCCAAGCGGAGCAAATTATTGTTTTGGCAAATATAGGACTAGTGCAGGAATAAATGATTTTGACTGCTATGGTTTAACGGGCTCTAACTGCCAGAATTCTGGCGGTAGCGCTCCAACAGCTCAACATCTTCTCACTCCAGCTGGATCGCAACATCTTATAGAAGAAAGACGTTGTCAGTATCAAGCTCACCACGATGACTCTAGCGCGAACTTTACCTTCAAATGTGTGGACGGTCGTTATTACGCAAAGCTTTATTGCAGAGATGATGTTAATGCTGGCAATGGTTACAATGGCTCTTGGGGCGCCTCATGCTCAAATAATCAACAGAATTTCGGCTCAATTCTTAATCCTTATTAACCACCCTACTCTCATCCGTCACCCCGTCGAATGACGGGGCCCATCTCGTCGCAAGTATTTTTGTCCAAGCAAGGCGTGAAAGCATTACATCTCAGTCAAAATCACCTTTGTTAAGGCTTGTTGCGATCCCTCACACCACACATCCAAATCCTTCCCGATAAACCGACGGTTAAAAACCCGCACCAAAGCTTGCATTTCAGCATCAAATTCATTGCTTAAATTCGTCACGCGGTAGCCAAATTTTTTTAGATTTTCTTTGATCAAAAGAATGCCCGCATCTTTATTTCCAAGCTCAAATATTTTCTGCTTGCTCAGTGCAGCTGGAACAAAAATTCCGACGCCATTCTCCGCCAAAAACTTCCAATCAAAAAGATGTGACGGATCTTGTTTACGATCCAAAATTCCAGTTTCTTTCACGTAACCAATGTCGGAATGCCCTACAATATTTCCCGCCGCAATTTGATATTTCGCGACCAAATATTTGCAAAGTTGAACTCCCGCAAGCATTTGCGCTGCTTCGAATTTTTTAGAAAAAGGCGCTGCGTTAATAAATTCGACGCCAATTGAATTTTGATTAAGAGCCTCAAAGCCACGCCAGAAGCTGACTCCCGCGTGGTACGCCACGTTATTCTCATCCACCAATTCAAAAATATTTCCCTGCTCATCAATCAGAAAATGTGAGCTCACTTGATGCTCAAAAAATTGTTCAATTGCGTGTTCCGCAGAATTTGCCTCCACGTGATGCAACACCAAAAAATCAATTTTTCTTGGCTCTTTTTTGGCGTCAAAAAATTGTGAAAATTTTTTGCTTTTGTCGATCTGCATATTTTTTGACATTAAGATTTCTGAAAACTAACTTTCGCCGCCCTGTCACTCCCCTTGTTCATCCCTCGAACTCTCAACTCTTTTTATCCCCCCAACATGGCTAGCAAAAAAGACGCGGTAAAAAACAATTCGTCAACCAAATCCACAACACAAAATTCCAAAGATCTCGAAGCGCTACAATTTCACATGCAGGGTCAGCCCGGCAAAGTTTCAATGCAACCAACCAAACCACTTAATACTCAGCGCGACCTTGCTCTGGCCTACTCTCCGGGAGTTGCCGTTCCTTGTTTAGAAATTCAAAAAAATCCTGACCTCGCTTACGACTACACCGCTAAAGGAAATTACGTCGCCGTCATTTCAAACGGCACTGCTGTACTTGGCCTTGGAAATCTCGGCGCTCTAGCCGGCAAGCCAGTAATGGAAGGCAAATCAGTTTTGTTCAAACGCTTCGCCGATATTGATTCGGTCGACATTGAAGTCGCCACCGAAAACGCTGACGAATTCATCAACGCCGTAAAATATTTAGGGCCAACCTGGGGCGGCATCAACCTTGAAGACATCAAAGCTCCAGAATGCTTCATCATTGAAAGCAAGTTACGTGAATTAATGGACATCCCAGTTTTCCACGACGACCAACACGGCACGGCAATCGTGTCTGCCGCCGGTATTTTGAACGCTTTACACATTTCCGGCAAAAAATTTAAAGATCTTAAAGTGATCGTGAACGGCGCCGGCGCTGCGGGCATCGCTTGCCTTGAACTTTTGAAAGCAATGGGATTGCCGCACGACAACGCCATTTTGTGTGACACTAAAGGCACAATTTACAAAGGCCGTACCGAAGGAATGAATCAGTGGAAATCCGCCCACGCCGCCAATACCAAAGCCCGCACTTTGGCCGAAGCTATGAAAGGCGCTGACGTATTTTTAGGATTGTCGGTCAAAGGTGCAGTGACCAAAGAAATGGTTAAATCAATGGCGAAAAATCCGGTGATTTTCGCAATGGCCAACCCGGATCCGGAAATCACGCCAGAAGAAGTTCACGCCACCCGCTCCGATGCCATTGTTGCAACGGGCCGCTCTGACTATCCAAACCAAGTGAACAACGTAATGGGCTTCCCTTACATTTTCCGCGGCGCTCTTGATGTACGCGCCTCAACGATTAACGAAGAAATGAAAATCGCCGCCGCCAAAGCTCTTGCTGACTTAGCCCGCGAACATGTGCCTGAAGAAGTAATGAAAGCTTACGGCAATCGCGACATGAAATTCGGCCCACAATACATTATTCCAACTCCTTTTGATTCACGTTTGATTCATGTCGTACCAGTTGCCGTCGCTAAAGCCGCGGTTGCAACCGGTGTCGCCCGCAAGCCAATTACAGATTGGGACGCTTACACCCGCCAATTGCAGGCTCGCCGTGACCCTACAGTCAACTCCATGAGCATGATTTTCGACAAGCTCGAACGTAATCCAAAAAAAGTAATTTTCGCTGAAGGTGAACAACCGGAAATCATCCGCGCTGCTGCAATGTGGCGTGATTCCGGCTACGGCAAGCCAATCCTAATCGGCAAAGAAAAGCGCATTTTGGAAAATATGGCTGAAGCCAATGTCGATCCAAAAGGCATCGAGATCTACAACGCCTCAATGTCCTCTGATAACAACAAATTCACTGATTACCTTTACAAAAAATTGCAACGCGAAGGCGTGTTACGCTCTGACTGCTCCCGCATGGTAAAAAATGACCGCAACATTTTTGCCGCCTCAATGCTGGCCTGCGGACACGGCGATGCGCTGGTTACCGGCCTTACTCGCGGTTACCGCCAATCCCTCACCGATGTTTGGAAAGTAATCAAAAACAAAAAAGACAAAATCGTTTTGGGCATTTCAATGGTGATCTCTAAAGGTCGCACCATTTTCATTTCCGACACCGCTTGTTCCGAACTTTCTTCTCCTGAACATCTAGTCAGCATTGCCATTCAAACCGCTGACAAAGTGCGTCAATTGGGCTACCAACCTCGCGTCGCTTTCTTGTCATTCTCAAATTTTGGCTCTGCTTTAAAAACAGAATCCAGCCGAATCAAACACGCCGTAGCCTTGCTTGACGGCATAAAAGTTAATTTCGAATATGACGGCGAAATGACTGCTGACGTGGCTTTGAATGCCGATAAAATGTCGAGATATCCTTTCTGTCGCTTAACTGCGCCAGCAAATATTTTGATTTGCCCCGGCCTGCATTCAGCTTCAATTGCTACCAAGCTTTTGGAAGAGCTTGGAAATTGCACAGTCGTTGGCCCAATCCTCCACGGCTTGGAAAAGCCTGTACAAATTGTCACGATGCGCTCCTCAATCAATGAGATCATCAATATGGCAGCACTTGCTGCGACTAGTAACGAATAATCTAAAATATGTCAGATCTTGCTCAGGGCCCAAGTTCTTTTGAACTGCAGAACCATTCAGGTGGCGGCAATCACCGCAGCAGCAGTAGTATTCCAAGCGGTGGTGCCGATGTTCTGAGCGCTAATATTGATGAACATTCTAAAATAGGTGGCAGCATTGATTTTGGACTTGGCGGAAACCTATCCACTGTTTTCCCAACTCAAGACGCCGCTTTAGGACAAAGCGTTTTCAGCTTTGCCGACAAGATGGGGGACACTCTAGCGCCAATGAAATTCTCAACTTCCGCAGCTATTGGCCCGATTGAATCAGAAATGTCGAAAGCTAATTTAACCGCAGTAACTCCAGGACAGCAACTCAGCGCCGGTCAAGGCTACCAGTCGATAATGCCTTCACAACAACAAGGGCAGGAACATTAATAATTTATGAAATCAGAAGAAGGAAAATGCGGTAAGTCATCTTGTGGATGCGTATCCACAAATGCTGAAAAAAATGATGAGCAGAAGAAGTCAGAAGAAAAAACCTTACAAAAAACTAATTTAGAAAAAGAGCTAGACCCTACCCACTTCGGCGACTGGCAGGTGAATTGTCGGGCGATTGATTTTTAAGAAAAGTTCGCAACTGGAGCAATAGACCCCGGAACAAATCCGAGTGACAAGTCTGGAGGACACCTCTTCCCACTCCGTCACCCCGGACTTGTTCCGGGGTCTATGGCTCTCCAGCCTCGTATTCCAAATCAACTACCGATCCAATTCCTTCGAAAACATATTCAGCAGTTGCGTCGAGAAATTCTGCACCCGCTCAGAAAAACGATTAATTTTTCCTGAAAAAATATTGTAAAAGAACACCGCGGGAATCGCAGCGAATAGGCCGATACCGGTTGCCAACAAGGCCTCAGCAATTCCCGGAGCAACCACTGACAGGCTGGTATTCTTGCTCACCGCAATCCCCTGAAAGCTGTTCATAATTCCCCACACCGTGCCGAAGAGTCCGACGAAAGGCATCGAAGAGCCGACCACTGCCAAAAACCCCAAACCATCTTCCAACTTTTGCATCGATTGATTAGCCGCGACTTGCATGGCGCCGTTTAATCTTTCTTTCAATCCGGTCTTTTTGTCGCCGCCATCAATGCTGATCTGCTTGATATTGTTCGACTGCCACTCCTTCATGCAAGCTAGAAAGACGCGGGATAGCGGATGGTTGTTATTAGCTTGCGCCTCAGCTTCAATGTCTTCCAACACCATGGTTTCAAAAGATTTTTCGAATTTATCGCTGCGTCTTTTGAGAATGGCAAATTTCATCATCTTGTCAAAGATGATTGTCCAAGACCACAAGGACGCGATGGCAAGCAGCGCCATTACTGATTGCACGACAATGTCGGCTTGGCTGATGAGACTAACGAGAGAAAATGAAGCGGCTTTGTCCATAAAATTAGATTAGATTGTTTGAGTTATTGAAATTGGGAAGTGGGGGGATGTTAGTAAGAGTTTGTGACGAGAAACCCCCCTACCCCCCTTATCAGG
>CANDYP010000001.1 GCA_947425005.1 Rickettsiales bacterium | reverse complement strand
ACCCCCCTACCCCCCTTATCAGGGGGGCTTAAACCGAACTCGATCAAGCCCCCCTGACAAGGGGGGTAGGGGGGTTTCTTGAGTTACAAAATAAACTTAGAAAGATCGGTCTTGCTGGAGATTAAATCACCCAAATGCTCGTCGACATATTTCTGATTAACCGTGATCAGGCTACCGTCTTTCATTTCGCTGGCTTCAAAACTGACCTCTTCCAGAATTTTTTCGAGCATGGTGTGCAAGCGTCGAGCGCCGATATTTTCAACTTCAGCGTTTACTCGGTGAGCAATTTTAGCGATTTGCTTTACGCCTTCTTCGGGAAAATTTAACTTCACTTTTTCAACCGCCAGCAAGGCAATGTATTGCTTGATGAGGCTTGATTCCGGCTCTTGCAGAATGCGCACCAAATCTTCTTCGGTGAGCGGTTTTAATTGCACGCGGATCGGAAATCGACCTTGCAATTCCGGCAATAAATCGGACGGCTTCACGGAATGAAAGGCGCCGGAGGCCACGAATAAAATGTGGTCAGTTTTGATCAGGCCGTATTTGGTGCTGACTGTCGTGCCTTCGACCAAAGGCAAAAGGTCACGCTGCACGCCTTCACGACTGACGTCACCACTTTTTGATTGGCTGCGCACACAAATTTTGTCGATCTCGTCGATGAAAACGATGCCGTCATTTTCAACGGATTTTACCGCCGCTTTGACGATTTTTTCTTCGTCGATCATTTTTTCTGACTCTTCTTCGATCAAGGCTTTCAGCGCATCTTCGACAGTCATGTGCATCTTTTTAGTTTTGTCGCCGCCGATCGCTTTGCCCAACATTTCGCTGATGTTGATCATGCCGACATGGCCGCCGGGAATTTCAAAACTATTGGAAAAAGCGCTGCCGGAATCGGAAAGCTCGATGTCAATCTCGCGCCCGTTTAACTCGCCAGTATCAAGCATTTTGGAGAATTTTTCTTTAGTCTCTTCCGTGGCAGTTTCGCCCACTAAACTTCTTAAAACTTTTTTCTTGGCGTTTTGTTCGGCCTTCAAATGGACTTCTTTTTTCATTTCGTTTTTCAAGGTTTTGAGCGCCATTTCGACAAGATCACGAATGATTGAATCAACGTCACGGCCCACGTAGCCAACTTCAGTAAATTTTGTCGCCTCGACTTTGATGAAAGGGGCGTTGGCAAGTTTGGCTAGGCGGCGCGCAATTTCAGTTTTGCCGACGCCAGTTGGACCGGCCATTAAAATATTTTTGGGTACGATTTCTTCACGAAGTGGGCTCTCGACTAACTTACGGCGGTAACGGTTGCGGAGTGCGATTGCCATTGCTTTTTTGGCGTCAACTTGACCAACGATGTAACGGTTTAATTCTTCAACTATCTGCTTTGGCGTCAGGCCTGTGGTGGGATTTTGGGACAAAGTTTTTGCTTCTGAACTCGCAGAATTTTTAGGACTTTTTTTCATTGGCTAACTGTTTGTTGGAAGGGGTTTTGGAGCCGTTATATGTAGCGGCGTTGAGAAAAAATACCAGCAGCAAAATCACCAAGCTGGTAAGGATAATCGTCAGTAAAATTTTCATAAATGTTGCAAAACTTCTACGATTGAATCCTGGATATCTTTAATGCCATATCCTTTAGAGCTGCTGGTGGCAAGGATTTGCGGATGTGCTGCCGGCCAGTTAAGAATTTCTTTTTCGATTTTTGTTTGGGCCTTGGCCAATTCTTCGCGATTAAGTTTGTCAGTTTTTGTCAGAATAACTTGGAAGGAAACCGCCACAGCATTGAGCATGTTAATCATGTCGAGATCGGAGGCTTTGAGGCCTTTGATCGGATCAATCAGCAAAAATAAACGCTTCAGATTTGCGCGCTTCATCAAATATTCCAAAGCAGTTTTTTGCCAATGTTCGATGTCTTTGCCTTGAGCTTTGGCGTAGCCGTAGCCCGGCATGTCAACCAACACAAAACCTTCGGAATATTCTTGGGTGAAGCCGTCAGCAATTTTGAAAAAATTGAGTTGACGCGTGCGCCCCGGAGTCGTCGAAACAATGGCAACTTTTCTGCCGACAAGAGCATTGATCAAGCTGGATTTCCCAACATTGGAAGCGCCGATAAAAGCAATCTCCGGCTTAGAGTGTTCGGGAGATTGCGAATATTTGTGTGCACCCAAAATAAACTCGCATTGGCCATTAAAAATTTTTTTCGGATCGAGTTTTTTCATTTTTTTCTCTTGGAGGTTTTTGCAAGTTTTTTGGATTTAGCATCTTCTGCTTTCATAGCCGCAGCTATTTCTTCAGCACTGAATCCCGATTTATCGAACGCCTCTTGAATGCATCCGATAACGTAATCTGAAATGCTAATACCCTGTAGAGTTGCCTGCTCTTCAATGGCGCGATGTCTGTGAGTAGGAATATCAATTTCCATTCTGGTGTGAGTTGTCTTTTTAGGCATTTGATTTGTTTGGTTGTTGTTTAATTGCGGATCAAAACACCTCCGCTCCTCTTGCGAGAATGTGAGGTGGGTAGCGCTTGGGTACTAATTATTTCTTTTCCAAAAACTTAATCATCTTTGCGGCAATGTCGATGCCGGTTGCAGCTTCAATGCCTTCAAGGCCGGGAGAGGAATTTACTTCCAGAAGTTTAGGGCCGGAATTGGAACGCACCATGTCGACACCAGCAACTTCCAAGCCGATAATTTTGGCAGATTTAATTGCCAAGTCGCGCTCTTCATCGGTGACTTCAATTGTTCGCGCTGTAGCGCCTAAATGAATATTGGCGCGGAATTCTCCTTCTTGGGCGATGCGTTCCATTGAAGCCACCACCTGCCCGCCGACCACAAAACATCTGATGTCCTGACCCTTCGATTCTTTGATGTAATGCTGCACTAAAATATCTGCTTTCAAGCTACGAAAGGCGTTAATCACGCTTTCGGCGGCTTTGTTGGTTTCGGCCAGAACTACTCCAACACCCTTGGTTCCTTCCAATAATTTCACTACCAGCGGCGCACTGCCGACTATTTTAATCAGATCTTTGGTTTCGTAAGATGAGTTGGCGAAGCTGGTAATTGGCACGTTTAGGCCATGCTGCGCGGCGATTTGCAACGTGTTTAATTTGTCGCGCGATTTGGTGATTGCCTCTGAACCGTTCAAACAATTGACGCCCATCACTTCAAACTGACGGATGATTGAGGTGCCGTAGAAGGTCATCGCCGGCTTGATGCGCGGAATTACGTAATCAATATTTTCCATTTTTTTGCCGCTGTCGAAAAACATTTCGCAGGCATTTGACGCCACTTTAATGTAGCATCCGCCGACATTAACAAATTCAACTTCATGACCACGACTTCGCGCCGCCTCAAGCAGGCGTTGGTTAGAATAGAGATTGGGATTCGAGGCTAAAAGGATGATTTTCATAATTTTCTTGGGTCGGTACAGGGTTTGGTAATGCGATAAAGTTTTAAAATTTCTGCTCTTTTTAACTTACCTTGCAGAAACGATTTTGACGGATCCACCAGCATTTTTGCCTGCTTGATCGCTTCACGTCCAAGCAGCATGCGAAAGGCCATCGTGTCACGATTGGCAAGGGTTAGATCGATTCTGATTTTAGCATCTCCGATGCGTAAATCCGATTTAATTACAAATCTTTTTTCTTTTTTGCCGCCCGAATCCGAAACCATTCTTTGGTCGATTACCCGCGCTACACAAGTGCGCGCCAACTGTTTGTTTTTCTGCAAAGGATGAATGTCAAACTTCACATATTCTACATCTTCAATGTAAAAACTTTCGATGTTGAAAGCGTGCAACGACGAGGTTTTAGCGCCGGTATCTATCTTGCCCTTAATCGCGGGCAAGCTTAGGCAGTCAAGGCCAAACCACTCTTTCCAGCCAATGGTTTTTTGGAGAATTTTTTTCTTCATTTGGCTTGTTGCTCAATCAATTTTTTCACAACTTCTAGATCTTCTTTGGTGTCGACCGAAAGCGGATGCGCCTCAACAATTTTGACAAAAATTTTCATGTCATTTTCTAAGGCGCGAAGTTGCTCGAGGCTTTCACGCAGCTCCAGAGTTGACGGCGCAAGATTTACAAATTTTTCTAAAGCGGATTTTTTGTAAGCGTAAATTCCGATGTGATGGTAAAAATCTGCGTCGGTGGTTTTGGAAAATGGAATGGGACAACGCGAGAAATAGAGCGCCTTTCCAAGATTTTTTTCTTTAAAAGCAATGGCGATTTTTACGACATTGGGATTGGAAATTTCTGACTCATTTTTGATTTTGGAAGCCACAGTCGCAATGTCGCAATCATGCTGCAAAGCCGCGTCAGCAGCGGCACGAATTACTTGTGGATCAATGTTGGGCAAGTCACCTTGCAGGTTTAAAATGATTTCAAAATCTTGCGCGAAGCTTTGGTAAGCGGCGTAAATGCGGTCAGTTCCTGAAGGCAAATTAGGGTCGGTAAGGACAAATTTTCCGCCGAATTTTTTTACTTCCGCAGCGATTTCTTCACCGTCGCAAGCGATTACAACTTCGCCCAGATCCGCTTTTAGTGCCTGTTCGTACACTCTTTGAATCATACTTTTGCCACAAATATCCGCCAAAGGTTTATTGGGCAAACGAGTTGAGGCAAGGCGCACCGGGATTATTGTTAGGACTTTATTTTTCATTTTGTGAGTGATTTTGGAGAGTAAGCGCAGCTACATGTACAGGGTTCATCCCTTCGCAACCCTAGATAAATCGCGCTTTTGAAGATTTCTACAAATTTGTTGCTTTTTTAAGATTCCTGCTTTTAATGCGCCGCTCCTTTGTCCAAAGGGTCTTCACCACACTTCTTCAAACCCAAATCAAATAAGTTTTTATTTGAGCACGTAGCTCAGTCGGTAGAGCACCTGACTTTTAATTAGGTGGTCGTTGGTTCGATTCCAACCGTGCTCACCAGCCTTCGCTCTTATGAGCTTCGCCTGGCAAGCCAGCTCCTAGCTGGAATGTCAGGCGGAGGTCGTTAGAGCGAAGGCTGCTCTTAGAGCGTAGGAGGGTTAGTCAAAAAAAATTCCCAAATAAAAAAAGCCGATCTCGGTAAAAGAGATCGGCTTTTTTATTGCCTCGCTTTTGGCTTCAAACCTATTGCTTATCTTTCGCCCTGCTGACCAAAGATCTTTTGCCGCCGGATTGTTTTTGAAAAACATGTAGAACTTTTTCAGCATCTTCGAAGGGAACGGCGAAGAAAGAAAAGCCTTCGAAAATTTTTACATCATCGATGTGGCGCTGATCAACGCCAGTTTCGCGCTGGATGAAATCAACCAGCTTTCTTGGATCCATATGGTCGTTACGACCCTTGGCGATGAAGAGGCGCGCTGTGCCTTTGCGGTCAACGTAGCTTCTTTTGTCTTGGTTGCCAATTGGCTTGTAGCCGCTCATGCCGCGATCATCGTAGTGAAAGTCTTTGTTCTTTTTGTAAGCACCGATGTCGTTGATTTCGCTGTAATTTTTCTCGTTCAATTCGTCTTTGAAGGCCAATTTCAACAAGGCAGCAATGGCAACTTTAGGATCGGCACTTTCTCGCAGAATATCTTCGGCGATTACTTCCAAATCAGAAAATTTTCCCGCAGCAATGATGGCGGCAAGAGAGGTTTTGATGCGTTGTTTTTTGCTGTCGATTACGTCGGCAACGTTTGGAACTTTTTGCTTAGTGATTGTGGCGTTGGCAACTCTTTGGATCGCCACCAACTTACGATATTCTGACGGGGTGATTAGAGTGACGGCAATGCCGCTCTTGCCCGCTCTGCCTGTACGGCCAATTCTGTGTACGTAACTTTCCGGATCTTGCGGCAAAGAATAGTTGATTACGTGAGTAAGATTGTCGACGTCAATCCCACGCGCTGCGACGTCTGTCGCCACTAGCACAGTAATTTTTTTGCCGCGGAATTTTTGCAAAACTTTCTCGCGCTGACCTTGGGAAAGATCACCGTGAATCGCTTCTGCTCTGCAGCCGCGGTTTAATAATTTGTGAGAAATTTCATCAGCGTCAACTTTGGTGCGGGTGAAAACCATGCCGTAAAAACTTTCTTCAACGTCAATGATTCTGAAAAGCGCTTCGAATTTATCGGATTGCGCCACTTCGAAATAAATTTGCTGAATGTTGTCACGAGTGATTTGGTCAGTCGCCGCTGCAATCACTTCGTAATCGTTCATGTATTGCTTGGCCAAACGCTCGATGTGACCGGGCATTGTCGCAGAGAAAAGCACGGTGCGGCGGCTCTTTGGAGCGGCCTTCAAAATTGATTCGATGTCTTCGATGAAGCCCATATTCAACATTTCGTCAGCTTCATCCAAAACGATGTAAGAGACTTTTGAGATGTCTAAAGTTTTGCGATCTAAGTGATCAAGAATGCGGCCCGGGGTTCCAACCACAATATCAACGCCGCGTTTCAAACGCTCAATTTGACGCTCGATGGGCTGACCGCCGTAAACTGCGAGAATGCGGGTTTTATGCTCTTCAGCAAGCGAGCTCAATTCTTCCGCAACCTGAATCGCTAATTCGCGAGTTGGCGCCAAGATGATTGCTTGAATTTTTTTAGAATCTGGAACGATATTTTCGATGATCGGAATGCCGAAAGCCGCGGTTTTACCGGTTCCGGTCTGAGCTTTACCGATTAAATCTTTTTTATTTTCGAGAAGGAAGGGAATGGTTTTAGCTTGGATCGGAGTAGGCTCTTCGAAGCCTTTTTTGTGCAAGCAATTAATCATCGCTTCAGAAAGACCAAGGTCTCTGAATTTCGTAAGAGTTGTCATGTTTTTTGTTTTAGATTGGGGGGTAAAATGCTGCGGAAGGCAGGATTTGTGGGCATCGTAGGCATGTTCTTTTCAATGTCAAATTTCTATTGTTTGGCAGAAATTCTGTAAAGCATGTGTTTGGACAACGGATGGTCGAGCGATAATTTTGGATGAAAAAAGTTATCTTTGAGGTCGCGCTGCATGCCGATTTTTTTCATCACAGCTTCGGAGCGTAAATTTTGTAAGGTGGTGAACGAGACAATTTCTTTCAGACCAAAATTTTCAAAACCGATTCGGAGCACGGCGCGTGCTGCTTCCGTAGCATATCCCTTGCCCCAATGTTGTGATACAAGTCGCCAACCAATTTCCACACAAGGCGTAAAATGACTTTCGAAATCAGGAACATTTAAACCCACGAAGCCAATCAGCTCGCCTGTCGCCTTAATCGTCGTCGCCCACAAACCAAAACCAAATTCACGAAAATGATTATTCGCCTTAGCAATAAAATCCTGCGAATCTTTGAGACTCATGGGTCCAAGCAAGAATTCGATCACCTTCAGATCTTGGTTGATCGCCGCAAAAACTTCGGCGTCACCCTCTTGCCACTGACGCAAAATTAATCTTTCAGTTTCGATCCGATCCACAATTTGCAAGACTCTCCACCTGTTTTTAATTTTTAATCAAACCCACAAAATTTTCCTGCGTCACAACTTTTTTTCCGGTTTGTTTTTCCAAATTTTTTCTGGCATTGCCGGCAATTTTGCCGCCTTTTTTGGCAGAGATTTTATTTTGTTAAATCCTTGAGCATCAGTATTGCGAGCGATTTCGGTGGTTGCAGCCTCACCCAACATTGAGAAAATTAATTCTAAATCATTCATGTGGTCGCGCAGATTTTCCTTCTTCAAGCCTTTAAAATCTTTGTGCTGACTTGGCGTCAGGCCAAAAGCTGCTTTAGAAATTTCAGCAGTAAGTATTGAAAATTCTTGCGACTCTTTGACGCCACGTCTTTTCCATTCGTCAGTCAGCTCTTCCCGCACCTGGATTCCGCGCATTCTTTTTTCAATCCAAGAATCGGGATAACCTTTAGCTTTGTATATTTCTCGAGTGCGTTTTTGGGCAAGTTCGGGATTTTCAATTTCCTGAATTCTTTCGTAGCCGACTTTGGACAGCCACATTTTGAATGGCTCAGCTTTCGGAGAAGGAATTGATTGAATGATGCGCAGCATGGTTTCTGTATTGGCGCAATCGGTCTCTCTCATCTTACCATCTTCTGCTAACATTTTGAACTGTACGATTTTTGCGTACGGTTCAAACCCCTCCTTTTCCAGCAAATTGCCCTTCAAATCCGCCCAATATCTTTTTGGAATCGAGCTTTCAGTCAAAGCTCCAACGATATCAATTACTGAGAACCACCATTCATTTTGATGAAGAATGCGGCGAATGGTTTTGCTTTCAAAATTTAGGGGATTGGCGGGAGTTGGGTGCTGCGTCATAAAGTAATGTGGTGAATTGTTGTTTGGGCGCAAAAGGTTTGGCCAAAAATTATTTTCTAAAATTTTCCTGTCAATTGCGATTAGTTTTGAGTTCCCACCACTTCCGAAATATTTTTAAAACCGTCTTGAATGAGTTTTTTGCTTAGGTCTTTTTTGATTTTTTCGACTAGTCCGAAGCCCTGATAAATAAAGGCGGAATAGATTTGGATGAGGGAGGCGCCGCACTTGATTTTTTCGTAAGCGTCCTCAGCGGAAGATATACCCCCCACCCCTATTAGAGGAATTTTGCCGCCGGTGAATTTGTAGAAATTTTTTAGGACTTCGTTGGATTTTTGAAAGAGTGGTGCGCCGCTTAATCCGCCGCTTTGCGAGGCGTGTTGACTTCGCAATTTGAGATCGCGATCAATCGTGGTGTTGCTAATGATCATGCCATCAATTTGGTTTTTAATTACGATCTCGGCAATTTTTTCTTGCTCGCCCAAACTCAGATCTGGCGCCACTTTTAACAATATTGGCGTATTTTTTTTGTGCAGATTTTTGAGTTCATTTTTCTTTTTTGCGATCTCGCTTAAAAATAAATCGAGCTGATTTTCATTTTGCAGATCACGCAAATTTTTGGTGTTGGGAGAAGAAATATTTACCGTGATGTAAGTGGCTTTTTCGTAAAATTTTTCTAGCAGAGGAAGATAGTCGGAAAGCGCGTCTTCAGTGTCTTTGTTCTTGCCGATATTAATCGCCAAAGGCACGGAAATCTTCGGCAGAATCGCTTCAATATTTTTAGCAAAAACTTCGGCACCAAAATTATTAAATCCCAAGCGATTGATGATTGCCTGATCTGGCGTGAGGCGAAAAATTCTTGGGCGCTCATTGCCGACCTGCGCTAGCGGCGTCACCGTGCCACATTCAACAAATCCAAAGCCAAACTTTTCCAAAGTTAAAGCCACCTCAGCATTTTTATCAAAACCTGCCGCCATGCCGACAGGATTAGTAAAATCAATGTTCCACAGCTTAGTGTGTAAATTTTTGTAATCGCGATTTAAGCAGAGAAGTGTCGCGGTTTTGGGACAGAATTTTAAAAAATTAATTGCGCTGTGATGCGCCACTTCGGCATCAAATTTAAAAATCAGCGGACGAAAAATTTGGTAAAGACTCATTAATTATTTAAGATTTTTTTAGAACCAGTCCTGAGTCTTTTTTAATTCCAGATTTTGACATATTTCGAGCGCTTTTTTGGTAAAATTTTACCAAAAAATAAGCCGAAATAGGGCGAAATCTGGAATTAAAAAAGACTCAGGACTGGTTCTTGCTGGCCAGAAGCAGCAAACTCGTGCTGATAGCCACTATGATTAGAATTACGTCAGAAGAACGTTTGAGTAAAAAATTGTCGGACAATTTATCTTTGAGGCGCGCTTGTTTTCTGTCATTTATCTCGGCCTGAATCTGCGCTTTATCCAGCCAGTCGCTGCCATCATCTTCAATTTTTTTGCCTAAATAAAATTTCTTGATCGCGATGTGAACAGGGTGAGACGGCAAAATCATTGGGTTCATCATGATTTCATTCTGCTTCTCGAGTTTTTTGTTTGAAACCATTTGAGAAATTTTTGGCACATTTTTTGTGATTAAAAAAAGCGCACAAAAAATTACCGCCACCGCAGAAAGCACCGCCGCAACTACAAAAAATGATTGGCTCGATCCCTTGATTTTAGGCCTTTGCGAGTCATCAGAAAAAATCTGATTGTGATTAGAAATTAGAAATAACACCACCATTGAGTAAGCCACCAAAGCCAAAACAACTTCTTTAAAACTGTTGTAATTGGAGATCGACAGACTCAAAAAAAGCACCAACATCAGATGGGCGATAATCAAGATGGTAACAGTGGTGGTGCGGGTGCGGATTACAAAAATAATCAGAAAATTGATTATTATGAAAACCAACGCGACTAGCATTTTGGCGTCAAAAAACATGCTGGATTAGTCTCTTAACAATTCATTGATTGAAGTTTTGGAGCGGGTTTTTTCGTCAACTTTTTTGACAATTATCGCAGCGTAAAGTGAAACATTTTTGTCACCTTTAGTGGAGGCGATATTGCCAGGAACCACAACTGAGTAGGCCGGAACTCGACCGTAAAAAATCTCACCAGTTTCGCGATCAATAATTTTTGTCGAAGCGCCGATGTAAACTCCCATCGAAATTACCGCGCCTTTTTCGACGATTACGCCTTCAGCAATTTCAGCGCGAGCGCCGATGAAGCAGTCATCTTCAATGATTACCGGATTGGCCTGCAAAGGCTCCAAAACCCCGCCAATTCCAGCGCCGCCAGAGATGTGGCAATTCTTTCCGATCTGCGCACAAGAGCCTACCGTCGCCCAAGCATCAATCATTGAGCCTTCATCCACATAGGCTCCGAGGTTCACGAATGATGGCAACAAAACTACATTTTTAGCAATAAATGCTGAGTAGCGCACAATGGCTCCAGGTACGGCGCGAAAGCCTGCTTTGCGAAAATCCTCTTCGGTCCATTTTGCAAATTTTAGCGGGACTTTGTCGAAATAATTTAAAGCATTTCCAGCCTCAACCGCCTGCTTGCTCAAGAAATTATCGCTCAACCTAAACGACAATAAAATCGCCTTTTTGATCCATTGATTGACTTGCCAAACATCATTCTTTTTCTCGCAGATTCTAATTTCACCGCGATCGAGCAAAGCCAATGTTTGATTGACTGCATCGCGCACTTCACCCTGAGTTGCTAAATTAATTTCCGCCCTTTTTTCAAAAGCGTTTTCGATGATTTGAGAAAGATTATTTGTCATGTTTTTGATTATTAAATTACGAGCTCCACTCTAGAGAATCATAGCTTGCGCATGAGGTGCATCTTGCAGCCCACTTTTCGGATAAATGGCCGCAATTGCTGCAGGAGTAATTGCCTTCCTTGTTAAGCATCTCGGCTTTTTCGGAATATTTTTTGGATTTTTCGTTGTCGCCAGAAAATTTTTCAGCAAGAGAAAGTAGCTTGTAAGCGCGGTAAGTTTTTTCTTTGATTAGAGACAGAAGTAGAAAATCTTTGGCCTCGGAATAGCTGCCAGCTCTGAATGCAACCACACCAATTGCCAATTTATTTAAGGGAGTTTCACTATTTAAACTCGCCAATTTTTTAACGGCTTTGATGCGTTTTTTGACTGAGGCTTTGCGATTAATTAAATCAAAAATTTCCGCCAAAACCAAATGCGGATTTTCGCGCCATAATTTTTTAATCACCCAACTGGCTTTAAAAGAAAAACCGCGTTTGATCCAGGATTTAAGCAGTATTTCGATTGCTGGCAAAAAGTCGCTTTCTGCTTTGAGAGAAATTTTGGCGTGCTTGATGGCGTCAGAAAATTGCTTTTTGCGGTAAGCTTCGAAAGCAAGCGCAGCGTTGATTACGGCAATGTCACGCTTTTGTAATTCATCTTCAAATTTGGCAGAACCATATTCGGCAATCAGGCCTTTGGCCTCTTGCCACATGCCTCTTTTTTTGTACAAAGAAAATAGTGATCGAGCCACGTCAACATTGTCTTTGCGAGCCGACAGAATTTGTTTAGCGTAAGCGATCGCTGTTACTTCGTCATCTTTTTCTAACGCCAATTTGAACTTCGATTTCAGCACTAAAATTTTAGCGTGTTTATCTTCACCAAGTTTTACAAAACAGTCCGCGGCCTTAGAAAAATCTTTATTCTCGAGGGCAATTCTGCCTAAGAAAAAATTATTTAATTGCGGGTTTTTAATCAGTTTGCCTAATTTTTTTTGTAAATTTTCTGAGGATTTAACGTCTTGAACCTCAATCGCCATCAGCAATTGCGTGACCACGTCCATGCCTTGCCAGTGCCTGTGCACCAACTTTTCCAGACGCTGGATGTAAGTTTTTTTGAAAAATATTTTGAAAAAAGCGGGGAATCGAAAAGCCAGAATTCTGGCGATTGCGTAAGAGATTACGAAGGTGACGAGGACGAAAAATATCGTCAGCAAAATCGCCGTTAGAATGTCAGTTCTGGCTTCGTATCCAAGCCAAGAAATAACGATTGAACCATCGTGATCAAGCAGCCAAACCACTGATCCGGCGATTGCTGACGCGATAAATAAAAACCACAGAACTGCGAACATATTAACTTAATGTTTTTAGGTAGGATAAAATGTCGGAGTCGATTTTTTTTACTTCCACCGCCGCGCTTAATTCACTTAAAAAATTCACTAAAATTTCGTGGTAGGATTGATCGAGCGCAAGAAGGCAATCAAAGGCTTCTTGATAGTTTTCATCGTGCAATAATTTTTCAGTTCTACTGACTATTCCGTCAACATCATTGGGGTTTTTTCCGTCAATTCTGCGGATCACTACCATTTTGGAAATATTGCGGCGAATCTTGGAAATCATCCCATTTTCTGCGCCAGTATTTTTTGTCGTGATAAGCTCTGGAATCAAGTCAGCAAAATCTTTGCTGAGATTTTCTTCGTTAGCAAAATTCTTCAGCGACACCCTTAATTTTGAAATTTTATCCTGCAGATGTTGATCAAAAACTGCCAACATTTCGAAGTTTTTTAAGGCATCCTCAAAGGGCGCGCCCGCAAGAAGCTTTTGCCTAAAATCAATGTAGGCAAAAATGATCTTACCGAGCTTTTCCTGATTTTTGTATTTTGTGAATTCGGCTTTAAGGGACTCAGTTTGGCTTTTTAAATCATTGATCTGCGTCTGATTTTTTAGCAGCATTTTGTAAACAAATTCTGCACCTTTTTCTTGCACTTCATTGAGCGGGATATCGGACAGGCCGTGCGCATCAGAATTTAACTGATTTTTATACTCTTCCGACAGATCAAAAATTTCACTTTCGACATTATCAAATTTACCAACTTCTGCTTTGGCATTCAATTTTCTGGCCTGTTTGATTTCGAAATATCTGAGGCCCAGATAGCCCGACAAGATAATCACAAACAAAATTACGATTCGGCTCAGAGAAAATTTTTTCTTCTTTTGTGGCATTGCGACGCCATTTTCCAAGGCCTGTTCAGTTTTTTCTTCAGTCATAAAATTTTTTTAGAATCGGAATTTCGTCGAAGGTCGCAGAATTTTTGAACCCGAAATTGCGCAAGTAAGAAAGGATTTTTTCGCTCAAACACAATATTCGCGAGCTCTGGAAATATTCAAGCAGATTGTGTTTTGTGGATAATTCACAAAAATGTTTAGCGCTGTTTTTGGAATAAAGTAGTACGAAATCGAATTGAAAATTTTTAACTTTTTCTAAAAAATTTTCTGAGAAATTTTGCTCTTCAAAAATTTTGTAAGAAAGGATTTGTTCAGCTGCAATGCCCGATTTTTCAAGCTTTGCCTTAAAATCAACAGTAACTAATTCACCACAAAAATATAAAAGAATTTCCTGATTTTTTTGGCTCAGAATTTCTTGATCTGACGAGATTATTTTCAGCAAATCCGCTGCCGAATTTTGCTCCGAATAAATTACGTTCTCGTAGCCTGCGTCCAAAAACTTTCTGGCAGTTTTTTTGCCAACGGCAAAAACTTTGACTTCCTTGCTGAGGCCTAAAATTTCAGCGGCGTCGAATGCAATATCTGCCGCATTTCCGCTGGTTAAGATGAGTGCTTGGATTTTTTTTTGAGAGAGATTTTGTAATGCATCGATCTTTGCTAAGCTAATTTTTTGCACCGAAAACGTCGGCTCGATAAATACCTCAAACCCTTGATTTTCAAGATGCTGCACGATTTCTTGCGCTTGATCTTTGGGCCTGGTGATTAGTACAGATTTTCTCATGAGCTGCAACGAAAGTGGCGGAAAATTTTATTGCCAAGTTAAAAAGGAAATTTATTGTGCGCCCCTCTTCTCTTTAAAAGATTTGGTACCCAAACCGCTTCACGAGCGAGCTGACGGGCAAGTTTGAAGACACTTCAGATCAAAACAAAATCAAAATTAGACATGAATATTCATGAATACCAGGCGAAAGCCCTGCTTAAAAAGTTTGGCGTTTGCGTTCCTGAAGGGCACGCAGTTTTTGACGTTCATCAGGCAGTTGAAGCCGCTAAAACTCTAGAGGCAAACGGCAATAAAGTTTTTGTCGTAAAAGCTCAAATTCACGCCGGCGGACGCGGTAAAGGTGGCGGTGTTAAAGTTGTAAAATCAGTTGAAGAAGTAAAAGAAAAATCTTCCGAAATTTTGGGAATGACCTTGGTCACTCATCAAACCGGACCAGAAGGCAGACTAGTTAAAAGGCTCTACATCGAAGCCGGATCCAACATCAAAAAAGAATATTACCTGTCAGCAATTGTTGATCGCAAAGCTAAATCAGTGGTCTTCATGGCCTCCACTGAAGGCGGCGTAGATATCGAAGAAGTTGCTGAACACAGCCCAGAAAAAATTGTCACTGTTGCAGTTGATGTGGCTGCCGGCATCCAATCATTCCACGCCAGAAAGCTTGGCTTCGCTTTAGGATTCAAAGGCGAAACTTTGAAAAAATTCAGCAAATTAATCTTCGCTCTTTACAACGCCTTCATCACAACTGACGCCGCTCAAATTGAAATCAATCCTTTGGTTGAAACTGCCGAAGGCGACATCGTTGCTCTCGACGCTAAATATGCTTTTGATGACAACGCTCTGCACCGTCACGATGATCTTCGCGAATTGCGTGATCTTGACGAAGAAGAGCCCCTCGAAATCGAAGCTTCAAAATACGATCTCAACTACGTTAAAATGGACGGCAAAATCGGCTGTATGGTGAACGGCGCTGGTCTTGCAATGGCCACAATGGACATCATCAAACTTTACGGCTCATCTCCGGCGAACTTCCTTGACGTCGGCGGCGGAGCCACTCGCGAAAAAGTTACCGCAGCTTTCAAAATCATTCTTTCCGATCCAAATGTTGAAGGAATTTTGGTGAATATTTTCGGCGGCATCATGCGTTGCGACATCATCGCCAACGGCATTCTTGAAGCGGCAAAAGAAGTTAATCTCAGCATTCCTTTGGTTGTCAGACTTGAAGGTACCAACGTCGAACTCGGCAAAGAAATTCTTGCCAAATCTGGCCTCGCCATCATTTCAGCTAGTGACTTAGCTGATGCCGCGCAAAAAATCGTTGCAGCCGTTAAATAATCTAAATCAATCGATCAATGTCAGTTCTAATCAACAAAAATACCAAAGTTATCTGCCAAGGATTTACCGGATCTCAAGGCACTTTTCACTCTGAGCAAGCAGTTGCTTACGGCACCAAAATGGTGGGCGGCGTCACTCCCGGAAAAGGCGGCACGCTACATTTAAACCTGCCAGTTTTCGACACGGTTTACGACGCTCGTAAAAAAACTGACGCCAATGCCTCAGTAATTTACGTTCCACCTCCATTCGCTGCTGACGCCATTCTAGAGGCTATTGATGCCGAAATCGAATTAATCATTTGCATCACTGAAGGCATTCCAGTGCTTGACATGGTGAAAGTTAAAAAAGCTTTGAGCGGTTCAAAATCAAGATTGATCGGGCCAAACTGCCCCGGCGTTATCACTCCGGAAGAATGTAAAATCGGCATCATGCCCGGACACATTCACAAAAAAGGTTCAATCGGAATCGTTTCACGCTCCGGCACTTTAACCTACGAAGCAGTGCACCAAACCACCAAAGCCGGCTTGGGCCAAACTACCTGTATCGGCATTGGCGGCGATCCCGTCAATGGCACTAACTTTATCGATTGTTTAGACATGTTCCTGTCTGACCCTGAAACTCAAGCCATGATCATGATTGGCGAGATTGGCGGATCTGACGAAGAAGAGGCCGCAGCCTTCCTAAAAGCTGAAGCTAAAAAAGGTCGCAGCAAGCCATGCGTCGGCTTCATCGCCGGTCGTACCGCGCCTGAAGGCAGAAGAATGGGCCATGCTGGCGCCATCATTTCTGGTGGCAAAGGTGGGGCTGAAGCAAAAATTGAAGCGATGAAATCAGCTGGAGTTGTGGTATCAGACAGCCCTGCCGCCCTTGGCGAAACCATGTTAAAATTGTTAAAAAAATAATTACCGCCCCGTCGTATGGCGGGGTCAACACCACAACCAAAGGAGAAAATATGGACGACCGTAAAAAAGCATTAGAAGCAGCATTTGCCCAAATCGACAAACAGTTCGGTAAAGGCTCAGCAATGAAATTTGGCTCAAAGCCAGTTTTGGATATTGAAGTTATTCCAAGCGGCTCATTGGCTTTGGACGTGGCTCTGGGCGTTGGCGGATATCCGCGCGGCCGCATCATCGAAATCTATGGACCAGAATCTTCCGGCAAAACTACCTTAACTTTGCACGCAATCGCTGAAGCTCAAAGAGCCGGCCTATCTTGCGCCTTCGTTGACGCTGAGCACGCTTTCGATCCAGCTTACGCCAAAAATCTTGGCATTAATTTAGAAGAGCTAATCATTTCGCAACCCGACAACGGTGAAGCAGCACTTGAAATCACCGACACCTTAGTTCGCTCCGGCGCAGTTGATTTAGTCGTGATCGATTCAGTTGCAGCCTTAGTGCCGCAAGTTGAATTGGAAGGCGGCATGGGAGACAATCAAATGGGCCTACAAGCGCGCTTGATGAGCAAGGCCTTAAGAAAGCTCACCTCAACGGTTTCCAAAAGCAACTCAACCATCATCTTCATCAATCAAATCAGAATGAAAATTGGTGTGATGTTTGGCTCTCCTGAAACCACTTCTGGTGGCAACTCTTTGAAGTTCTACGCTTCAGTTCGATTAGACATCCGCCGCGGCACCGCCATCAAAGATCAAGAAGAAGTTTTAGGAAATGAAACCCGCGTTAAAGTTGTAAAAAATAAAGTTGCCCCACCTTTCAAGACTGCAGATTTTGAAATTATTTACGGCGAAGGAATTTCGCGTATCGGCGAAGTTATCGAACTTGCTGTAAAGCATGACATCCTAGAAAAATCCGGCTCTTGGTACGCTTACAAAGGCGCTAAAATTGGACAAGGAAAAGAAAACACTAAAACTTATTTGAAAGAAAATCCTAAAGTCGCTGAAGAATTAGAAGGTCTAATTCGTGAAAAACTCGGCGTCGGTAAAGCAAAAAAAGTAGAGAAAAAAGCTGCAGAGGCTTCTGAAAAGAAACGCAAATCTGACGCGTCTTAAGAAAGAAGGAATAACGGGCGAAGGCTACGCCGCTCGCCCCGGCGGCGTGTCGTCTTCGAACGAAGTGAGAAAAGCGACATGCCGTGACACAATATGCACCCGTAGCTCAACTGGATAGAGTATCTGACTACGGATCAGAAGGTTAGAGGTTCGAATCCTCTCGGGTGCACCATCCGCTTGCGCTGCGCTACAGCGCGATTTATCCACTTATGCTACGACTAAAAACGCGATTCAAAGACCGGCTGTTTTTGGATCGTTACCGATCAATGATGATGACTCGCCGCTGCAGGGTTTTGTGCTGGGGCCGTAAGAGCCGAAAACTAAAATACGATCTTCTTCAGAACTACCATCTCTACCGTGCAAAACTTGCCTGTTCTTAATCAGTAAAAAATCTCCTGCTTTTATAAAAAATGGCGTGACTTCGTTTGACTTATACATGTCACCAACAATCCGCTGCATCTCTTCTACGGCTTGCTCTACCTCATCTTCTGAAAACTTGCTTTTTTCGTAATTACAAAACAGCACCGGTCTGCCATCGTAAGTAAAATTAACCTTCAACAAACCGTCCCCGTCCTCGTAAAGTATCGGCAATTTGCATGATGATCTTTCGTTGAAATCCATTGGACTTATGTCCGGCGCGTATCTGAATATCGGCTCTGCTAAAATTTCTCGTGATTGCTCCGACATCCTTTCGTACACACGATTAATATCTAAAGTGTAAGTGCGCACACTGCCGTCAGACACAATGCCGCTTAATATCGTTAATGTTATTTCAACAGAGTGTTTGGCTCCATCACTGTGAGGTGGAACATTAGCGATCTTGCCGCCCTTTTCATCAATCCGACCCCTGCTAGTAATCTCCCTTTCGCCGCCAATTATAAAAGCTAGCACGTGAGCTAGATGTTCAGCAGCACTCTCTTCTTTGGGCGCACCCTGTAAATGTAGCGCCAGATTTTGCGGATCTTGATAATCACGCATCGCCTTCAGTAAAAAGCTCGACTCCTCGCAACCACCTTGCTCTTTGTCTTTTAACCATTTCACAGTTTTAGTAGCACTCCTAGCAATCGCACCTTGATCAATATTCATCTTCACTGACTTAGGATCGACACCTCTAAAACCGTCACTGATCCCCGCAGTCAATTCACTTGGAACCTTTGCTTGCAGAGTGGAAAATAACTTAATGTTTGAAAATACGGTTGATCCAATTTTGCCCGCAGTCAGTGCAACTCTGCTCATATTTTAAAGTTTTTGTAATGTTAATTTTCTTCACAAAAAGCTTTCAGAGCCATCTTTGCCACTTCTTTTTGCGCTTCTTTTTTTGACTTTCCCACCGCGCTAAATTCCAGATTCAAGTGCGAAATTTTTACCGTTGAAATGAAGCTGGGCGCGTGATCAAAGCCGCCGCTTTTTTCGGTAAAATATTCTGGCAGCTGCTTGGTTTTTAACTGCACCAATTCCTGCAATTGCGACACCGGATCTTTCGGCGGGTTCACATCTTTACCCAGATAATCGCACCAGAATTTCATTACAAATTGCTGCGCCGCATCGTATCCGGAATCGAGATAAATGGCACCAATCAAGGCTTCCAAAGAGTTTTCTAAATTTCTTTTGTTCCGCGCGCCGCCTAAATTTTTTTCGCCTTTGCTGACTTTAATCACCTCGTCAATTCCGATTTCCAAAGCAATTGCCGCCAAAGTTTCGCCGGAAACTAAAACGGCTTGGCGCTTAGATAAATCGCCTTCCGCCTCGTTTAAATATTTGCTCATTAAAAAATCTCCGATCACCAAGGACAAAACTTTGTCGCCCAAAAATTCTAATCTTTGGTAATTGGGCTTGCTGCGATCTTCTTTGGAAAGGCTTGGGTGAGTAAGGGCTTCTTCTAATAATTTGATGTCAGAAAAATCGTGATTAATTTTTTGACAGAATTTGTTAAGACAGGTTCTAAGGGGATTTTGTGTGACCATTTTCTTTAAGAATTGAGCAGAGATTTTAATTTTTCTAAATTTTTTCTAGCGCCGCTAAGCAGTTCTTCAATTCGCCTCTTCCCTTCATTGTCTAAGGTTGGCGCCGCATTTGCCGGAATAAAATCATCCAAAGTGAAGTGATGTTTTTGTGATTCCGGCGCACTACCCAATAACTTTTCTTCGGCAGAAAAATCAGCGTTCAGAATGATGTCGAGGTCTTCTTCTTTGTAGCCGTCATGTTTTCTTTTTTTCAGCAACTTCTGCAAACCCGCGATAGTGTAGCCTTCTTCGTACAAAAACTGTTTGATTCTTTTAAGAACTTTAAGCTGCTTGTTGTAATAATATCTTCTTTTGCCGGCGCCGATGTCCGGCTTTATTTGGGGAAACTTTTCTTCCCAAAATCTGATGACGTGAGTTTCGAGTTTTAATTCTTTCGCCACTTCGCCAATCGATCTCTTGCGATCAATCCCTAAATCATCGGCGAGCTTCTCTACTTCTCTGGCAATGTCATTTGGCATGTAAACCTATTCAAAATCTTTTTAGACAAACCTTCTTTTATATTCTGCAGCCAGATGTTTGACCACTACTCCGGAAATTGCAGTGAGTGGAACTGCGAACAAAACTCCCAAGAATCCAAACAAAACACCGAAGAAAAATAAGCCGAAAATTAACCACATTGGATGTAGCCCAACTTTTGAACCAACTAATTTTGGCGTCAGGAAATTGGATTCAATAACTTGTCCGACGAAAAATACCAAAGCGACCAGGCCAATATTTCCAAAGTCAAAGCCCCATTGAAATAGGGCGACAATGATTGCGACAGTAACGCCGATCAACATGCCGACGTAAGGGATAAACACCAACATGCCGGTTAAAAATCCGATTAAGAAACCGAAATTAAGACCGGTGCAGCTCAGCAAAGCGGCGTAAATTATTCCCAACATCAAACAAACATTAAACTGCCCGCGAATGTAGCCCGACATGGTTTGATCAATATCAGAAAAAACTTTTCTGATTTGCGTAGCACAAGACAAAGGCAGGTAATCATTAATTTTTCGCACAATCACGTCCCAGTCTTTCAAAAAATAAAACAGCAAAATCGGCATTACGAACACCAGCGACAGAATCCCGATGATGGCCGACGAAGAGCTGAAGGCGCTGCTCAATATCCCTCTTGAAAAGCTAAAAGCTTTTGCAGTGATTTGGTCTCTTATTGCCCCGCCGGAAGAACTGCCGTCTGCAGTAAAGCCCAAGCCCGCCATCGCTTCAGAAATTTTAGGATAAAAATCGGTTGTGAAAGTTTTGAAATATCCCGGCAACGTGGAAATAAGTTCAATCATTTGCGAATAAATAACCGGGACAATCAGAAGGCCCGAGCTGATCAGCGTAGAGAAAAACAATCCCAGAATCAGCGAAGTGGCGCGCAGACGACTGACGCGATATTGTCTGTGAAAGCGCTCCACCAAAGGATTAAGAAAATAAGCGATCACGATGGAGCACACGAATGGCGTCAATATTGACCTTACCGAATAGATCACCCAGAAAAATCCCAGCGCAATCAAGATGGTCAAAATTACTTTTTCTCTAGGCTTCATTGGCTAAGTGATTGAGTTGGCATTGCAGAAACGGTGTAGGAATCGTCAGATTTTTTCTTCAATGAAAGCCCTAATTTGGCAAAAGCAGTAACAATATCCGGGTCAGCTCCAACGTAATTTACCGAGACTTTAACGTAATCTTTTGAAAGCGATTCAATGTTCATTTGATTAATCAAATTGCTGTTCTCGATTTTATTTTTCAGCGCGATCCAGTTGCCAAAACTTAAAATTTGCACTTCCAACTTCACCACATTGGCGCCCTCTTCGCTTTGACTACCCAACAAATATTCGATTGTTTTATCCGCAACTTTGGCAAGCAAAGCTTCCTGACTTAGGCGATCTACATTGATGAAGCTAAGTTTAACCTGCTTCTTCTGCAGCTTTTTGATGCTCTTTACCGTGATGCTGACTTTGTTTTCAATGTCGTCGAAATAAAAAAACACCACGTAAGCACCAACCGCTTTGTATCTAGAAAACAAAGGCTCGATCTGCGAATATTCAAGATTCTCCACATTGTCGTTGTTGATCATCGACACGTTGCTGATGTCGTTTTCCGGCAGAGCAAATTTTGTCACAGACTTGGCTTTTAAGTTTTTTTCAATTGCCCCTTTCCATTCGTTATTTTCGTCCCACAGAGCAAACTTACTGGACGTCGGAGCGCTAGCTTTTTGCTTCAAAATCTTGACCGGAATTAGTAAATAAGCCTCCACCTTCGCATCTTCTTGCTTGCCTGCCTGACCATTCAAAACGCGATCCACCGCACTTCTGGCGAATAAAATATTGAAGACCGCCGAATAATTACTGCCGGCAATTTTTTCGTCGGTGATTTGTTCGGAGCGCACCATTTCAGAAATTTCGTCGTTACTAACTTTGTCTGCGGCGCTTGAAGGAAGAGAAAGGCGGGAAAGAAGAGTGACGAAAGCATCGCGGCGCGCGTTAGCCGTGGCGACATTTTTAGCATCTCCGGCAGATTTTGCTGAAGCGCTGGCCGCAACATTTTCGACTAAATAATTATTCTGCTGCTGAGCAAAACTTTGAGAAAAAGATGCGGTCGAGAAAACAAAAAATACTAAAAAAAAATTCAGCGAGAAAATTCCTGACAGCTTTGACATAAAAATTGACATTGGATTTGCGACAAATAGTGTGTGCCCGTTAGGCCCGCGGGACCATATCTGACAACGGTTGGCACAAGCTACTCAGCTCGAAAAAAAAATCCATTTAAATCTACTTACAACATGTCTTTAAGCTACAAACAAGCTGGCGTTGATATTGACGCCGGTAACGCTTTGATTGATCGCATCAAACCCTTCGCTAAAGCAACAGCGCGCCTCGGGGCTGATTCTAACTTAGGCGGCTTCGGCGCCCTCTTCGATTTAAAAAAATGTAATTTCCGTGATCCGGTTTTGGTCTCCTCCACCGACGGCGTCGGCACTAAGCTCAAAATCGCAATCGAAACCAACGATCACGACACAATCGGAATTGATTTAGTCGCCATGTCGGTGAACGACCTTGTAGTTCAAGGGGCCGAGCCACTTTTCTTTTTAGATTATTTCGCCTGCTCCAAACTTGACGTCGACGTTGCCAGCACCGTAATCAAAGGAATCGCTGATGGCTGTAGGCTTGCTGGCTGCGCGTTAATCGGCGGCGAAACTGCTGAAATGCCCGGAATGTACACCGACGGAGATTACGATTTAGCCGGGTTCGCCGTGGGCGCGGTTGAGCGCGATCAAATTTTACCAAAACCCACCAACGCTGGTGACGTTTTAATTGGATTGGCCTCAAGTGGTTTACATTCCAACGGCTACTCCCTAGCGCGTCTCATCATCCAACAACAAGGTTTGGAATTTGAAGACAATTACCACCCGCACCAAACCTTGGGCAATTTACTTTTAACTCCGACAAAAATTTACGTAAAATCTTGTCTGGCCGCAATTAAAACCGGCAAGGTTAAAGCCTTGTCCCACATCACCGGCGGCGGCTTAACAGAAAATCTTCCCCGAGTTTTATCCAAAAATGTGATCCCAAAAATCGACTACACTTCTTGGGCTCTTCCAGAAATTTTTGCTTATTTGCAAGATCTCGGAAACCTCTCCGACGAAGAAATGCGCCGCACTTTCAACTGTGGAATCGGCATGGTTCTAGTGGTTGAGAAGGGCGACGTTGAAGAAATAAAAGATGTTTTGCAAAAAGCTGGTGAAGAAGTTTTTGTAATTGGCGAGCTGGTTTAATAAACCTCGATCCAGCCCTCCTGATAAGGGGGGTAAGGGGGTTTCTCGTCACAAACTCAGAATATTAAATACGAATTCTTGACCACAAACCCCCCTACCCCCCTTATCAGGAGGGCTGGATCGAGGTTTAAAATTACACCAAATCTTACAAATCCAAACCCGCAAACCCTTGATTTTACTGGGTAAAAGTTAATTTTCTCCCCCGGGGAGAAAATTCAAAAATAATTCATTTTCGCCGTGATTGACCGCAAAATTTCCCGAAATATCTCCGTTCATTTACAAGACTTCCCCAACCTCTCTTTCCTCTTTGATGACAAAGAATTAGTCGCCGACATGGATTTGGTGCGCAGCTTGTGCTCCACCGCCCTCAGCATCCGCGACAATAAAAATCTTCGTGTCCGCTTACCCCTGAACCAACTAATCGTAATCGGCAAAAATGCCGCGCGCATCTTGCCTTTCAAAGAAATTATTGCCGAAGAAGTCAACGTCAAATCAGTCGAAATCAAAGAAGAAATTGCGGAATTGGCTGAGTTAAAATTGCAGATTAATTTCAAAAAAATCGGCGCCAAATTCGGCGCGAAAATTAAAGAAATTACTGAGGCGACCAAGAAAGGTGAGTGGCAAAAAATTTCTGAAAAAGAAATTGAAATTGCCGGCGTAAAATTAACTGACGACGATTTTGAAATTAAACTCGCCACCAAAAATAATGACGAAAAAAAATTCGCCATTGCCGCTCTGCCCACCAATGATTACCTGGTGCAGCTCGATATTGAAGTGACGAAAGATTTGGAAGACGAGGGCATCGCGCGCGACATCATTCGCGCTGTTCAGCAAAATCGTAAAGACGCCGATTTAAATATTTCCGACCACATTAATTTGAAAATTTTTTCGACCAATTCACGGATTTTGGAAGTGGCCAAAACTTTTGAAAAATATATTGGGGAGCAGGTTTTAGCTGATTCTTTGGGATGTGGTGTGAGTGGGGAAGAGGTGAAGAATTCTGGGAAATTTTCTTTCGAAAATAAATTGGATGACGGGGATTTGGTAGTGGGGTTTTAAGAGTATTTTAGTCTGAGTCTGTGACGAGAAACCCCCTTGCATGCGCTCATCCCCCTTGTCAGGGGGGCTTAAACCGAGCTCGATCAAGAACCTACTTATCCAAATCGTAAGCCGTGTGAAGCACTCTAACTGCTAGCTCCCCGTATTCCTTCGCGATCAAAACCGAAATTTTAATTTCCGAAGTTGAAATCAAAAGAATGTTAATTCCCTTCTCCGCCAAAGTCTTAAACATGGTGTGAGCAACGCCGGAATGGCTGACCATCCCCACTCCAATCACCGAAATTTTCGCAATATCTTCGTCGATCTTCATCTCTTCGTAATTGGTTTCACTTCTCACCGACTCAATCGCCAGCTTCGCTCTCTCCACTTCTTCTTTGCTAGTTGTGAAAGTAATGTCGACCGACTTGCTATCCGCACTAATATTTTGTACAATCATGTCGATATTCACCTCGTTGTCCGCTAGAGCGCCAAAGATTGCCGAAGACAAGCCCGGATGATCCGGCATTTTTTTTAAGGTAATTCTGACGTCATTTTTGCTGTAGCTGATTCCTGTGATTAAGCGCTTTTCCATAATTTCCTCGTTGTTGTTTACTAAAATTGTTCCCGAAGTTTCTGTCGTTTCGGCGAAAGTTGACAAAACTCGCACACGCACATTATGCGCCATGGCCATTGCAACCGAGCGGGTTTGCAAAACTTTCGATCCGCTGTAAGCCATCTCCAACATTTCTTCGTAAGTCACTTTATCGAGCTTACGCGCCTTGTCGGTAATTCTTGGATCGGTGCTGTAGACACCGTCAACGTCAGTGTAAATGTCGCATCTGTCCGCTTTAATCGCAGCGGCAATGGCAACGGCGGAAGTGTCCGAGCCACCTCTTCCCAAAGTTGTCACACGATTTGATTTAATGTGAATGCCTTGAAATCCCGCCACCACGACCACGTCGTAATTTTTCATTGCGGCCAAAATTTGTGAGCCGTCGATCTCGTCAATACGAGCTTTGCTGTGCACGTCGTCAGTCGTCACGGGAATCTGCCAGCCCAGAAATGACCTGGCTTTGTAACCAATTGACTGCAATTCCAAAGCCAACAAGCCACAGGTAATTTGCTCACCCGTCGCAGTAATCGAATCGTATTCCGACAAAGATTCGCCATTCATTAGCGAGGAAACCTGATTGCAATAATCGACCAGCTGATTGGTAACTCCAGACATTGCCGAAACCACGACCACAACTTTATTTCCCAAATCAATTTCGCGCTTAACTTTTTTGGCAACATTTTTAATTCGAGCAATATCGCCAACCGACGTACCGCCAAACTTTTGGACAACGAGCATGTTTGAATTGGTAATTAATTTTCTGAAACAGGGAGGGGGAGAAAAAATCCGAGGGAAATAAATCTCTTTACGAAAGTGGCGGCGCATTTTTATTGGAGCGGATTTTTTTTCAAGGAGATAAGTGGCGCTTAATTTTAAATTGATTTCTGATTTACTAAAATGCTATTTAGCGCCACGATTTTCACTTCCCCGCTTACAAATTCTCAATAAACTTTCCCTACAAAATGCAATTCTTCAGAAAGCTTGCCGGTAATATCTTGTTCAAAATTGTCCTGGCATTCATTGCTCTCCTCTTCGTATTTTTCGGTGTTAGCGGCTTTGTTCTGAGCGGTCCGAACTCTTGGGTAGCAAAGGTTGGCAACAAAACCATCAGCTATTCTGACTTCACCAAAGAGATGCAAAAAAATCGCGAGATGATTTTGCGGGCAAATAAAAGCGAAGAAGCAATGAAGTATCTAGACTCAGATCAATTCAAATCTGACGTCTTAGGCCGCTTAGTTAACGCCGCGATCATTGGAAAATTACGTAACGAGTTTGGCGTTGAAGCCAGCAAAAAATTAATTTTGGGAATCGTCGCCAAAGATCCGAACTTCAAAGACAAAGACGGAAAATTTGATCACCAAGCTTTCAAAAATTTCTTAGCCAAAAACGGCCTCGACGAAGAAAAATACGTCAACCTAATTCAGAACGACGTGGTGGCAACAATGGTCATTCAAACCATGTCTCTAGCATCTCCAATCAACGAACAAGCCGTTATTGCAAATGAAGAATTCAAGCAAGAAAAACGCTTGGCTGATGTGATCAAAATTTCCGCTAAAAATGTTGGAACTGTCGCCGCAGCAACTGACGAGGAACTCACCAAATTTTTTGAAGCAAATAAAAAAGCTTACTCGGCTCCCGAGCTGCGCAAAGTTACTTACTTCCGCTTTTCTAAAAAAGATTTCGTAAAAGATTTGCAAGTTGGCGAGGAAGAAATCGCCGCTGAATACGAAAAAAATAAAGACAAATTCCAAAAGCCGGAAAGTCGTAATTTGTACCACATTTTATTCGACAAAGAAGAATCTGCTAAAGAATTTATTCAGAAGTTAAATGCTGCCGGCCAAGACAAATCAAAGCTTGGTGCTGAATTTTTGAAGCTCGCCAAAGAGACTCAAAAGAAAGATGCCAAAGCAATCACTCTTAAAAATATCACTCAAAAAGATTTAATTCCCGAATTGGCCAATCCGGTTTTCAAACTTGCGGTCAACAGCCATTCTGAAGCTTTAAAAAGCCCGCTTGGCTTCCACGTTTTCTTGCTAAATGAAGTCACGCCAAGCGCGCCAATTCCTTTGGCTGAAGCCAAAGCTCAAATCAAAACCAAATTGCTTGAAGGCAGAGAAGACAAAGTTCTTCAAACTAAAATCTCTGAGATTGACGACACAATTCTTGCTTCAAATAACTTGATCGAAGTGGCGAAAAAATTCGGCTTAACTGCCAATTTAAACTCGCTTGAAATCAATCAAGGCGGCCAAAATAGCAAGGGCGACGCCGCCTTTGAAATCAAGAATCTCAGCGAATTTCCTGACCACGCTTTCTCTTTGAAAAAAGATGAAGCTTCAAAACTTTTTTATTCGAAAGACAGCGCTGAATATTACGCCATTAAAGTTGACGAAATTTCCCCAGCTCACGAAAGAAAATTGGAAGATATCAGGCCGCGAGTTGTAGCTGATTTCACCAGATATTCCAAAATCGAAGGGCTTAAAAAATTAGCTCAAGAAATTGCTGAAGAGCTCAAAGCAAATCCGGGCAACGCCGCTACAATCGCCGCTAAATACAAGCTTGCCGTTGAGAAAAATAAAGCCTTCGCGCGCGTCTCTTACATCAATTACCAAGGTCAGCAAATCCCTTATTCTGACAAATTTTCTACAGCACTTTTTGGCGCTAAATTGGGCGAAGCTACGGTCGCAGTTCCCACTGGTAACGAAGAATTTTCAGTCGGAATTTTGCGCTCAATCCAAAAAGCCAATGTTGATTCGACTCAACTTGCCAAGGCTAAAGCTGCGGCAGCAGAGGGCTTCAAAAATGAAATTCTGCAAGGGTACAACACTTTCGTAATGAAGAAATATCCGGTGAAAGTGAACGACAAAATAATGGGTAAAAAAGAAGAAGGAGCAGTAGAAGGAAAGTAATTTGAATTCGTGAATTTTAATTCGTGACGGAAAGCCCCCGATGTACAATTTCAACAAATCCCAATTCCTCCAAACCCTACAAAACACCGGCTCCACGGTTTTGTACAAAAAAATCCCTGCCGACACAATCACGCCAGTTCTAGCCTCACTCAAACTTTCGCAACACCTCCCCCAAGAAACTAACCACAGTTTTCTTTTCGAATCCGCCGAAAAAGGTAACAACAAAGGTCGCTTTTCCGTCATTGGCTTAATGCCGGATTTAGTGTGGAAATGCAGCGGCGAAGAGTCTTCAATCAATTCCAACTTCGCCAAAAATCCCCAAAACTTTACGCCAGAATCCGGCAATCCGATTTTGAATTTACGCCAATTAATTCAAAATTCTAAAATCGATTGGGGACAATTAAATTACATCTCGGGATACCTACCCGGGGTATGCGCCGGAATTTTTGGCTACATGTCCTACGACATGGTGCGCTTGATGGAGAAGATCTCGGATCAAGGCCTGGCGGAAGATTTTAAAATCCCCGACAGCATTTTCATCCGCCCGCAAATTCTGATTATTTTCGACAATCTCTTCGACTGCGCTTTAATTTGTGCACCAGTTTTTCACGACAAAAAAAATGACGCCGCCGAAATTTTTGAGGCCACAATTGCCAAAATTTCTTTGATTGAAACCGCGCTACAAAAACCTTACCAGGCCTTGCCAATCAAGGCTGAAACCAAATTCGATTTCACTTCAAACTATTCCGAATCCGAATATTGCGCCGCCGTCGAAAAAGCCAAAAGCTACATTACTGACGGCGACATTTTTCAAGTTTTACCGTCACAAAGATTCACTTCCACCTTCGACAAAAACCTGCCGGAATTCGCTTTTTACCGCGCTCTGCGCTCGGTCAACCCTTCGCCATTTTTATTTTATTTAAAATTTCCCGACTTCTGTTTAATCGGCTCCAGCCCTGAAATCATGGTCTCGTCAAAAGACCGCAAGATTACAGTGCGGCCACTTGCTGGCACTCGCAAAAGAGGAAAAAATTTAGAAGAAGACAAAAAAATCGCGGCAGAATTATTGCGCGACGAAAAGGAAATCGCTGAACATCTAATGCTGATCGACCTGGGCCGCCACGACGCCGGACGGGTCTCCAAGGAGGGCACCGTCACCGTCACCGAAAAAATGGTAATCGAAAATTACTCCCACGTAATGCACATCTCTTCCAACGTCGAAGGAATTTTGCGCGACGATTTAGACGCTCTCGACGCCCTGATCTCCGGCTTCCCCGCCGGCACTGTCAGCGGCGCCCCCAAAATCCGCGCCATGGAAATCATCGAAGAAATTGAGAAAGTAAAACGCAGCTTTTACGCCGGCTGCGTCGGCTATTTCGCCAGCAACGGCGACATGGAAACCTGCATCACCCTAAGATCCGCTCTAATTAAAGACGGCAAAATCTACCTCCAAGCCGGCGCCGGCGTAGTCTTCGACTCCAACCCCAAATCCGAATACCAAGAATGCATCAACAAAGCCTTGGGATTGGTGAAGGCTTGCGAAAAAATCAGCGAATTTATTTAACTCCCCACCAAACTCCTCGCGAAGCTCTTGGCGTCGAACTCTTGCAGGTCTTCGATTTTTTCGCCGAGGCCGATGGCGTAGATGGGTTTTTTGTATTTGTCGGCTAGGGCGACGACGATTCCGCCTTTAGCGGAGCCATCTAGTTTGGTGATTACTAGGCCGGTAATGCCGACAATTTGATTGAAGACTTCCAGCTGCTGTTTGGCGTTTTGGCCGATTGTCGCATCCAAAATTAAGAGATTTTCGTGGGGCGCAGTGGCGTCGATTTTTTTCAAAACCGTGTTAATTTTTTTAAGCTCATCCATCAGATTCTGCTTATTCTGTAGGCGTCCCGCTGTGTCCACCAACAGAAAATCCGAGTCATTATTTTTGGCAATATTGTAAGCCCGATGTGCCACTGCTGCCGGATCTTCGCCATCTTTTGTTGCCACCACAATTTCACAGCCCACGCGATCAGCCCAAATTTCTAATTGCTGTGAAGCCGCGGCCCTGAAGGTGTCGCAAGCGGCAATCGTAACTTTCTTGCCTTGGTTTTTGAGATTATTTGCCACTTTGCCAATCGTGGTAGTTTTGCCCGCGCCGTTCACGCCGTTAAAAATTATTACTTTGGGCTTAGAATCGGAATCCAACTCCAGAGCCTTCTGACAAGGTAATAAAATTTTTTCGATCTCTTCGATTAAAAAATTTTGCACCTCTTCCACAGTAATGTTTTTGTGAAATTTTTTGACCCGAAAATTTCCTACAATCTGCATCGCGGTTTCAGCGCCGATGTCAGCAATGATCAGGCTTTCCTCCAGCTCATCCAGCAGTTCCGAATCAATTTTTTTGTGACTAAAAATTTGCGTAATCGCGGCAGAAATTTTCGAAGATTTTGCCGACTCTTCATCCCGCCTGGACTTGGAGAAAAAACTAAAAAGCGCCATTTTATTTCGTTAAATAATTTTCAGGATTCACCGCATCGCGGCCTTTTCTTAGACCGAAGTAAAGTTGTGGCGAGCCAACATTGCCGCTGGATCCCACCTCACCAATTTTACCCAATTTAGTAACTTTTTGGCCGCGCTTCACAGAAATTTTAGACAAATGCGCGTAAGCTGTGATCCAACCGCCAGAATGTTTTACGATTACTAAATTACCGTAACCCTTCAACTCATTGCCCGCGTAAGAAACCACACCATCTTCGGCAGCCTTTACGGCATCACCTTCGGCAGCTTTGATATTGATGCCGTCATTGTAAAGCCCGCCACTTTTTGGTCCGAATTTTGAAATCACTTCGCCATAAATTGGCCAGGAAAAATGATTAAATTTATCCAAAGTTTTTTCGATAAAACTTGACGGGCCGGACTTCTCTTCTGACTGCTCAACTTGTTCGCTTGCCTGTTCGTTTAATTTTTCAGATTTCTTTGACCCCGCCGTCACAACCGCGCTATCTTCGCTGACAAATTTTGTAACTCTGATTCTTCGTCCAACCACCAGTACGTAAGGTGCTTTGAGATCATTTAGCTCCACCAAACTCTCAATATTCATTTTGTAATTGCGCGCGATCGAGTAAATTGTGTCGCCTGATTCTACTTCGTGATACGAAGGCGCCGGAATTATTAACTTGGTGCCGGCGCTGAGTTTGTAAGGGGCCGCCAGATTATTCTGTTTGATTAAATCACGCAGCGGCACCTGATATTTTTTAGAAATTTTGTAAATGGTTTCGTCATTCCCAACTTCAATTTGATGATTTGTCAGCCTCGAATTTGTCCCAGAATTTTTCTTACCCGAGTTGCGATATTTGTCTTTATTGAAGGCGTTATATTTGCCGTAAAAGTTTTTGCTGCGATTAACGACCGTTGCCGTTTTGCTGTTGCAGGCAATGCACAACGCGCACAAAAGAATCGCCAGACAGATCTTAAAGCTTGTTTTTGGGGAGCTCATAATATTGATTTTGGAGAGGTTGGCACTGCTATACCCAACAATGATTTTCCCCGCCCGATTCAAAACAATCAATCATCGACATGGATTTTTTCTCTATTTTAAACAACCAACTTTCTTTTGCTGCGCAACTTTCTCTGGTCGCTGTTTTCGGAATGATTCTCGGATCTTTCGCCAGCTTTATTAGCCATCGCTTAGCCACCAAACAATCACTGACTGCTGCACGTTCCGAGTGCCCCAAATGTGGCACCGCACTCAAAGCTCGCAATTTAATTCCGCTACTTTCTTGGATATTCCAGCGCGGCAAATGCAGCAATTGCCTAGCCAAAATTTCGACGCGTTACCCTTTAATTGAAGTGGGATTTGCCGTAACTTTTCTAATAATTTTTTTCGCCTGCGGACAAAAATTTGATGCAAGAATGATTCTGCTTTGTCTCATCACCGCCACCCTCTTCACCATCTCCATCATTGATCTGGAGCATTATTTCATTCCCGATTCCGTCCAATATTTTTTAGCAATTTTAGTAATTATTTTACGCATTTACGACGTCGGAGTTGACGGCGCTTTAATCAATGTGAAAGCAGCTTTCATCTACACTGGATTTGGCTTGCTGATGTTAGGATTTTTTTATTTCACCGCTGATATTGAAGCCATCGGAGTGGACGACATTAAGTTTTTTTTCATTGCAGGATTGCTGCTGGGAATGAATGGCTTCTTACTTTTCATGCTGCTCAACGGCCTGCTCGGCGCCATTTTTGGAGTGATTTGGCAGAAAGTTAAAAGAGACAAAACCTTCCCCTTCGCCCCCGCCCTCTGCGTCGCGCTTTATGTCTGCATGCTGTTTGGCGAAAAAATGAATCCGGTAGAGATGTTGGGATCGTTGATTTTTTAATTAAAAACAAAGCGACTTCGCAATACTCTCCCGGTAAACAAACTGCTGCTTTTTCTCCGCCGCGCTCCTCTCTTCAAAAATAAATTTCTCCAAAAAATATCCGCTCAAACGCAAGCCGTCGAGCAGGTGATTTTCGTCACACTTAACATCCTCAACTAAAAAATTTGGCAGCTTCAAGAGTTTGTGTTTGTAAGGCTCGCCCACTTCAGAAGTGACTGCCCGCGCTGATTTCGGCGAAACAAAAGCGAGGTTAATTGTTGAATCGGTAACGGCGCAGGAAGAGAGGTCGATGCCGTAGCCCAGAGTTTTTAAAATCTTTAATTCCAGCTTGATGTAGTCGGCCAGAAAATCTGTTTTCTGTGAATTGTCGTCGGCTAATTTTTGCAAAAATTCCTGCAACTTTTTGAAAAGCATTTCGTGATTTTCTCTTTCCAAAAAAACACTGTCGATGATTGAAAATATTGATCTGACGCAATCGAGTCGCAACTTGTCAAACATCATTTTCGAGCAGTAACTTTTGGCTAAATCCGCACTAAAAAATTGCCCGAGATTTTCTTCAATACGGGCACGATGTTCGAAGGTAATTAGATTTCCGATTTGGAAAATAGTCTTGTCTTTGCTTGATCTAACTGACTTGACGAAGCCTCTGTAAATTCCGTGATGGCGCGAAAAAACTTTCACGATCAAAGAATTTTCTCCGTATTTTTTTAAGCTGATGATTATTCCTTCGTCGTTAAATTTCATTTTGCAGAAAATTTAAAGCCTGTTTGTAGTCGCTACACACAACCTTCCCCGGCAACTGATGCCGAAACCAGGTCATTTGCCTTTTGGCGTAATTGCGAGTTTTCTGCGTGGCCAACTCAATCATTTTTTCGCGCGAAATTCTTTGATTTAAAAAATCTCGAATCTCACAAAATCCTAAAGTTTTAGTGATTTGCATTTCATCGTTCACACCTTGATTGATCAGGCTTTGCACCTCTTCAAAAGCACCACACTTCAACATCTTTTCAAAACGCAAATTACAATTTTCGTAAAGTTTTTTGCGATCCAAATTTAAGTTCACGTGAAGGAAATTCGCCTCGGGCAAAATCTTTTTTAGCGGCTGCTCACGCCACCAAAAAATCGATTTTCCGGTTTGCTGCAAAACCTCGTAAGCCCTGATTAGGCGCTGCTTGTCGAGTATTTCATCTTCACCAAGATCAAGCAATCTTTTGCGAAACTCTTCCTCGCCCATCTCGTCAAAAAGTTCACGCGCATCTTTTCGAATCGCTTCAGAAATCTCGGGAATTTCGGAAATTCCCTCAACTAATTTTGAAATGTACATCCCACTGCCACCAACAATTACCGGCAATTTTCCTGCGCGCTCAGCCTCTTCCACACTTGCTTTCACAAGCTTTAACCAAATGCCTACCGACGAAGTTTCATTCGGCAAAAAATGTGAATACAAAAGATGTTTTACTTTTTTGAACTCTTGTTCTGACGGCTGCGAAGACAGAATCGGCAAGCCTTGATAAATCTGCAACGAATCCGCATTAATAATCGCAACATCCCTTTCACCTGCCAATCTCAACGCCAAATCCGACTTCCCCGAAGCAGTCGGTCCTGAAATAATAAGAATTTTTCTGGTCATTTTTTGACTACAATTTTTTCAAAAAATTCTAACAATAAATCCTGATTTCCTTCGTGTGCTTTGATGGTTGCCGCAAGATAATTTTCCACACCAACCACTGCACTTTCCCATGCAATGTAAAAATCATTTCTTTGCGCCAATTCATTCAAAAGAAGTTTTAGAGTTCTGCCGTTACCTTCGCGAAAAGGATGCAGGGCATTCAGTTCGGTGTGATAATAGGCCAGGCGATCACAAAAAGAATTGTGACTTAGATTCTGCAAAAAATTTTCTGCGGCCAATTTCTCAAAAATTTTCTTACCTTCTCTCTCAATAAATTGAGGATGAGCAAATGTTGTTTTTCCTTTTGACATCTGGACGCTCCTTACCTCTCCCGCCCACTCATAAACGTCACGAAATAAAATTTTGTGAATTTGCTTCCACAGAGCAAAATCAATTTTTTTATCAGCGCTGTATTCAATCATCTCAAACAGTCGCAGAGTTGTGACTTTGTCTTCGAACTCCTCTAACTCATTTTGATTTTGAATTTGTGGCAAATTCTTCAGCACCCCACACCCTTCCGAGTAATCTTGATCCTGATCGCTAAAATATGAGTTAGTTTTTGTGGTTAGTTTTTGCATGCGTGACTTCTTGGCAAAGTGATAGGTAATCGTTGGCAGAGATTTTGTTACAGACTAATAAATCAAAAATTTCTTGATCAAGCGCCGAGGTAGCAAAGCCCTCTAGAGCACTAATCGCTCTAAAATTTCTGAGATATTTTTTTCTCCGCAAAATTTCTTCATCCGAAAGCAAAGTTGCTTTTCGTGAAAATTTTTTAATTTTTTCTTCTACAGTCATGGCTAATTTAAGAATTAGTTAAAAAAGTTTTTAATAATTTTAAATCTTCCGGAAGGTCAATTTCAAAAGTCATTTCTTCGTTGCTGCGGGGGTGGAGGAAGCTGATTTTGTAGGAGTGCAGGGCTTGGCGCGGGAATTCTTTAATGAAATTTTTTGCTTCGATTGGCAAGTGGGATGGAATAATTTTTTTGCAAGAATTGTAAAGCTGATCGCCGATTAATGAATGTTTGATTGATTCTAAATGGACACGAATTTGGTGAGTTCTACCGGTTTGCAATTTGCACTCCAACATGCTGGCAAAGCCGTCGCAGAACACTTCTTTGGTTTCGTAATTGGTAATCGCCTCGCGCCCGTAAGTTCGTGAAATCGACATCTTCAAACGATTAATCCGTGAACGCACGATGTTCTTATTAATCATACCTCGTGGGGGTATCGCGCAGCCGAAAATAAAGGTCAGGTAGCTTCTTTTAATTTCGCGGTCTTGAAGTTTTTGGCTGAGGATTTGGTGAGTAAAATCATTTTTGGCAACCAGCATCAGACCAGACGTATCCTTGTCCAAGCGGTGCACAATGCCCGGACGAAATTCGCCGCTAATTGAAGAAAGTTTGTTTTGGTGCGTGAATAAAAGCGCATTGACCAAAGTGTTGTCTTGATTGCCCGTACCGGGATGAACCGTGAGCCCGGCGGGTTTGTTAATCACCAAAAGATCGTCGTCTTCGAAAATAATTTCGAAGGGAATTTCGCGTGCAGTCAGGTGTGAAGGTTTGGGATCGAGCGTTGAGACAGAAAATTTTTGACCAATTTTAGTTTTTTGCGAAGGAGCGCTGATGGCCTTGCCCTTCTCATCCAACACCATTTCTCTCTCAATCAAATTTTGGATTTTGGTGCGATTAATTTCTGGTTTTATTGCTGAAAATTTTTCAGTTAAAAATTTGTCGAGCCTTATTCCATCTTCATTTTCAGCAACTTCGAATTCGAATTTTTCCATTTTAGTTTTTCCATTTTAATAAAATTTCTCGCGCCTCAGAGTTCGCACCAGCAACAGTTTTAATCTCAATCTCGAGATAATTTTTTTTAAAAAATCTTTCCGCGATTTCCGGCCATTCAATCAGGCAAATTCCGTTTTGCAAAGACTCAAAAAAGCCAATATTTTCAAGCTCTGCCGCGTCTTTTAAGCGGTAAAGATCGAAGTGAAAAACTTCGCCTTTTTTAGTGTCGTAAGAGTAAACCAAATTGAAAGTCGGACTCAAAACTTCGACCGGTTTTTCGCTTAAAAAATTAATGAAATTCCGCGCCAAAAAACTTTTGCCAGCACCGAGCGTTCCCTTCAATCCAATGACGTCCCCCACCTGCGTTTGAGCCGCGATTTCCCTGGCGAAATCGACCATTTCTTTTTGGGAGTTAATCAGAATTTTTTTCACAATAAATCAAAGATTGTTTCAATCGGCACGTGATCCGAAGGCTGAGTCTCCACCCGAAAATCTGTGTAAATTTTCATCGATTTGATTTGGTCTTTGAGATTCGGCGTCGCCCAAATGTGGTCCAATCTGCGACCCTTGTTCGAAGTAAGCGGATCAAGCCCGCGGTAACTCCACCAGCTGTAAAGTTTTTCTGAATGATCGACGAAATGGCGGTGGGTGTCGATCCAGTTCAAACTCTCTTGCAAGCGCGCCATTTTTTCGACTTCAATTGGCGTGTGCGAAACAATTTTTAACAATTGTTTGTGCGACCAAACATCGTGCGGGAGCGGCGCAATATTCATGTCGCCCAGAATGATTATTTTTCGGTCTTTTTGTGGCGCGAAATAATCCGTCATCCAGTCAACAAATTTTAGTTTGTGATCGAATTTATTATTCAGCGCCACGTCAGGAATATCGCCACCCGCCGGCACGTAGAAATTGTGCAGAAAAACTTCACCGTGCTTAGTTTCAAGTGCCGCCGAAATGTGGCGTTTGTGACCGTAATTTTCGACGTCGATTTTCTCAATTTTGCTCAGCGGAAATTTCGAAATAATCGCCACGCCATTGTAAGATTTTTCACCAGAAAACGCCACATGCTCGAAGCCTAAAGCCTTGACTGCCTTAAGCGGAAAGGCCTCATCTGCAACTTTGATTTCTTGCAAGCAAATTACGTCGGGCGCCGCTTCTTCAACAAATTTTTTGAGCAACGGCAAACGCAAACGCAGCGAATTAATATTCCACGAAACTATTTTCATCTCGCAGCCTCTAAGCGAGGAAAGACGCCCTTCGGCTCATTAATTTGGTGCCCGGCTTTTAACGCGTAATCGCTGCTTAGAAATTTCAGTGCGCGGTGTTTTTCATCGACATTCAGAATGTCTAAAATTTTCGGCGCCAGGGCGGGAACGAAGGGCTGGAGCGCGATGGCGAGGCAGCGCAAACATTCGGCAATGGTCGACAAAACCAGATTCATCTCTTCAATGCGGTGTTCTTTTTTCAAATTCCACGGCGCTTTTTGGTCGACGAAAAAGTTGCAGGCACGAGCAAATAAAATGATTTTTTCAATCGCTTGGTCGAAGGCGAATTGGTCCATTTCAGAAGTGACTTCCGCCGGCAATTGGTAAGCCTTCTCGAGCAATTCTTTGGCGTCGTCAAAGTAAGAAAAATTAACAATTTTTCCGTCATTATTTTTGTAAATCATTGACAAAATTCTCTGCCCCAAATTGCCAATATTATTCGCCAATTCGGCGTTGATTCTGGTGACTAAATTTTTGCGATTGTAGTCGCCGTCATTGCCGAAAGGCACTTCGCGCAGCAGAAAATATTTGAAGTAGTCCACCGCCGTGGCGTCGTCGCAGCCAAAGGTTTTCAGCCACTCCAACTCTTGATGCGGATCAATCACATTGCCGACAGATTTGGAAATTTTTTGGCCTTCATTGGTCCACCAGCCGTGCGCAAAAACTTTATTGGGCAGTGGAATTTGCGCCGCCATTAAGAAGGCCGGCCAGTACACCGCGTGGAAGCGCAGGATATCTTTGCCGACAACATGTACCGGAGAATCAAGCGTGTCGCACCAAAATTTTTGAATCAGCGGATCGTTTTCGTTAGGAAAGCCAAGGGCGGAGAGGTAGTTAGTCAGTGCATCAAGCCAGACGTACATTACGTGATTTTCGTCACTTGGAACTTTGACGCCCCAAGAAAAAGAGGTGCGCGAGATAGACAGGTCGCGGAGCGCGCCCTTGACGTAATCTTTGCCGCCACGCACGAATGAGATCACTTCATTACGCTTGGATTCAGGCTGAATGAAGTCTGGCACCGCTTCGTACAGCGCCAGCAATTTGTCTTGAAAGGCCGAAAGTTTGAAAAAATAGCTTTCTTCTTTGTGCCATTCAACCACTGCGCCCGTAGGGGCCTTGCCATTGACCAATTCATCTTCGCCGTAAAAAGCTTCGTCACGAACGGCGTACCAACCCTCGTAAATACTTTTGTAAATCCAGCCATTTTTTTCCAAAATGCGCCAAAATTCTTGCGCCGATTTTTTGTGACGTTCTTCCGTCGTGCGAATAAAATCGTCATTCGACAAACCCAGTGTTTGAGCCAGTTCGCGGAACTTCCCCGAAATTTCATCGCAAAATTCTTGCGGCGTTTTTTGACGCAAAAGCGCCGACTTTTCCACCTTCTGCCCGTGCTCATCCGTCCCCGTTAAGAAACGCACATCAAACCCGCAAAGCCTTTTAAACCGCGCCATCACGTCACACGAAACCGAAGTGTAAGCGTGTCCAATATGCGGCACATCATTGACGTAATAAATCGGCGAGGTGATGTAAAAGTTTTTGTAAGACATTTCGTAACTTGTGTTTTTTAATTGCGTTGCTAGTTTGCGCGCCCTTGATTTTAGATGCTTGCTGCGGTTTCGGCAGTCTCTAAAAACTCTGCAAATAAATCAACTTTTTAAATCTCCCAAAGGATGTCATTCACACAAAAACTCGACGGCATTGTTACGAAACATGCTGAATTGGAAAAGCGGCTTTTAGATCCGGCGGCGCTGGGCAATGATTACGCGCGAGTTTCGAAAGAGCATTCCGACATGACGCCGATTGTGGAGTTGATTAATGCTTACAAAAAAAATACGCGCGACATTGTTGAGGTCACCGAAATGCTTGCTGCAGGCGGGCTCGACAAGGAGATGAAAGACATGCTGGATCAGGAAAAATTTGATCTCGAACACAAAATTCCGGAGCTCGAAGAAGAAATTAAACTTTCACTTTTGCCCAAAGATGCGGCCGACGAAAAGAACGCAATTCTTGAAGTGCGCGCCGGTACTGGCGGCGAAGAGGCAGCACTTTTCGCCCAGAGGCTTTTCGCAATGTACCAAAAATACGCCGAAAAAAATCGTTGGAAATTTGAGATTCTGTCAATTTCTGACACTGGTCTTGGCGGCTACAAAGACGCTTCCGCAACGATTACGGGACGAAATGTTTTTGCGCGTTTGAAATTTGAATCGGGAGTACACCGCGTGCAACGCGTTCCTGAAACTGAAAACCAGGGTCGCGTGCACACCTCAGCGGCAACGGTTGCAGTGCTTCCGGAAGCTGAAGAAGTTGACATTAAAATCGAAGAAAAAGATTTGCGGATTGACGTTTTTCGCTCTTCCGGTCCGGGCGGTCAATCGGTGAACACCACGGATTCGGCGGTGCGAATCGTGCACATTCCAACCGGCGTAACCGTGTCAATGCAGGACGAAAAATCGCAAATTAAAAATCGTGAGAAAGCGATGAAGGTACTGCGCTCTAGGCTTTACGAAGCTGAGCGCGACAGAATCGACAAAGAAATTTCGGCAAATCGTAAAGAGCAAATCGGCAGCGGCGACCGCTCGGAGCGCATCCGCACTTACAACTTCCCTCAAAGTCGCGTCACCGACCACCGCATCAACCTTACCAGCTACCGCATCGACGACATCATGCTTGGTGAGTTGGACGAATTTATTAATGCGCTGACGGCGGATGATCGGGCAAAAAAATTGTCGGAAAGTGAGTAACAAAAAAATCCAAACCGTCGGTTGAGCGGAATCAAAACCACCGGTTTGGATTAGAAATTTCGTATTTTTTACCAAGGAGACGAAAAGCTTAAATCGACACTAACTCTAGGCTCTTCAGAATTTTCCTGAATTTCCACATGCATGTGGAAATTCAAAAAATGTCTGCTGCTAAGATTTTTTTTACACCATTTTTTGTCTGCAAAATCAGATTTCCCGCCTCATCCAAATCTTCAAAAATTCCACCGATTTTTTCTTCGCCGTTTTTAACAGAAATTTCTTTCTTCAGGCGGTAAGCCTTTTCTAGCCAGAGTTTGCGCACTCCAACAAATCCGTAAGTCAGCCAGTTTTCGTAAAGATTTTCAAACTGGTTGAGGAAATTTTTTAGCGCCTCTTCGGCAGTTAAACTGATTTCAAATTCTTTTAAATTACTGGCGGGGAAAATTGTTTGACCGGGGTTGGAGGCAAGATTCAAGCCAATTCCGACGATTACAAATTCACAATTTTTTTGCGAGATTTTGCTTGCGAGCAAGAGGCCGGCAACTTTTTTTTCGTCAATTAAAAGATCGTTAGGCCATTTATTTTGGATTTTGTGATTTGGCGCCAGACCTTCAACCATCATCCTTAAAGCCGTAATCGCGACAAAGGAAATTTGCGAAATTTTTTCTGCCGGAATTTTGGGCTGTAAGATTAGCGAGAAATAAAGATTGCCCTGCGGCGAACTCCAGACCCTTGACTCCCGGCCTTTGCCAGCGGTTTGGGAATCGGCAAGAATTATTTCGCGGTCGAAAAGTTTTTTATTTTCCGCCATTTCGAAGGCAGTTTTGTTGGTGCTTTCGAGCTGAGAGAATTGGTGAATGGTGAAGTTTTTGTGGGTCCAGTTTTTCATTTTAATTTGGTTTTGGTTTGTGCCTGTGACGAGAAACCCCCCCCTACCCCCCTTGTCAGGGGGACTTAAACCGAGCTCGGGTTAAGCCCCCCTGATAAGGGGAGTAGGGGGGTTTCTCATCCCAGGCACAAACTCATTTAGTAAAAGTAAAATTCTGCGCATCCGACAACTCTTTCGCGAAGCAATATTTCTCGAGAGAAAAGTTTTTTAAATCCTGCGGATCTGAAATTTTATTCTGCACAATAAAATTCGTCATCAGCCCGCGCGCCTTCTTGGCGTTGATTCCAACAATTTTGTAAACGCCGTTTTTATTTTCTTTGAAAATGATGTTGGTAATTTTCGCCGAGATTTTTTGCGGATTCACCGCGGCAAAATATTCTTCCGAAGCAAGATTAATAATGTGCTTTGCGCCAGATTCCGCGCACTCTTCATTGAGACGCTGCGAAATTTTGTCTCCCCAAAATTGGTAAAGATTTTTGGCACCGAAATCAGTTTTTTTAAAATCAGTTCCCATTTCCAAGCGGTAGGGCTGCATTAGGTCCAGAGGCCGCAACAGCCCGTAAAATCCAGACAAAATACGTAAATTTTTCTGCGCAAATTCAAAATCTGCCGCGCTAAATTTCGCTTTTTCAATCGGTTTGTAAACGTCACCGTCAAAGACCAACAAAGCCTGTTTAGAATTTTTTAAATCAAATTTTGGTGAAAAATTTTGGAATCTTGCAAAATTTAATTCCGCTAATTTTGCGCTAATTCCCATTAATTTTTCTAGATCAGAAGCGGGAAATTTTTTGAGCTCAAAAGCCAGTTTTTTGGTCTCTTTTTTGAAATGCGGAATCGTAAAATTTTGGTGAAAAATTGGTGATTTGTAATCCAGTGATTTTGCAGGCGAGAGTAGGATCAACATAATTTAGAAAGTTTGCTTGCTTTTATTTGGCGCTCTTCGTAAAAAAGCACCAACATTTCATTTCGAATTCCTCCGATTTCCCTCCCAAAAATTTACAGATTTATGACTCAAGAATTACCTTTAATGCGTAAAGCAACTGCCGTTTGGTTGGTTGAAAATACTTCCCTTACCTTTGCTCAAATTGCAACTTTTTGCGGCCTACACGAATTAGAAGTTCAGGGCATTGCTGATGGCGACGTGGCTTCGGGCATTTTGGGGCAAAATCCATTTCTTTCTGGCCAACTTTCTCACGAAGAAATTGCCCGCTGCGAAAAAAATCCTGAGGCAGTTTTGGCGCTTAAAAGATCGGTTACAAGTGACGTCAAACCGGTCAGCAAAAAAGTCGGCAAATACACGCCAATCGCCAGACGACAAGACAAGCCCGACGGCATCGTTTACTTGCTCAAATATTTCCCCGACATTTCCAACGCCCAAATCAAAAAATTGGTTGGCACCACCGACAAAATGATCGACTCCATCAGAAGCCGCACCCACTGGAATTTAAAAAATATCAAACCCCGCGACGTTGTGCTTTTAGGCCTGTGCAGCCAATCGCAATTTAACGATGTAATTGCTCACATTAAGCCACTCGAAAAAGAAATCGAAAAACCGAAGAAAAAAGTGAAAGAAGTTAAAGCGGCTAAGAAGCCTGCTAAAGCTGGGAAAGCAGAATAATTGAATTCGGAGACCCCGTCATTCGACGGGTTGACAGTTCGGAGAGTTGGCAACAAATTTAGAAAATTTATGAAATTAGAAATCGGAAAATCTGCTCCGCTATTCTCTCTAGCCAGTGACGAAGGCGACATCTCTTTGTCCGATCTTAAAGGTAAAAATGTCGTTTTGTATTTTTATCCAAAAGATGACACCCCAGGCTGCACCATTGAAGCACAAGACTTCACCAAAAAAATTAAAGAATTTGAAAAGCTCGATTGTGTAGTTTTAGGCATTTCAAAAGACAGCATCAAAAGCCATTGCAACTTCATCGAAAAATATAATTTAGCCTTCAATTTACTGGCTGACGTTAGTGGCGAAACCTGCGCCAATTACGACGTCATCAAAGAAAAATCGATGTTCGGCAAAAAATACCTGGGCATCGACAGAAGCACTTTCTTGATTAACAAAGTCGGCAAAATCGTTAAAATCTGGAACTCGGTAAAAGTAAACGGTCACGTTGAAGAAGTGTTGGAAGCCTTGAAAGGGGCTGAAAAATAATCTTTCTTTGCGCGTTAAAAGATCTTGATTCTTGTTGTTCGATTCCTAGATTGCCGCGCTCTTTTGGGGCTGGCGAAGTTGCATTCTTCTGTTTCGATGGCCGCTCCAATTCCTGATCTTCCCCTCATTTTTAAATAATTTCTGTAGGAGTCTTAATGACTAATCTTGTGTTGAAAGCTGAAAAAAGAGACCAACTTGGCACTCTAAAAGCAAAAAAAATCAAAAGAGCCGGCAGAATCCCAGCCGTTATTTACGGGGCCAAAGGCAATATCAACCTCACAGTTGACGCCAAAGAATTTGAACACGAATACTACAAAGGAAACTGCCAAACTACAGTTCTTGATCTAGACCTTGAAGGCAAAAAAATTAAAGTGATCGCTCACAAAATTGAGTTAGATCCAGTTTCTGACCACCCAATCCACATTGACTTCCTGAATTGCGACGAAGCCAAATCAATTAAAGCGCAGCCAAAAATTAATTTTGTAAACCAAGACAAATCTCCTGGTTTAAAAAGAGGCGCCCTTTTGAACATCGTTCTTAGAAAAGTTTCGGTTCTTTGTGAAAACATAAAAAGCGTTCCAGAAAAAATTGACGTTGACGTCGGCTCAATGTTAGTTGGTCATAAAGTCAGAGGCGCTAATTTAGTGCTTCCAGCTGGTGTTACTCTTGCCAACAAAGCTGGTAAATTTTTAATCGCCTCCATTGTTGGTAGAGCTTCTAAGACTGATGCTGAGGAAGCCGCAGCAGCGGGTGGTGCTCCGGCAGCAACTCCGGCAGCAGGTGCAGCTAAAGCTCCGGCAGCAGCTAAACCAGCAGCTAAAAAATAATTTGATCTGCAAGATCTATTTAAAAAGGGAGCCTCAAAGGCTCCCTTTTTTATTGCGCAAATTTTAGAGCACGCATTAAAGCGCCTTCTTCCCCGGTAATTTCGCAAAAATCGGATCAGTAATTTTGGTCGAAAGCAAAGTCGCCAACCAGACCACGAAATAAAGCGGGAAGGGAAAAGCGATTCGCGATTTATTTTTTGCCAGCCCGTCTTTAATGATTTCAGCACATCTTTCGACCTTCATCAAAAACGGCATTGGAAAATCATTCACGTCGGTCATTGGGGTTTTGACGTAGCCCGGGCAAATGGCGCTCACCTCAATTCCAAGCGCCGCGAGATTTCCTCGTAAAGCTTCAGCGTAAACTCGCACCGCTGATTTGCTCGCCGAATAAGCTGGAGAACTTGGCAAGCCCCGAAAGCCGGCAAGCGACGACAGCAACGCGATCTGCCCGCTTCCCCTTAACTTCATCTTCTCAATTGCCGGATGAATCACATTGATCACGCCATCCAAGTTAGTCGCAAAAATCTTCTTCACCTGCGCCAAAGATTCTGTGCCGCCCGCCGTTCCCGCTGAAATTCCGGCGTTGGCAATTACCAAATCCAACTCGTAACTTTGATCAATTTTTTCGACCCATTTTTTCGTCGCCGCCTCGTCGCAAACGTCCAAAATTTCCAAAAGAACGTTTGCTTTTAATTCCTCACACAGAATTTTTGTGCACGATAATTTTTCCAAATCTCGCCCGCACAAAAATAAATTCACACCAGCTTTCGAGTAAGCAACCGCAAGGGCTCGTCCGATTCCACTTCCAGCACCTGTAATTAAAATATTTTTTGGATTTTGCATAAATGACCGCGCGTTTTATTAGTTTTGAAGGGATTGAAGGTTGTGGAAAATCAACCCAGGCAAAAAAATTGCACGAGTTTTTTTCTGAAAAAAAAATTGACGCAGTGCTAACTCGCGAACCTGGCGGCACCAAAGCTGGCGAGCTTATTCGGGCAATTTTAATCGACGAAAAAATTGAAAAACTCGAAGCCAGAACTGAACTTTTTTTAAATTTTGCCTCTCGCCTTGAACATGTTGAGAAGTTGATCCGGCCCAATTTAGCCCAAAATAAAATCGTAATTTCCGACCGCTTTTTTGACTCAACTTACGCTTACCAAGGCAATGCTTTTGGTCTTGATGAAGGCCTGATTGACGAGGTCAAAAAAATGACAGTTGGCGGCTTCGCGCCTGACATTACTTTTCTGATTGATGTGCCGGTGGACGTAGCTTTTGCGCGCATCCAGAACCGCGCCGAAAATAATCGTTACGAAAAACTTGGCCACGATTTTCACCAAAAAGTACGCGACGGTTTTTTGCGCTTGGCGCAGAAAAATCCGCGAATTAGGGTGATCGACGGCACAAAAAATCCGCAGGAAATTTTTTCAGAAATTACGCAAATCCTAACCTCAATTTAAAAAATGGCGAAGGCTGATAATGGCAGCGTTAAGGCCAAAAGAATCTGCAAGCATCGCAAGAAGCCGTTGGTTTCAATTGGAACCGACAGAAGGAATGGGAAACAAACTCATGCGGATTGGAAAAATAGACCATATCACAAGAAATGCCTCAAAGAATTATGATGCAAAACCCTAAACCACTTCTAGTAAAAAATTTATTAACAACTTTTAAAATCAAAAATATGCAAAAGAGAAACAAAATCGCCTTAGTTGGCGCGGGCAATATTGGTGGCACTTTGGCCCATCTTGCCGGATTAAAAAATCTGGGCGACGTCGTAATTCTGGACGTTGCTGAAGGCGTTGCCAAGGGCAAGGCTCTAGACTTGGAACAATCTTCCGTCGTTGAAGATTTTGACGCTCAAATCACTGGCACTAGCAATTACGCGGATATCGCCGGCGCCGACGTCGTAATCGTCACCGCCGGAATCGCCAGAAAACCGGGCATGAGCCGCGACGATTTAATGGCCACCAACACCTCAATCATCAAGTCCGTTGCCGAAGGAATTAAAGCCCACGCCCCCAACGCTTTCGTCATCGTCATCACCAATCCGTTGGACGCGATGGTTTACGTAATGCAAAAAGTTTCCGGATTGCCAAAAAATAAAGTGGTCGGAATGGCTGGCGTGCTTGACTCTTCAAGAATGTCACTTTTTTTGGCCCGCGAATTCAACGTCTCAGTTGAAGACGTAAATGCCTGCGTTTTGGGCGGACATGGCGACACCATGGTGCCATTAATTCGCTATTCCACAGTTGCTGGCGTGCCAGTGCCGGACTTGATCGAGATGGGCTGGACTACCAAAACTAAAATCGAAGAAATCGTCCAACGCACTCGTGACGGCGGCGCTGAAATCGTTAAACTTTTGGGCACCGGTTCCGCTTTTTACGCTCCGGCTTCGTCGGCAATTTTAATGGCTGAAAGCTACCTGTTTGACAAAAGAAGAGTCTTACCGGTTGCCGCCAGCTTGAACGGCGAATATGGCGTGAAAGACATGTATATCGGCGTGCCGGCTGTGATTGGCAAAAACGGTGTCGAGAAAATTGTTGAGATTAAATTAAACGCCCAAGAGGTGACGATGTTTAATCGCTCGGTGGAAGCGGTGAAGAAGTTGATTGAAGAAGTGAAGTTGTAACTTGAGGTGAAAAAGTTGATCGAAGAAGTTAAGTTGTAACTTATCAGAAATTGGGACGAGAAACCCCCCTACCCCCCTTATCAGGAGGGCTTGATCGAGTTCGGTTTAAGGCCCCCCTGATAAGGGGGGTGGGGGGTTTCTCGCAAATTGAAAACGGGACCCATCCCACCAAATGACCAACATCGAAATAAAAAAAAATCGCCTAGTCTTCATTTACGTCTGCATTCTCCTGGCTTTTTGCGGGATAATTTTGCGCATGTTTTTTGTCGTTACCTTTGGCGATAAAATCAAAGTCAGCAATATTTACGACCAACGCAAACTCACCAAAAGATCCAATATTTTTGACCGCAATCACACCCTGGTCGCAACTGATCTCAAAACCAAATCCCTCTACCTCAGCAGCATTTTAATTAAAGATCCGGAAACTCTGGCCTCTAGCATTTCCAGCATCTTCTCCGACCTTCCTTACCAAGAAATTCTCAAAAAAATTACCGAAGGAAAAAGCAGCAAACATTGGATTTTGCTGAAAAGAAATCTGACGCCGAGCCAGTCCGAGCAAGTACAAAATTTAAAAATCGCCGGATTAATTTTTGAAGATGATCGCATCCGGGTTTATCCGCAAAAATCAATCACCAGCCATTTGGTGGGCTACGTCGATTTAGACCGCAAGGGCCTAGCCGGCATGGAGATGCAATACGACAAAAAGTTGGCTCTGGGTACTGAAGATTTAGAGCTAGCGCTCGACATTCGCGTGCAAGACGTGCTGCATGACGAGCTGCTTAACGGCATTGAACAATATCGCGCCAAAGCCGCGGCCGGCGTGATCATGGACGTTACTAACGGCGAAGTTTTGGCGGTGTCTTCAATGCCGGATTTTGATCCAAATTTGCAACACGAAGCCTCGCAAGATCAGCGCTTCAATCGCGTCATCAATGGCACTTACGAGCTCGGTTCGATTTTCAAAATCTTCACCAACACCATGGCTTTCGAAGAAAATTTGGTGAAGATGGAAGATGTTTACAACGTGCGCGAGCCCATCAAATACGGACGCTTCACCATTAACGACGACCACGCCGTTAAAGACGACATGACGGTCGGCGAAATTTTCGCTTACTCTTCCAACATTGGAACCGTGCAAATCGCCAAGAAAATCGGCGTTGATACTCAGAAAGATTTTTTAGAAAAATTTGGTTTGCTGAAAAGAATCGACACCGAATTTCCGGGATTGGGCCGCCCGATTTATCCAAAACTTTGGCGCGAAATTAATCTCTTCACCATCTCTTACGGCCACGGCATCGCTATTACGCCGCTGCACATCGCCATGACTACCGCCGCGATCGCCAATGGCGGCATACTTTACAAACCGTCATTTTTGAAATTAAAAAGTCAGCCCTCAGGCAAAAGAATCGTCAAAGAATCCACTTCGCAAACGATGCTGAAGATGTTGCGCAAAGTTGCGGTGGAAGGCACGGGGCGCAATGCTAATATTGAGGGTTACGAAGTTGGTGGCAAGACTGGCACCGCCAACAGAGCGGAATATGGGGGCTACAACGAGAAATCCACAATGGCGTCTTTTGTGGCGGTATTCCCGATTTCCAATCCAAAATATTTAGTCTACGTGATTTTTGATCGGCCGAATTACACTTTTAATACGGGCGGGATGGTTGCGGCACCAGTGGCGGGAAGGATTGTCAAAAACATTGCACCAATTTTGGGGGTGCGACCACAGATCGCAAATGAACCAGCTCCAGAAATTACTTCTTCTTCGCATCATTAGCTAGTGGACGGCAGTACAATTCCAAACGATGCCCTATCAATTCAAAGCCTTTTTCGCGGGCAATTTTGGTTTTCAAATTCTCCAACTCTTCGCTAAAAAATTCGTGAACTTCGTCGGTGGTGATGTCGACTAAATGATCGTGATGATCTTCGCCTTCAAGCTTCTCGTAACGTGCCCGGCCTTTGCTGCCGAAGTCATGCTTCGCAATCACACCCAACTCTTCAAACATTTTTACCGCGCGATAAACCGTGGCAATTCCGATCTTCGGATTCACTTTGGAAGCGCGACGAAAAACTTCTTCAACATCGGGATGATCCACGCTGTCAGAAATTACGCGGGCAACAATGCGACGATTTTCTGTCAGTCTGATATTGCGTTCGAAGCAAAGTTTTTCGATTGGAGAGGACATGTGGGAATCTTGAATGAGTATAATTTAGGGGCTCGGCTCTAATAATTGATTTTAATTTTTTAAGTACCGACAATAATTTACCAGCCCTTTCTCACTCCAAAATCATCCGCAGCACATGACACAAAATCGTAAAATCATCGAGACCGCTACCCCTTCTCTAACCTTTGATGACGTGCTTTTGAAGCCAGCTTTCTCCAATGTTTTGCCGATGGATGCCAGCACCAAAACTAAAATTACTAAAAAAATTTCGCTGGATATTCCGATCATTTCTTCCGCAATGGATACTGTCACTGAAAGTCGCTTGGCGATTGCAATGGCGCAGTCCGGTGGCATTGGCTGTATTCACAAAAATCTTTCAATCAAAGACCAATCTGACGAAGTCAGAAGAGTAAAAAAGTTTGAATCAGGAATGGTGGTGAACCCAGTCACCATCTCGCCCAACGAGACTTTAAACGACGCTTTGCTTTTGATGAAAGATTACGGAATTTCCGGAATTCCGGTCGTAAAACCCGGCTCTAAAAAACTGGTAGGAATTTTAACCAATCGCGACGTGCGCTTCGCTACAGACAGGAAGCAGTTGATCTCCGAGCTGATGACCAAAGAAAATTTGGTCACTGCCAAAGCAAATATCAGCAAAACTGACGCTAAACATTTGCTCCACAAAAATAGAATCGAACGCATCATCATCACGGACTCAAGCGGCAACTGCATTGGCTTGATGACCGGCAAAGATTTAGAAAAAACCAAACAATTTCCCCATGCTTCTAAAGATTTCGACGGTCGTCTATTGGTCGCCGCTGCAACGGGCGTAGGCCGCGACGGCATCAAGCGCGCCGAAAGCCTAATCGAAGCGGGCGTAGATATTGTGGTAATCGATACCGCTCACGGCCACTCTGCCGGCGTCATCGAAACTGTTCGCGAATTAAAAAGAGCTTACCCAAAACAGGAATTTATTGCCGGAAATATTGCAACCAAAGAGGCCGCCAAAGCCTTGATTGACGCTGGTGCAGACGCCGTGAAAGTCGGCATTGGCCCGGGCTCAATTTGCACAACTCGCGTCGTTGCCGGTGTCGGCGTGCCTCAATTGTCGGCCATTCTCGACGTTGTGGAATATTGCGACAAAGCAAAAATTCCGGTCATTTCTGACGGCGGAATTAGATTTTCCGGCGACCTCGCCAAAGCCATCGCCGCCGGCGCATCTTGCGTCATGCTTGGCGGCTTACTTGCCGGTGCCGAAGAAACTCCCGGCGAAATCGTGCTCTTCAAAGGCCGTTCGTACAAAGTTTACCGCGGCATGGGATCACTCGGCGCCATGGCTCGCGGCTCAGCCGACCGCTATTTCCAACAAGATGTTTCCGACAAATTAAAATTGGTGCCTGAAGGCGTTGAAGGCCGCGTAGCTTACAAAGGCCCAGTCTCCGACATTCTGCACCAATTAATCGGCGGCCTAAAATCTTCAATGGGCTACACCGGAAATGCCACAATCGAAGAGATGCGAAAAAACTGCAACTTCGTCCGCATCACCAATTCCGGCCTCCGCGAGTCTCACCCTCACTCCATCACCATCACTTCCGAGTCTCCGAATTACACGACAGAAAGCTAAAACAAAACTTACCGGACGGTAAGTTTTGGTTGACAAATGCGGCGTGGAGACCATTTTCTTACCGATCAGTAAGTTTTAGCAAAAAATCAGCATTTTTTAGCGAAAACTTCCCGTACGGTAAAAAATTTAATTCGAGAAATATGACTCCAATCAGCTCCTGTGAAGACTTAGGAAAGTTAATCCAACAAACCCGCAAATCACAAAACCTTACTCAAAAGCAACTCGCCGCCTTGTGCGGAGTTGGCGAAAGATTCATCGTTGATCTAGAAAAAGGCAAGGCCACCTGCGCCATCGACAAAGCCTTGAAAATCGCTCAAATGCTGGGTGTAACGCTAATCAGCAAATCCAAATGACCGCCAGAAAACTCGACGTTTATCTCAATAAAATCTTCGTCGGAAATTTAGAACAAAGCTTAAAAGGCGGCGCCATCTCATTTATTTACGACACCGCTTATTTAAAATCCAAAAACGCAGCACCGCTTTCAATCTCTTTGCCGCTGCAGACCGAACCTTTCAAAGCCAATATTGTTAAACCATTTTTCTCCGGCCTTTTGCCTGAAGGAGAGCAGCTCAGCCTGGTAGCGGGCGCACTTAAAGTATCCGAAAGAAATCCCTTCGCTTTGCTTTACGAAATCGGCCGCGATTGCGCCGGAGCTGTCGAAATTTTGCCGGAAAGAGAAAAGCTCCCGAGCTACACACAAGGCTCAATAGAGGCTGTCAGCAAAAATCGTCTTTACGAAATTTTTAAAAAAACCGAAGTCAGCCCTCTGGCGATTGGCAAGAAAAAGGCTCGACTTTCCCTGGCCGGAGCGCAGCGCAAAATCGCCGTCTTTTTCGATGAAAAGAAAAATTCGCTGCCAGCATTGGTTAATGGCAAGCCTAGCACTCACATCTCAAAACCAGTAATGCCGCGACATCCCGACTCTGTTCACAATGAATTTTTCTGCATGAAACTGGCCAAAGAGATTGGCTTTGATGTCGCGGAAGTATTTTTTAAAACACTTGATGATCTGCCTTATTTGCTAATCCGACGCTACGATCGCGCTAAAGCACAAGGCCACACCATTCGCCTACATCAGGAAGATTTTTGCCAAGCATTGGGATTGCTGCCAGAGCAAAAATATCAAGGCATTGAAGGCGGTCCAGGAATTGCAACCTGCAAAGAATTAATCACGCGGCACAGTTCGCAAGCTGCGTCAGACCAATATAAATTTCTGCGCGCCGTAATTTTTAATTATCTAATCGGCAACTCCGACGCTCACGGCAAAAATTTTTCTTTCCTTTACAAGAGCGGTCAGACACGGCTCGCGCCACTTTATGATTTAATTTCAACCTGCTGTTACCCTGAAATAGATCACGAAATGGCAATGAGAATTGGCAAGTCAAAAGATCCGAATCGCACAGCCTTGGCTCATTGGCACAGCATCGTTGCCGACACCAATACTGCGAGAGCACATCTGGAAAAAGAGCTAAAAGAATTTGCGGTCAAACTTCCGAGAGCGGCGGAAGGTCTGCAACAACAGCTGAATAAAAAAGGAATTGAATCTGAAATTTTTGATGAAATTCGCGGAATAATCGGGAAAAGATCGGCGCGGATTTTGGGGTATTTTAAGTAAGAGTTTGTGACGAGACCCCCTCCACCCATCAGCTCACCGGATCGACATCAATTCTAACTCGCACCGAGTTTGGAATTTTCAAACTTTTTATCACGTCGGAAATTAATTTTTGCAGGTTTACTTTTTTTTCCACTTTCAGATTCACAAAAAAATGGTGGCGGTTTTTTAGGCGTTGAAGTGCCGCTGGAGCGGGGCCGTAGATTTCGATTTTGTCGCTGAGAGGGAAATGTTGGATTAATTTTTTGGCAAAATTTTTGGCTTCAGCTTCGGCGAAGGCGCTGATTTCAAATCTGGCAAGCCTTGAAAATGGCGGCAGGTCAAGCATCTCGCGATTTTTTCTTTCAAATTCGTAAAAAGATTTTTTGTCACTTTTGATGATTTGCTCGAAAATAAAATTGTCAGGATTGTAGGTCTGAATCAAGACTCGGCCTTGCTCCTCACGCCTTCCTGCCCGGCCGATTACCTGGGTTAACATTTGGTAAGTTTTCTCCAAAGCGCGCAGCTCGGAGGAATAAAGTGACGAGTCCGCATCAATGATTCCAACCAAGGTCAGATCAGGAAAATCGTGGCCTTTGGCAATCATCTGCGTGCCGATAATGACGTCAATTTCACGATTTAAAATTTGCGACACCAGTTTGTCGACGTCGTCAAAACTGCTAACATTGTCGCTAGTAACCAGCGCGATTCTGACTTCCGGAAAAATTCTGGCGACCTCTTCCGCAACCTTCTCCACGCCGACTCCGACCGAAATAATCGCATCCTTCTCACCACAAAATTTGCACTCGTGGCAAAGTTTTTCCTGATGTCCGCAATGGTGGCAAACCAACTTGTGTTTGGACTTGTGCAACACCAAATGAAAGTCGCAATCGGCGCATTGATATTTTTTTCCACATGTCTTGCAAAGCGTAACTGGCGCGTATCCGCGGCGATTGAGAAAAAGCAAACTCTGTTTACCTCGCTCCAAATTTCGCGCCATTTCTTCGCGTAATTTTTGCGAAATAAATTCGTTCGATTGCATTTTTTCGCGACGCAAATCGACCAATTCTACGGCGTTTTTTTGACCAAATCTTTGCTCCAAAATAAAATGGTGGTACTTGCCGGAAACGGCATTGGCGTAAGTCTCAAGCGCTGGCGTTGCTGACGACAAAACGACCGGAAAATTTTCTAGTTTCGCTTTAACAATCGCCATGTCACGGGCGTGAAAATTGAAGACGTCTTCTTGTTTGAAAGAGGAATCGTGCTCTTCATCAATGATGATTAAGCGCAGATTTTTGAAAGGAAGCAACAGGGCCGAACGTGCGCCGATCAAGACTCGAACCGACCCTTCCGCAACACCGTAAAAAATTTCACGCTTCTCTTTCTTAGAAATTTTGGAATGCCAGAGAGCGGGTTTAAAACCGAATTGCTCTTCGAAGCGCAGAAGCAATTGGCTGGTGAGAGCAATTTCTGGGAGGAGGATAAGGACTTGTGTCGCATCGCGATGGACCACGTCATACGGCGGGGTGACAAGTGTGGAGGGCGAAGTCCCCGACGCGCTCTTTGCTAAAATTTTGGCAATCAGCGCAAAATAAATTTCAGTTTTGCCAGAGCCAGTAACTCCGTCGAGAAGAAATACGGACTGACCTGATACGGGCTCCGCCGTCATCATCACCGCAAGTTGATCAAAAATTTCTTGCTGCTTGGGCAATAATTTTTTTAGCGAAAAATTTTCCGGAGCAACTTTTTGCTGCAAAGCTTCAGGAATTTTTTTGACCTTATCCGAGTTTAAAATTCCGATAAAAGCACGTAGTACCAAACCACGACTAGCAAGGTTGTACGTCGCAATAGTCTCAATAAACTTTAACTGCGATTTAGTGAATTTTAGTCGCGAATTTGTCTCTAAAATATTTTTGATTTTGGCTTCAGAAAAATTTTGCGGCGCATCAAAACCAACCGCAGTCACCACTCCCCAAATTTCTTTTTTGCCAAATTCCACGCGTACCACATCACCTTCTTCGACCCCGCTCACAGCCTTGTAGGTGAAGGGCTCGTCAAGTGCCAATGGCAACAAAACTTGCGCAAAAATTTTCGACATGAAGGTTGATTAAGAGATTCGGGAGGGTTAATTTCAGGGCCCTCACCCAACAGCTCCTCCTTCCAAAATTCAAACAAAAAACTTTATGAAATTTTTCATCGACTCTGCTGAAATTGCTGAAATCAAAGAAATCGCCGACATTGGCCTTCTTGATGGCGTTACTACCAATCCAAGTTTAATCGCCAAATCCGGTCGCGATTTTAAAGAAGTGATTGCCGAAATTTGTAAAATCGTTTCCGGCCCAGTCAGTGCCGAAGTTGCTGCCACCACTTACTCTGAAATGGTTCGCGAAGGCGAAATCTTGGCCAAAATCGCCAAAAATGTCTGCATCAAATTGCCGATGACACTCGACGGATTAAAGGCCTGCAAATATTTTTCCGACAAAGGAATTCAAACCAACGTCACACTTTGCTTCTCTGCCGCTCAGGCAATTTTGGCCGCCAAAGCCGGCGCCACTTTCGTGTCACCTTTTGTGGGAAGGCTTGATGATATTGGTCAGGACGGCATGGCGTTGATCGAAGAAATCTGCGACATCTACTCCAATTACCCGGAATTTAAAACCGAAGTTCTAGTGGCCTCCATCCGCAACCCAATCCACATCACCGCCGCCGCCAGAATGGGCGCCGACGTCGCCACCATCCCGGGCAAAGTTCTCAAACAATTAATCTCTCACCCGTTGACCACCTCAGGCCTCGAAACTTTTGTGAAAGATTGGGCCGGCACTGGGCAAAAAATTTAGCAACCAACATCATTTCACCAGATGACCGAAACAGAACTGCAAAAACTTTTGGAAGAACTTTTGCTGGAAGGGGAAAATGAATTTACCGAATTCAAACAAAGTTTTTATGACTTTGACGAATTAGGAAAATATTTCTCCGCCTTAGCAAATGGGGCTTGCTTGCGCAATAAAGACTTTGGCTTTCTGGTATTTGGAATTGAGGATCTCAGCCACAACATCAAGGGAACAAAACTCACTTTTGAAGAGAATAAGAAACCTCTCGAGCTGCATTTCAGAACACATATCAGCCCCAAAACAAAATTTGAAATCCATCGCTTTTCTTACAAAGAAGCTCCGATTGTTTTGTTTAAATTTACAGCTGCGAAGGGGGAGCCCGTTCTTTACAACAAGACGTCTTGGGGCCGCATCAACAGCCATATCGTTGATTTGAGAAATGAAAAATATTCCGATCTTTTACAAAAAATTTACAACTCCGATACAGACTGGTCAGCGCAAATTATTAAAGAGGCCTCTTTTGAAGACCTCTCTCCAGAAGCTGTAAATAAGGCTTGCGACAAGATTAGAGAGAAGAGAAGGAATTTGACTCATTTGACAAATCAACAGCTTTTACTCGATAAGGCACGCATTACCATTGACGGTAAAATTACACGCACGTCCTTAATTTTATTGGGAAAGCCCGAATCAGCCAATTTTTTGATACCGTCGCAAGCAGAGATAATACACAGATTGGTTGGATGGAATTTGGCTCCGAATGAAATCACCTCGAAAACTTTTCATCCTCCCTTTTTTTTAACGCTGAACGACACTTGGAACGATATCAGAAACAACAAGGTTAAAGTTTTTACCAATAACAGCTTGTATCCGGACTCGGTTGATAAATACGACTCCGAAGCGGTTCTAGAAGCTCTGAACAACTGCATTGCTCATCAAGACTACACTGAAAACAACAGAATAGTACTAAACGAAAAACCCGACCGCTTAATTTTTGAAAACGCCGGAGATTTTTTTGAGGGCAAGGTAGAGGATTACATCGAGGGCACGAAAACACCAAAAAAATATCGCAATAAATTTCTAGCCGATGCAATGCGCGAGCTTGGCATTGTTGATACCGAAGGCAGCGGTATCAACAAAATTTATCTAGCACAAATTAGAAAATTTTTTCCGGCACCTGACTACAGAACTGATAACAGAGAAGTGTCCGTAACAATTTACGGCAAAATAATTGATGAGAGATTTTCGCAAATTTTAATGGAAAAAGATTTAGATTTTCCGACGACCCTTCTGCTTGATCGCATTCAAAAAAATCTTCCCGTAGGCAATGAAGATGTTAAAATTCTTAAGAAGCAGAATTTAATTGAAGGTAGAAAGCCCCGCTATTTTATCGCTGCTGAAATTGCCTCAGCCACAAATCAAAAAGAAAAATACATTAAAAATAGAGCATTTTCCAAGCAACAGTACAAAGCGTGGGTGCTGGAATATTTAGATAAATTTAAAGAGATGTCTCGCAAAGATATTGACGAAATCTTAATGGGATATTTGTCAGATATTTTATCCATTGAGGCAAAAAAGAAAAAAATAGATAACCTGCTACAAGAAATGTCCAAGAAAGATAAGGCCATCAAAAACTGCGGAACATTTCGATCTCCTAAATGGAGAAGATTAGGAGAAGATTAGGAGAAGATTAGGAGAAGGGCCGCTTTTAATCGTTGATACTGTTGGGCTCAAAAAACTAACAACTATTTTAGATTTTCTAAAAAATGGCTAAAAAATGGAAAATATTTGGCGTTCAGACCGACCTTGAATGGTACGACGTCAAAACCAAATTCAAAGTATTGCTGCGGAAAATTACGTACAGCTGGCTGTTTCAAGAGCTGCTTTGTTTGATTTTTTTGGGCTACATGAATTTGGTTTTTTACAGCAGTCGTCGGATTTTTATTAATCAGAATTCGGTGCTGGATGCCGCGAAAAACAAGCTGCCGCTGTTGATTGTCTTTTGGCACAATCGCTTGATGATCGCCCCTTTCGTCACGCAAGAGCCCAAAAAACTTTACCCCGATTGCAACTACATGACACTAGCTTCACGCCACGGTGACGGCCGTTTCGTGGGCAGAATAATGGAGAAGTTCGGATTGATTTCGATTTTAGGATCTTCGCGCGATGGGCGCAAATCCTCACGCGGCATCGACATTGGCAGCTTCAAAAAAATCTTCGAGGGCTTGAAAAAAGGCTACTCGCTGAACATCACACCCGACGGGCCACGCGGACCTAATCAGAAAATTAATGGTGAGATTGTAAATATTGCGCGCATTGCTCAGGCAGGAATTTTGGCAGCATCTTGTTCGTCTTCGAAATTCTTGCAGCTCAAGACTTGGGACCAATTTAAAATCCCACTGCCCTTTTCAACTCTGTGTTTTTATTTGGACGAAAAACCATTTTACGTGGCGAAAGATGCGAACAAGGAGGAGATGGAGCAGCTCAAAATTACGATTGAAGAGAGGATGAATTGGTTGCAGGAGAAATCTTTGGAAGTGGCGCGCACTAAATAAATTATTCTTCGGTCACTGCCATCCAAACCGACGCCACAGCTTGCGCGGCAATTCCCTCTTCGCGCCCCAGAAACCCCAACTTCTCGGTAGTTGTAGCCTTCACATTAACGCGGCTTGCAGAGATTCCCAAAACCCTTGCCAACTCTTCTTCCATCTTGCCCTTCAACTTAGAAATTTTTGGCTTTTCACAAATCACCGTGAGGTCAAGATTCAAAACTGTCGCACCTTTTTTTATCAATAAATGGCGAATAATTTTTAGCATTTCGCGCGAGTCGATATTTTTCCATTTTGAATCCGAAGGCGGAAAATGTTCGCCGATGTCGCCAGCGCCAATAGCACCCAAAAGCGCGTCAATGGCAGCGTGAATGCCGACGTCACCGTCTGAATGAGCAACAATTTTTTTGTCGAATTTTACGTCAACTCCGCACAAGCGAATCGAATCATCTTCGTCTTTCTTGCGCTCGCGAAACGCGTGAACATCAAAACCAGTGCCGCAGCGATTTTCTTCTTTCACAGTTTTAATCAGCATCGAGACCATGCGCTTAGCGCGTTCAAAGTCTTCTTCTGTTGTGATTTTAAAATTATTTTGCGAACCCGGAACAATCGCCACCGGAATTCCCGCATATTCGTTGAGCGACGAATCGTCGGTAAAATGTAAATCTTTAAACGCGATGTGAGAATTTAAAATATCTTCGAAAATGAAGCCCTGCGGGGTTTGAGCCCGCCACAAATTTTCGCGCTCCAAGGTCCATTCAATTTTTCCGTCAGAATATTTTTTGAGCGTGTCTTCCACTGCAACCGCCGGAATCACCGCCGGATGAGTTTCTAATTTTTCCAAAATGCCGTTGATGATGCGCTTAGAAACAAAAGGACGCACGCCGTCGTGAATTAAAACTTTGTCGGGCGCATATTCGCGCAAAGCTTCTAGGCCGAGGCGAATCGAGGCTTGGCGAGTGTCGCCGCCGTAGACTGGATTTAACAAATCAAGACCAGCAACCGCTTCTTCGTACATCCCCATGTCTTCGGGATGAATCACGCAAATCACGTCGTCGATTTTGGGATGATTTAAGAATGCGAGGATCGAGTGGCGCAAAAGTGGTACGCCGGCAAGAGATAAATATTGCTTGGGAATTCCTTCGCCACGATTGAAGCGATTTCCGCGACCACAGGCGGTGATTAGTGCGACGATTTTTTGCATGAGTTGGAGTGATTAGTTTGTGCGAAGTTTGTGCTGGGGATGAAAAACCCCCCTACCCCCCTTATCAGGGGGGCGTTAACCCGAGCTCGATCAAGCCCCCCTGACAAGGGGGGTAGGGGGGTTTCTTGAACTGACTCAGATTTTATTTAATTCGAATGCGCCTTATTCCTCTCAATCCTCTTCTCCATCTCCCCGCGGAAATTTTTGATTAAACCTTGAACCGGCCAGGCGGCGGCATCACCCAAAGCGCAGATTGTGTGGCCTTCAATTTGTTTAGTTAAATCGTAAAGCTTGTCGATTTCTTTGATTTCAGCTCTGCCGTCAATCATGCGATCCATGATGCGCATCAGCCAGCCCGTGCCTTCGCGACATGGCGTGCATTGTCCGCAAGATTCGTGTTTGTAGAAATGCGAAAGTCGAGCGATGGCAGCAACGATGTCAGTCGATTTATCCATCACGATGACGCCAGCGGTACCAAGGCCGGAGCCTGCCGCTTTCAGTGAATCGAAATCCATTAAAACCGTGTCGCAAACTTCTTTGTTAAGCATTGGAACTGACGATCCGCCCGGAATTATTGCGAGTAAATTATCCCAGCCGCCACGCACGCCGCCAGCATGTTTTTCGATTAATTCGCGCAGAGGAATTCCCATTTCTTCTTCAACATTGCAGGGTTTGTTGACGTGACCGGAAATACAAAAAACTTTAGTGCCGGTATTTCTTTCGCGCCCCAAAGCCGCAAACCACGCTGGTCCGCGACGTAAAATTTCCGGAACGACCGCGATTGATTCAACATTATTAATTACCGTCGGACAGCCGTAAAGCCCGATAAGCGCCGGAAATGGCGGCTTCAGACGGGGTTGACCTTTATTTCCTTCCAAACTTTCCAGCAAGGCGGTTTCTTCTCCGCATATGTAGGCACCGGCGCCGCGATGCACAAAGATGTCTAAATCCCAACCAGAATTGCAGGCATTTTTTCCGATTAAATTAGCGTCGTAAGCTTCGTCGATTGCACGCTGCAATGCGACGGCTTCGTTGTAATATTCACCACGAACGTAGATGTAGCAAGTGTTGGCATTAATGGCGCGAGCGGCAATTAGACAACCTTCCAAAAGTTTGTGCGGATCGTTACGCAAGATGTCGCGATCTTTGCAAGTGCCCGGCTCAGATTCGTCAGCATTAATTACTAAATAGTGCGGCTTGCCTTCCTTCTCCCTGTTTAGGGAGAGGTCACGCGTTTGCGACGCGGTCGCAAGTTGCGTGGCAAGAGGGTTCAAATTTGGATCGGATTTTTTTGGCACAAAAGACCATTTAGTGCCAGTCGGAAAACCAGCGCCACCGCGGCCGCGCAGGCCAGAATCTTTAATTTGCTGAATCAACCATTCCGCACCAGAATCAAGAAATTTTTTAGTTTCAGACCAGTCTCCTCTTTTTTTTGCAGCGTCTAAATTAGGCGACTGAAAGCCGTAAAGATTGGTAAAGATCTTGTCCTGTTCTTTGAGCATTTTTTGAATTTTTTTGGGGATTTCGAAGGAGGAGGGAAACACTTCGCGGACGGTAAAAA